>JADGOS010000099.1 GCA_017882825.1 Demequinaceae bacterium | reverse complement strand
TGATCGCCCCCTCCAGTTCCGTGAGGTTACCGGAGCCTGTGCCGATGAACTTTTCCTTCAGGATGATCTGGAGAACCACGTAGTTCATTTCCGCTTCTTTCTCTGTGAGTGGAGGCGAACCTCTGTCGTAAGGCTGCACACGCGAATCAGCGGAGTCCGGAGATCTCCAAATGGGTCGATCACCCGCTCCCCTTGTGGTCCCGACGCTACGCGCACCACGAACTCGCCGCACGGCCAACGGTAGCCGCGAAGCACCGCTAGCCGCGGGTTGAGGGGATGTATTAGCGAGTAGTCGGGTTGGCGGCGATCGTTTGCCCTCTGCGCGAGCGACGCGATGCGAGCGTAGGCATTTGATGTCTCGAGGCTGGCATCGCGAGCGGCCGACGCTAGAACGGACTACGGAATTCGAGATACAACCCAAACACCAACGTGAGCCCAAGGAACGCACCCGCGACAGCACCGCCCGGGCCTTTGCTTGATCCGACCAACGCTCCCAAGCCACCCACGATAGCCCCGAGTATCAGGTACCCGATGAGTCGATCTGATGAATCCTTCACCCGCAGAGCCCCCGCTCGGGTCGTTCGCCGATATCGCAAAGTCTGTCACACTCCCTTTCCCGAGCGCCCTCCCCAGGGTGTACCGACGAGGAGATCGCAAGGGGGTGGATTAGCGACAGGTCGGGTTGCCGGGGGCCCTCGCTCCCCACGCGCGATCCGTGGCCGTGCCCCCCGCGTGCCCTCCCTGGGGTAGCGGCGTCCTGACTGAGACTGATGCCCCGAGGCCGGGACGCTTGCCTCGCCGTCCACCTCGCGAGGAGAGGGAGCGAGCCGCGGCTCCCGCGCGGGCACGCTGAGATCGTGCCCACCCGCCATTTTCCCTCTCGATCTCTGCTCGGCTCAGCCAAGTCAATGCTGGACCCTGCGTGTGCGTTACGTACACTTGGTACATGGAAAGCATCTCCGCCGCCGAGGCGCGGCAGCGCTGGAGCGAGACGATCGACGCCGCGCAGAGCGCACCCGTTGCGATCACGCGCAACGGCCGCGACGCGGTGGTCCTGATGGACTCCACCCTGGCTGCTCGCGCGCTCGCCGCGTTGGAGGACGCGGAAGACCTTGCCGCCCTTGAGGCCGCACGCTCCGAGGGTGGCTGGATCCCGTGGGACGAAGTCAAGGCCGACCTCGGCCTCACGTGAGTACCCCGTATACGGTCGGCCTTTCCGCAGGGGCCACTCGCCAACTTTCCAAGCTTGACCCTCCAGCCAGGCGGCGCGTCAGCGCGGCGATCGACCTGCTCGCGTTCAACCCTCGGCCGCCCGCCGCGACGATGCTCGTCGGGAGCGGGGGAGCGTGGCGGGTCCGCACCGGCGACTACCGGATCGTCTACGAGATCGTGGACCGCACGCTCCGCGTGTGGGTCGTTGCGGTCGGCCACCGCAAGGAGATCTACCGGTAAGGGTCGCGCGCTGCGACCCCAAGTTGACCCCTACACGCTCTTGCGCAGCGCCTCGCCGAACTTGAGCCGCCCGCCCATGTGGAGCACGCCGCGCTGGTACATGCGCCCCGCGACCCACACAACTGCCGGAATCGTCGCGACCGCGAGCGCCACCGCGAGCCCAATCTCCCACCCGGGAACGGTGCCGAGCGCGGTGCGCATCGGCATCATGAACGGCGCGAAGATGGGGACCTCGGAAAGCACGCGCACCAGAGTCGAGTCGGGCTGTGCCGGGACCAGGAACACCGCGAGGTAGTACGGGCCGATCACCAGGAAGGTGAGCGGCGTCGTCACCGCGCCGATGTCCTCCTGGCGCGACACGAGCGAGGCGAACGCGCCAAACAGCAGAGCGAAGATCGTGTAGCCCAGGACGAACCACATCACGAGGCTGGCGAGCGTCCACCCGAGGTTGATCGGGATCGAGCCCACCACCCCGAGCGCGACGAGCGAGCCCGCGAGCGCGCTGCCGAGGAACGCGACCTGGAACAGCCCATACGCGCCGACGCCGAGGATCTTTCCCGCGAGGAGCTGGGTGGGGCGGATCGTCGCGAGCAGGATCTCCACGACTCGCGAGCTCTTCTCCTCGACCACGCCCATCGCGATCATCTGGGCGCTCGTGATGAGGCTGATGAGTAGCAGGATCGTCGCGACCATCGCGACGCCGTACGCCGGGCCGTACTTGACGGAGTCCGGGGTGCCGGTCGATTCGAACGTCGGCTGCGCCTGTGCCAGGGCCGCGGTGATCGAGGAGAGGTTACCGCCGATCGCCTTGACGGCACCGTCGAGCGCCCGCGTCTGAAGCGCGCCGGAGATGATGTCGTGAAGCCGGAGGTCGTTGGGGTTCCCGACGATGACGACGGGGGAGGAGGCCGCGCCGCCGACGAAGGCCTCGAGCTTGGGGGTGGCGGCGGCCCCGGGTTTCCCACCAACGGTGGGCGCGGGCGTCGCCTTAGGAGCCGTGCCGTCGAGCACCGCTCGCGCGTCGGCCTCGGACATCGTGGTCAGCGCGAGTTGGACGCCGGACTGCTGGGCGGTCGTGGCAAGGTACGGCCCGAGGTCCGCCGCCGCGGCGTCGAGCGCGATGCTGACCGTCGGGACCGTGTCGGAGCGGTCCATGAGGATGCGCGCCGTGATGGTGCCGCCGAGGATGAGGGCGAGCATGACCGCGAGCGAGATGATGTTCGCCTTGGTCAGCATGCGGGCCTTGAGCTCGCGCGCGAAGACCAGCCGGACGACCCGGGCCGCGTTCATGCCACCACCCCCTCGGCCGAGACGATGTGTCGGAACAGGTCAACGAGCGACGGCCGAACCAGGGAGTACTCCCGGACGGCGCCGCGCGCGACCGCGCCCTTGAGGACCTCCTGCTCGACTCCGGGGCGGGTCCCGTCGTCCTCGAAGACCACGGTGTCCTTCACGACCGCGTCCTTCGCGTCAGCGTCCGAACCCCGCTTGTCGAAACCACGCGCGTCGGTGCCCTTGGCGGCGGCAGGCGCGTTGGCGGGCGTGAGCACCCGGACTCCCTTGACCGTCCCGATCCAGGTGCGGAGGGCCGCGACGTCGCCATCGAAGACGATCCGCCACTGGGGGTGGTCTGTCACGCGAAGCTCGTCGACCGTGCCGATCGCCTCCATGTGCCCCGACCGGATGATCCCGACCCGGTCGCAGATCCGCTCGACCAGGTCGAGCTGGTGGGACGAGAAGACCACGGGAACGCCGGCGTCGGCCTTCTCCCGCAGCACCGCGCTCATCACGTCGACGGCGACGGGGTCGAGCCCGGAGAACGGCTCGTCGAGGACGAGGATCGAGGGGTCGTGGGCAAGCGCGGCGGCGAGCTGCACCCGCTGCTGGTTTCCGAGCGAGAGCTTCATGACGGCGTCGCCGCGCCGCGCCCCGACGCCGAGGCGATCGGTCCAGCGCTCCACGGCCGCGACGGCGTCGGCGTGGGACATTCCGTGAAGGCGCGCGAGGTAGACGAGCTGTTCGCCGACCTTCATCTTGGGGTAGAGGCCACGCTCCTCGGGCATGTAGCCGACGCGGCTGCGCACCTCGGCGTCGAGCGGGCGGCCCTGCCACCGCACCTCGCCGGAATCCGCGGCGAGCACGCCGAGCATGATGCGCATGGCGGTGGTCTTGCCCGCCCCGTTGGAGCCGACGAAGCCAAAGACCTCGCCTGGCTTGACCTCGAAGGAGCAGTCTTGGAGCGCCCGGACGGCGCCATACGACTTGTTTAGCCCGTCAACCTCAAGACCCGAAGTCGTCACGCTCGATATTGTGCCAGAGGCGCGCCGGGACCCTCGCCCGCGGCGCCGCGTCGCCGCCCGCCGCGCTCGATCGTTCGCGAGACCTCCACGCCCGCCCCCGTCCACCGCGCGGCGGTGAGGTCCGGGATCACCACGTCGGATCCCTGGCCGAGCGCCGACCGTCCGACGCCCACGACGGTCCCCGCACCGGCGGCGAGCGCGGCGGCGATGCCGTTCGCACTGTCCTCGAAGACGACGCACTGCGTCACGTTCAGCCCGAGGCGCGCGGCCGCGAGGAGGTAGGGGTCCGGCGCGGGCTTCCCTGCTTCGACGTCCTCCGAAGTGACGATGACGGCCGGCACGGGGATCCCGGCGGCCGTGAGCCGGGCCAGGACCAGGGCCCGGGGAGCGGAGGTCACCACCGCCCGCGCGTCGTCAGGGACCTGGCCGAACAACTCCGCGGCGCCCGGGAGCGACTTCGTCTGGGAGGCGGCGAAGAGTTCGAGGGCGTCGATATGGGCGGTCGCGGCGGCGACCCGGTCCGCGGCCACGAAGAGCGCCACGGTCTCGACGGAGCGGCGCCCGTGGATCCCCGCGAGAACTTCGGCGGGTTCGAGGCCATACGCCAGGGCCCACTCCCGCCACGCGGCCTCGCCCGCGGCATTGGAGTCGACGAGCACGCCGTCGTTGTCGAAGAGCAGTGCGGCGGCCTCCCACATGGTTGTCTCAAACCCGTCAGCCATCGCCACTCCCGCTCTCGTCGCGCAACCCTCCTCCCAAGTCTCCCGTGCCGTAGGCGGCGACTTGCGGGACCAGCGCCAGCCACGCTCGGCCGACTGCGCGCTCGTCTACGCCGCGGGAGGGGTGGAGGGGTGCAACTGAGCCTTCAGGCCCGTGAGCAGGATGTCCATGCCTCGCTCGAGTTCGGCGGCCCCGTCGTAGGCGACTAGGGCGGGCGCGAGGCTGCGAAGGCGAGGGAACTCGCGTATGGGCAACCGGTGCAGGCCGAGGCGCAGCAGGTCGTCGGTCTCGTCCTGGTTCTCCACGACCTCCTGGAGTTCATTCAGGACGTGGCCCTGGATGAAGCCGTAGAACGAGCGGTAGACGTGCAGGGCCTCGACCTCGGAGAAGCCGGCGTTGATGAGAAGCTCGAGGATGGCCTCCAGCGGTCGCAAGGTGCCCAACGGCCGCATGGAGATCGGGGTGGCCAACGGCCGCGTGACCAGGAGCGGCACCACGTTCGGATGCGCGAGGGCGAGCGCCCTGAAATGGCGGGCGACGGTGCGGAGCTGGGTCGCCCAATCGCCGTCGGTGGTGTCCACGGACAACTCCGCCAAGACCGCTTCGACGACGCCGTCGAGAAGCTCGGCCTTGGTGCCCGCGTAGCGGTAAAGCGACATCGGGTCGCGATCAAGCGCGTGGCCAAGTCGGCGCATCGACAGCGCCTCGACGCCGTCCGCGTCGATGATCGCGAGCGCGGCGCGCAGAGTTGACTCGCGGCTCAGGCCCGAGGAGTCTCGAGTTCTTCCCGTGGTGCGAGGTGTCACGTTGCGCTCCTCCACCCCATAGCGATCTCGTGCGGGGGACTATCGCTACAGCGTATACCCATGATGTAGCGCTACGCATTGACAGCGACACACCCGCCGGGTTAGATTCGACCTACACCGTAGATCTACGGCAGCGAGTCGGCTTGTCCGCCTCGAGACGGGCCGGTCCGGACTCTCCATCGCCGTCCCGCAACACCCTCGGCACACCGGCCCCGAAACGGGGCCACGACACTATGGAGTCACCATGATCATCCTCGGTATCATCTTGCTCGTCATCGGGCTCCTCGTCCCGATGCACCTCCTCGTAATCATCGGCGGGGTCCTCGTCGTCGTGGGCCTCATCCTGGCGATCCTGGGCGCCTCCGGTCGGGCCATTGGTGGCCGCAAGCACTACTGGTAGACGCGCTGGCTGCGATCCCCGGACCTCGGCCAACATCACGACCGCGCATGACCCCGGCTGTTGCGTGACGCCCACCGCGCCGCGCGCCGCCGGGTGCCAGCGCGGTCACGTGCTCGACCAATAGACCAGCGGCGCTAGAGGGAGAAATCATGGCAACCGTAGCCGTCATCGCCAACCCAGGGAAGTCGTTCGGCGGGGGTCTTGATGAATTGCGCCGCGTGCTTGACGAGGCGGGGTTCCCCGAGCCTCTGTGGTACGAACTCTCCGAGAACTGTAAGGCGTCGAAGGCCGCGCACCAGGCGATGGCCGAAGGTGCCGACGTCATCTTCGTGTGGGGTGGCGACGGAACGGTCCAGCGCTGCATCGACGCGGTCGCCGAAACCGGCGCAGTCGTGGCGATCCTGCCCGCGGGGACCGGGAACCTGCTCGCCAAGAACCTCGGAATTCCCCAGGACATTTCGAAGGCGGTCGAGATTGGGCTCCACGGCGACCGGCGATCTCTCGATACCGGCACCGTGAACGACGA
>JADGOS010000098.1 GCA_017882825.1 Demequinaceae bacterium | reverse complement strand
ATCGCCGTACTCGTATTGCTCGGCGGAGCCAGCGCCTTCGCCGTGTGGTGGGGGCGGCGCGAGGGGCGCGTGACTCGCGTCGTCGATCCGCCGGGAGCGGTTTCGTCGGCGCACCTTGGGGCCCGGCGCGGCTTCCGCGCGACCTTCGTGCAGTTCTCGACCTCGACCTGCGCGAAGTGCCCCCCGACGGCCGTCCTACTTTCGCGGGTCGCGGCCGCGGAGAAAGGCGTCGCGCATGTCGAAATCGACGCCGAGGCGCGCCTTGATCTTGTCAGGGAGTTCGGCATCCTCCGGACACCGACTACCCTGATCCTCAACCACGAGGGCGTCGTGGTTGCGCGGATTTCCGGGGCACCCTCGGAGGCACGCGCGCGAGAGGCGCTCGAGGCGGCACCGCCGCCCTCGACCGACTACTCGATCTAGCTCGAGATTCCTGGGAGGAAACCATGTCCACGACTTCAGCGTCCGTGAAGGACGTCCAGATTGACCCGCGCGGGTATCGCATCGGCGCGGGCATCACCGCCATCATCGCGATCGTCGGCATTGTCCTGGGCTCCGGTACGGCCGGGACGACCACCTTCGCCGTGCTGACCGCGATGTTCATTCCGGGCGCGACCGTGGGGCCGCAGGCAACCCTTCAGTCGTTCCTGTTCAAGACCCTCATTCGGCCGCGCATCGGCGCCCCCAGGGCAACCGAGTCCTTCCGGCCGCCGCGCTTCGCCCAGTTGATCGGGCTGATCTGCGCCGTCCTGGCTACGGCTTTCGGCTTGGCGGGGGTCACCCTCGGCTTCTTCATCTTCGCGGGCTTCCTTCTCGGGGCGTCGTTCCTGAACTCGGCCTTCGGCTTCTGCCTCGGTTGCGAGATCTACCTCCTCCTCGCGCGGATGCGGGCTCCACGGGCCGCCTAACCACCCCGCTAGGATGGGTGCATGAGCGCCCTCGAGATCACGTTTGCCGTGCTGGGGATCAGTTCCTTCGCCGCGACGGCCTGGGTGTGCGGAATCGTCGCGTGGAGGATGCTCCGCGGATCGCGAACGTGACCTTCGCGTTTCCCGACGGGCTTGCGCCCGAGGCGTACCCGCTTGCCTGGCTCGTCGGCCGGTGGACCGGAGCGGGGGTCATCGACTACCCCGAGATCCCTCACCTCGACGTCGTCCAGACGGTCGTCTTCGATCACGACGGAGGACCGTACTTGCGCTACACCTCGGTCATGTCGACGCGCGGCACGGACGGAGGCGAGGGGCGCGTCTGGGCCTCCGAGTTGGGCTTCTGGCGCGTTCCCTCCCCGGGGCCCGAGGAGAGCGACCTCGCGTCGGGACAGCATCCGGTCGAGGCTCTCATCGCCGACGCGTCCGGCGTCCTCTCGCTTTACCTCGGCACGGTCGGCAACGGGCGCATCGACCTCGCGACCGATCTGATGGCCCGGACCGCGTCGGGCGCCGACATGGCGGCCGCCACCCGGATGTATGGACTCGTGGACGGCGACCTGCTGTGGGCGTGGGATCTCGCCGCCTTCGGGCAGGAACTGGCCTCCTACGCGTCCGCCCGCCTGGTGCGAGTGCCAGCCTAGGAATCGCCCATGCCCCGCGAACGTTCTACCGGTGTGCCCCACGCCCCGACCGTCGCGAGCCCCCTCCTCGCCCTTCCCGGCGCGGTAGAGGGTTCGGGAATCGACGCGGGCGTGGCGTGGCACTACGGTGATCCGGCGGCGGAGCAACGCGCGCTCGCCGACGGCCGGGCGTTCGTCGACCAGTCCCACCTGGGGATCATCACGGTTACCGGGCCCGACCGTCTCACGTGGCTCCATTCGCTGTCTTCGCAGGACCTGCGCTCCCTCGCCCCTGGCGCGGGGGTCGAGACGATGATCCTCAGCCCTCAGGGTCGCATCGAGCACGTCGCGGCCGTCGTCGACGATGGCGAGACCGCGTGGCTCATCACCGAGACCGCAGAGGCACTTGCGGCCCACCTGGAGAAGATGCGGTTCATGCTTCGGGTCGAGGTGGCCAACGTCACCGATGCCTGGGCCGCGATCGGCGAACCCATCGCGGCGGAAGCCGCGCCAGGCGAACCCATCACGTGGGTTGACCCGTGGCCAGGAGTGACGGCGGGCGGGACGAGGTACGGCCCACCGACCGACGCGCATCCGGGGCGAGCCCGCGCGTGGAGGCTCGTGGTGGTTCCACGCGACGAGTTGGAGGCCGAGGCGCAGTCCAGGATGGGCGCCGGTTGGACGCCAGCGGGAACCTGGGCCTCCGAGGCGCTGCGCATCGCCGCCTGGCGGCCGCGCGCCGCGGCCGAGGTCGACACCACTACGCTTCCCCATGAACTCGATTGGCTGCGGACCGCCGTGCACCTGCACAAGGGCTGCTACCGGGGGCAGGAGACCGTCGCGAAGGTCCACAACGTCGGCCGCCCCCCGCGAAGGTTGGTCATGCTTCACCTCGACGGCTCCGGCCACGGGCTGCCAGCGTCGGGTGCCGCGGTGATGTCGGGCGACGTCGCCGTCGGTCGCGTGACGTCGGCCGCGCGCCACCACGAGGCGGGCCCCATCGCGCTCGCGCTGGTGAAGCGCTCCACCGATCCATCCGAGACGCTCGCGGTGGAGTCGGATGCCGGCCCGATCGCCGCCGCCCAGGAGGTAGTCGTCGCGCCCGGGGGGACCTCGGCAGACCGACCGCCGGCACCCGGACCCACCGCGAAGGGGCTCCTGCTGGGACGCGGATGCGCGGCCGACGGCGGGGACCTGGAACCCTGACCCTCCCGACCCGTCGCGGTTGTACGGTAGGTCCCAGTGCACTGGGTCTCAGTGCACACGCGGTCTCCATGGATACAGGGCCTCACTGCATATGCGCCCGGCACAGGAAGGCTGGTTCGATGCTCTTCGGATCCATTCAGCAAGGTGTCGTGTTCGTCATCTCCGTTGGCGCCTTCGTCTTCGAGGTGTGGGCCCTGATCGACGCGCTCCGGTACCCACCCTCGGCGTATGCCGCCGCCGGCAAGCAGACCAGGACCCTCTGGGCATGGCTGCTCGCCGGTGCGACCGTGATCGGCTTCCTTACCCTCCCCTACCCGCTGGGACTCGCTCTCGCGAGCGCGCTCGGGTTCCTCGGCCTCGCGGCCATCGCCGCCGCGGCCGTCTATGCCGCAGGAGTACGGCCCGCTCTTCGTGCCATCGGACGGACGCCGCGGCAAGGGCGCGATCGCCGCGGCGGCTGGTAGGGCCAGGCCTTCGTGCGCGTCGTCCTCCAGCGGGCCTCTCGCGCCTCCGTTTCCGTCCAGGGGCGCGTGGTGGCCTCCTTCGATCGCGAAGGCCTCGTGGCGCTCGTCGGAGTGACGCACGGAGACACCGACGGCGAAGCCCGCGCCATCGCTAGGAAGATCGCCGAATTGCGCATCCTCACGGACGAGACGTCTGCGGCCGACGCCGGCGCCCCCATCATCGTGATCAGCCAATTCACGCTCTACGCCGACACGCGCAAAGGGCGCCGTCCGTCCTGGAACGGAGCCGCGCCGCGCGAGGTGGCCGAACCGCTCGTCGAGGCCGTCGCGGCGGACCTGCGCGGTCGGGGCCTCCAGGTGGGCACGGGAGTCTTCGGCGCGCACATGGCTGTCGAGTTCGTGAACGACGGCCCCGTCACCGTGATTCTCGACTCGTAGCCGCCCGCGACCCCGTCGGGACCCCCGCCACTCCCGTCGGTGCACCGTCACGCCTGTGGCGAACATGGGCATGCCCCCACCCCCCCGGTGGTTAGCCTGAGAACAGGTCCGGCCTCGTCACCGGACACCGAGGAGGCAACCATGTTCGAACGGTTCACCGATCGAGCCCGTCGAGTGGTCGTGCTCGCCCAAGAAGAGGCGCGCATGCTCAACCACAACTACATCGGGACGGAACACATCCTCCTCGGCCTCGTGCGCGAGGGCGAGGGCGTCGCCGCCAAGGCCCTTGAGGCCATGGACATCTCCCTCAATGGCGTCCGCGAACAGGTGCAGGAGATCATCGGCGAGGGTTCTCACGCGCCCTCCGGCCACATCCCGTTCACCCCCCGCGCCAAGAAGGTCCTGGAACTCTCGTTGCGCGAAGCCCTCCAACTCGGCCACAACTACATCGGAACCGAGCACATCCTCCTTGGCCTCATTCGCGAGGGAGAGGGCGTCGCCGCGCAGGTCCTCGGCAAGTTGGGCGCCGACCTCGGCGGGGTGCGCCAGCAGGTCATCCAACTCCTCTCCGGCTACGAGGGCAAAGACCCCATCGCCACCGGCGGGAGCGGCCCCTCGGAGGGCACGCCCGCTGGCTCGACCGTCCTCGACCAGTTCGGGCGAAACCTCACCCAGGCCGCGCGCGAGGGCAAACTCGACCCGGTCATCGGGCGAGAGCTGACCATGGAACGCGTCATGCAGGTGCTGAGCCGCAGGACGAAGAACAACCCCGTTCTGATTGGCGAGCCGGGCGTCGGCAAGACCGCCATCGTCGAGGGCCTCGCGCAGGCGATCGTTCGCGGCGACGTTCCCGAGACGCTCAAGGACAAGCACCTCTACACGCTCGACCTCGGTTCGCTGGTCGCCGGGTCCCGCTACCGCGGTGACTTCGAAGAGCGCCTCAAGAAGGTCCTCAAGGAGATCCGCACCCGCGGCGACATCATTCTCTTCATCGACGAGATCCACACCCTGGTGGGCGCTGGAGCGGCCGAGGGCGCCATCGACGCGGCCAGCATTCTCAAGCCGATGCTCGCCCGCGGCGAGCTCCAGACCATCGGCGCCACCACGCTGGACGAGTACCGCAAGCACGTCGAGAAGGACCCCGCGCTCGAGCGCCGGTTCCAGCCGATCCAGGTTGCGGAGCCCGAGCTCGCGCACACGATCGAGATCCTCAAGGGCCTTCGGGATCGCTACGAGGCCTTCCACCGCGTCACGATCACGGACGACGCGATCGTTGCCGCCGCCCAGATGGCCGACCGCTACATCAGCGACCGGTTCCTGCCGGACAAGGCGATCGACCTGATCGACGAGGCGGGGGCGCGCCTTCGCATCCGGCGCATGACCTCTCCGCCCGAACTGCGTGAGTTGGACGAGAAGATCGCGAACGTTCGACGCGACAAGGAAGGCGCGATCGACGAGCAGGACTTCGAGAAGGCCGCGAAGCTCCGCGACGTCGAACGCCACCTGACCGAGGAGCGCGCGGAGAAGGAAGAGGCCTGGAAGTCCGGAGACCTCGACGTTGCCGCGGTCGTGGACGAGGACCTGATCGCCGAGGTGTTGTCTATGTCCACCGGCGTCCCGGTTGCCCGCGTCTCTAGCGACGAGTCCGCCCGCCTCCTGCACATGGAAGAGGAGCTCCACAAGCGCGTCGTCGGCCAGGACGCGGCCATCAAGGTTCTCTCCCAGGCGATCCGCCGCACGCGCGCCGGGCTCAAGGACCCCAAGCGTCCCGGTGGCTCGTTCATCTTTGCTGGCCCCACGGGCGTCGGCAAGACCGAGCTCGCCAAGGCGCTCGCCGAGTTCCTCTTCGGCGACGAGAGCGCGCTCGTCACGCTCGACATGTCCGAATACTCGGAGAAGCACACGGTCGCGCGTCTCTTCGGCGCCCCCCCCGGATACGTCGGCTTCGAAGAGGGCGGCCAGCTCACCGAGAAGGTGCGCCGCAAGCCGTTCAGCGTCGTCCTCTTCGACGAGGTCGAGAAGGCCCACCCCGACATCTTCAACACGCTTCTTCAGATCCTCGAGGATGGCAAGCTTACCGACGCCCAGGGGCGCGAGATCAACTTCAAGAACACCGTCATCATCATGACGACGAACCTTGGTGCCGACCTCATCTCCAAGCGTCAGGTGACGGGCTTCTCCGTCGCCCACGAGGGTGGCCACACGTACGACGCCATGGTCAAGCTTGTGAACTCCAAACTCAAGGATCACTTCAAGCCGGAGTTCCTCAACCGCGTCGACAACGTCGTGGTGTTCCCGCAACTCACGCAGGACGAGATCATCCAGATCGTGGATCTGATGATCGCGCGCCTTGACGAGAGGATGCGCGACAAGGACATGTCGCTCGTGCTTACCGATGCCGCCAAGAGGCTGCTCGCCGAGAAGGGCTACGACCCCGTCCTGGGCGCGCGGCCCCTTCGCCGCGCCATCCAGCGAGACATCGAGGATCACCTGTCCGAGAAGATCCTCTTCGGGGACCTCGTCGCGGGCCAGACGGTCAAGGTCGACGCCATCGGGTCGGGCGACGCCGGCGAGTTCACGTTCGAGGGC
>JADGOS010000028.1 GCA_017882825.1 Demequinaceae bacterium | reverse complement strand
TGTCCCCGCTGACGGCCGCGAACGTCTTCTTGCGTCGGAAACCCGCGAAGAACGTGCCGATGGCGAGACGTCCCGGCAGGTAGATCCCGACCATGTTGAAGGTGCGGGGACTCAGTCCGTGGATCTCGCGGATCGGATCCGTCACCGTCTCCATGCTCTGAACGGACGACAGGGGGACCGCAACCTCACGCCGGACCGCCCACCGCTTCTCGTCGTCCGTGAGTGTGACCACGACGTCGGCGCCCCGCCGAGCGATGTCAGCCACGCGCGTGTCCCTTCAGCCACGCCGTCACATAACCGACCACGCGTGGATCGACGGGGCGCTTGGTTTGCTTCTTGTAGTCCTTGAGGCCGGCGCGCGAGGGATCGGAGCGAAACAGGTGGGTCACGTCCGGCACGACGTGCGACTCGACGTCGGCGGGAATGAGTTCCGCCATGAGCCGCAGGTCGTCCGGGTCAACCTGGATGTCGTTCGCGCCGGTGATCGCGAGGACGGGAACATGCACCTTGGCGAGGTCGGGGACGGGGTCATAGGCGAGGAACTCCCGCACCCATTTCGCGTTGATCCTCTGCCCCTGCATGCGCGCCACGTCCGTCGACGTTGCCTTGAGGCGATTGATGCCCTTCACCTGCGATTTGACGACGTCGATGCGCAGGAGGTTGATGATGAGCTTGTTGAACCCGGTGATCGTTGGGGCGATCTGATGACCCTGCCACAGCATCGTCTCTTCTCCGGTCTTCGCCGACCCCCCCAGCAGGACGATCCCGGCAACGGCTGCCGTGCCAGCGCCTGCCGCGCCGGCGGCGAGCCGCACGGCGTTCATCGCGCCCTCGCTGTGGCCCAAGACGAAGATCCGTTTCGGATCAACCTCGGGTCGACCGGCGAGCCACGCGACGGCGGCGGAGGCGTCGGCGAGTTGGTCGTCGAAGCCGGTGGCGAAGTAGTCGCCCTCGCTTGATCCGACGCCGCGCTTGTCGTAGCGGAAGGTCGCAAATCCGATGGTCGACAGTTCGGCGACGAGTTCCGGGAACAGGTTGAGCGCCATGACCTTCGCGTTGTCGTCGCGGTCCGTGCGACCCGAGCCCGGCAGCAGCATGACGGCCGGGGAGGGGGCGTTGGCAGGGAGGTGGGCGTCGGCGGGGGAGTGACCGTCGGCGCCGGGGGTGGTCAGCGTTCCGGACAAGCGGAGCCCTGCGGACGCGAAGGTCACCGCTTGCTCGTTGGGGTTGTGCTCAGGCATGGTCTGTCTCCTTATGGTCGTGTTCGCCAGCCAGCGGCATGAAAATGTTCGCGACGAGTCGCCGTCGCCGTCGGCCCGGGGCGGGCCCAAGTTGCGCCCGCGGCGCCGCAACCGCCGCGAGATCGCGAAGGTACTGGAGGTACTCCTCGTCGTCGAGCCACAGCGCGTTCATGGAGTAGCTGACTCCGTCGCGAACCAGGTCCGGTTGACCGGCGGAGAGGTACTGTTCGTACGCGGAGAGCAGGCCGGCAACGAAGGTCGCGAATGCCTGCGCATGGTCCTCGCGGCTCATCGCCGCGAGATCCTTGTCGCCCAGGCGCGCATTCTCCAGGCGAAGGGCGTATCGGCGCTCCACGGTGCCGCGCACACGGCGCTCCGCAACCACGGTGAGGACGCCAGCGTCCGTCAGCAACGCCAGGTGGCGATACAGCCCGCTCGCGGGCACGTCGGCCAACTCCGCCGCCACCTGCGCGGTCGTCAATTCGCGCCCGCCCAGGAACGTCTGCACGATGCGCAACCGGACCGGGTGGAGGAGGAGGTCGACGGAGGTCATGGGCCGAGCATAGCCCATTATTCCCACGGATGGGAATATTCGTGGTCTTGAGTGCAGTGGGCGCGGGGTACGGCGCCACCGATCGCCGACGGGACGCGGCGAGCGGACACCAACGATGTTCGGATTGGTCAACACGTTGACCATCTCGCGCAACTCGGTGGTTCCATGGGCCTAGGAGGACCACGAGACAAGGGAGCGCAATCATGACCGCAACAAGTTCGGCCCACGCATGGTGGTCCGGCGACCTCGCCACCGGGGCGGGGACCGCCCAAACCGCCTCGTCCGCAATTCCCGAGGTCCCTATCACCTGGAACGCCCGCGCCGAGGGTAGCGCCACCGCCACCACGCCGGAGGAGCTCCTCGCGGCCGCCCATGCCTCGTGCTACTGCATGGCGCTGTCGAACGAGCTCGGCAAGAACGGAACGCCGCCCGCGCGGCTCGACGCCGATGTCGCCGTGACCTTCATTCCCGGCACGGGCATCACGACGAGCGTCATCACCGTCGTCGGCGACGTCCCCGGCGTGGATGCCAAGCAGTTCGAGGCCTTCGCCGCCAAAGCCAAGGCCGAGTGCCCGGTCTCGAAGGCGCTCGCCGGCGTCGAAATCTCCCTCGCGAGCGCCACCCTGATCTAGGCGCGGGACGCCCCGCGTTGAACGAGATGCGGGCCGGGTGGGACGATGCCCCCATGGAAACCAGAACACTCGGGACCGGCGTCTCCGGCCTCGAGGTCTCCGCCCTCGGCTTCGGTTGCATGGGCATGAGCCAGAGCTACGGCCCCGGCCCCGACCGCGACGCCAACATCCAGCTCCTGCGCGACGCCGTGGAACTCGGCGTCACGTTCTTCGACACCGCCGAGGTCTACGGCCCGTTCCACAACGAGCTGCTCGTCGGCGAGGCGCTCCGGCCCGTCCGCGACCGCGTCGTCATCGCCACCAAGTTCGGCTTCGCCAAGACGCCCGACGGCAAGGGGCGCACCGTCAACAGTCGCCCCGAACACATCAAGCAGGTGGCCGACGAATCCCTCGCGCGCCTCGGGATCGACACGATCGACCTGTTTTACCAGCACCGCGTGGACCCGAACGTGCCGATCGAGGACGTCGCCGGCGCCGTGCGCGAGCTGATCGAGGCCGGCAAGGTGCGGCACTTCGGCATGTCCGAGGCCGGCGCCGCGACCATCCGGCGCGCCCACGCCGTCCAGCCCGTCACCGCGCTGCAGAGCGAGTACTCCCTGTGGGAGCGGGACCCGGAGAAGGAGATCATCCCGATGCTCGAGGAACTCGGCATCGGCTTCGTGCCGTTCAGCCCGCTCGGCAAGGGGTTCCTGACGGGCAAGATCTCCGTGGACACCAAGTTCGCCGACGACGACTTCCGCAACATCGTGCCGCGCTTCGACGCCGAGAACCGGGCCGCGAACATGGCGCTCGTGGAGTTGACGGGCCAGATCGCGGCCAAGAAGGGCGCGACGACGGCTCAGATCGCCCTCGCGTGGCTCTTGGCGCAGAAGCCGTGGATCGTCCCGATCCCCGGGACGCGCCACATGGACCGGCTCAGGGAGAACAACGGGTCCGTGGACGTCGTTCTGACGCCCGACGACCTCGCGGAGATCGAAGCCGCGTCTCAGGCCGTGGTGATCGTGGGGGAGCGGTACCCGGAGGCGCTCAAGAAGATGACGGGGCTCTAGGGAGTCTGGGGCGAGCCACCAAACTTCACGTCGATGGACGTGCCCTCGCTCACGTTCTTGGCGATCATGGCCACGACCAGGTCGGGAACGGTGTGGTGGTGCTCTTGGAGGGCCGCCTCGATAGCAGCCTTGGCGTCGGCGACGGGCTTCCCCCTGTAGTCACGCTCAATGGCATCGAGCGCCGCCGAAAAGCCAGTGTCGGGCTCTTGAGGTCCCGCTCCGGGTAACTGCAGCGGCGCGTTTGGCCCCCAGCCCAACGCGGCCATCGCGTCCCCCATTTGGGCATCGTCCGCACCCCAGT
Organism: Demequinaceae bacterium; assembly: GCA_017882825.1. GTDB lineage: Bacteria > Actinomycetota > Actinomycetes > Actinomycetales > Demequinaceae > JAFGBM01. Next base: position 14,176 of record JADGOS010000028.1, on the reverse strand, counting down.
GCCGGACGGTCGTGACGCTCACGGACTCTCCCGGCGCCGCCTTGCTCGCGTCCATCAGGGCACCCTCGAACGCCTTGTCCATCAACGCCTCGACGGCCCGACCCCCCAAGGAAGACGTGGTGAAGGATCTCTTGAACGAGAGACTCTTCACCTCGGTTCGCTTGGGCTCGGCCGGAACCTCCGGGGCGGCCCCCTCTAGGGCGTCGGCCGCGTCCACGCCACGCGCCTCCTCGAGCGCCAACTCGGTGTAATCCTTCTTCTTTCCGAACAGGCCCATAGCCACGCTCCGCCCAACGTCGGGGCCCGCGTCAGGCGGGCCATGCGACAGTCTACGAAGGCTGGCGTCCGACCGCGCGTCGAAGACCCCGCCCCGGGTGGCGCGGTTGACCGGCGCCGAGTTGCCCGCCGCGACCGTCAGGCCTCCGCGGGCACCTCGCGGAAGCCCTTCGCGATGAGCCACACGGCGAGCACCATTTCCTGAAGCGCCAGGGGGATGTTGAGCCCGACGACCACCGACGACTGCGCCTCCAGCGCCCCGAAGATCGTGAGTGGCACCGCGACAAGGTAGGGAGCGAGGGCCACGAGGCCCCAGCCGGAGAGCCATCGGGGCACCAGGCGGGCCCGCCACAGGAGCAGGTAGAACATCGCGGCGCCCATGACGAAGACGATCGTCCCGACGCTGCCGATACCCTCCGCGGCGACAAGCGCGTCGGCGAGCGGCGCAAGCGCCGAACCGTCGGCGCGGGCGGCCGCCGAGGCGGCCAGGGGGATCAGCAGGAGCCACCCGGCCGCGGTGATCATGTACCCGACGGTCTCGAGGCCGCCGCGCATCGGGGAGGCGCCCTAGTGGATTTCCCGGGTCTTCCGCCGCCTCGTGCTGGCAGTTGACCCTCTTGCGTGGCTCCTCGCCGATGGAGCAAACTCGAGCCAGGGGGCTTCTCGATGGGGACGGATAGTCAGATGACAAACTCAGTTGGCGGGCGGGACTTTGGTGACGGTATGGCGCGTCGGAGCAAGGTGGCGCGTCGCGTAGAAGAGGTCGTCCCGATCGATGACGGCGAGCCGGGCCACGGCGCGGCAAAGCTCTCTCCCATTCGCATGGGAGGTCCGCTCCTGATCCGGATCATGAGCGTCTTCCCGGGGAGCAACGTGCCGAAGGGGCGCGCGGTTCTCACCTCTCGGCTCAAGCCCGCGCTGGAGGCCGGCGCCGGCCCACTGGCCCTGAACTTCTTCTGGGATGAACTCACGCCCGGGCAACACGCCGAGACGCGCGGCGCAGTGGAGGGCTCGGAGGTTCTCTACTACACGCCGGGCCTCACGGATGAGGCTCTCAAGGTCACCGTGAGCCTGAACTACGACAAGTTCGACAAGAGACTGGTCGACACGTGGCGCGAGGCCATCGTCAAGACGGCGGGCCTGCCCGTCTTCGCCACTTCCTTCGGACCCCAAACGTCGGCACTCATCTATGCGGCGGATCAGGCCGTCAAACTGGTGACCACCGTGGTGAATCGCCTGGTCGACAGTGGCGACAATACCTGGGCCGCCTCCGACGAACTCGTCTTCGCCCTGGAGGGAGCCGCCCCTCGTGAGGCGGGCTACCTGCTCTTCCTTTCGGACGACGACCAGGGGAAGTTCCGAAGCGCGTCGCAGAACCGCCTCCAGACGAGCTTCGAGGATCGGGGGGAACACTACGAGGTGGACTCCCAGGCGCAGAGGCTCGTCTACAAGGGCACCAAGACCGAGGTGCTCGACGGCCCGGCCTACGTCCTCGTCGTCGCGAGCGGGGCCGAGTCTCCCTCGCTCGCCGCCTGGAAGGCGGCCGCCCTCTCGGCAGAGCTCACTGAGGACTTCTTCTCACGGCCCGCGGCCGGGCCGCAGGACGTCTCAGAGGCGTTCGCCGTCTACAACGACGTGAGCCTGATGCGCGACGTCCTCGCGAGCCGGGCGAAGTTGAGCAAGCCCGGCGTGACCGCGAAGGACAAGGCCGCGCTCAAGGCCAAGATCACCGGAGCTCTGGCTGGGGTCCAAGACGAGTCATTCAGGAAGCTCCTGGAGGAGTAGCCGCATCACGCGCCGCCGCTTCGACGGCGCCGCGACCTCAACGAACCCCGCCTCGGCAAAGGCGCTCACCGGCCCGACGTACAGTTCGCCCCACGTGATTTCCTTGCCGGGTTCGGTCACCATGGGGTAGCCCTCGATCGCCCGCGCCCCGCGTTCCCGTGCGAACTCCACCGCCGCCCGCGCCAGCGCCCCGCTGACGCCCATGCGCCGGAACCCCACGCGAACCTGGAAGCAGGGCACCACCCAGACGCCGTCGTCGGCCGGGTCCTCGCTGCGCCCCACCCAGGGCGTCCGCATCTTGAGAAGGCGCAGGTACGCGGTGCGGGGCTCCACGGCGCACCAGCCGACGGGCTCGCCGTCCAGGTACGCGACCAGACCGGACGTGGTGGGGGAGTCGGGGTGCCCGCAATCGGCCTGCTCTCTCAGCCGCGCCGCGCGCTCCTCGCGCGGGACGTCGCGCCAGTCGGTGCCCCGGATCTTGAACCACTGGCACTGGCAGTCGTGCGCGTCGCCGCGGGTGCCCATGACCGTCTGGAGGTCCTCCCACGAGGCCTCGTTCGCGGGGACGACGCGGAGGGTGCCGTGCGGTGAAACGGCGCCCGGCTCCGGGTCCGCTTGCGTCTCCGCCTCGGCGTCCCTCTTCCCCAACCACGCCATCTCCGAACACTCCCTTCCCGTCTCGCACCCGCGCGGCGCGGTGGTCCCGGGGCGCCGCCCTCATCGTCGTATTCTCCGGCGTCGGCGCCGTTCCGGCAACGGAGGGCCGAGGAACCGGCGGCCACGATCGCGCGTTCACGCTGCGGAGGCGAAGCGCGAGGTCGGTCGTGCTCGCTGATATCGTCGACGGAATGCGACGCCCCGCACCGGGCGCGAGCGGAGGAATGATGACTATCGCCACCAAGGCCAGGCGCCTCGCGCTGCTTCCGCTGCTCCTTGCGCTCGCCGCGTGCGGCACGTCGCCCGGAGCGTCGTCGTCACTCGCCCCGTCGGCCGCGGCGACGCCCCCCGGGTACGCGGACACCCTGGCCCACCTCAAGGGCGTCACGCCCCAGACGCTCGGCGACGCCTGGAAGCCCGACGGCACGGACATCCCTGCGGCCACGTTCTGGGCGAACGTCTCGCAAACGAGCGGTGCGGAACTTGACCCGTCGACGCCCGAGTACGCGGTCTACTACAGCCCGCTACTCGTGAGCCCCGCGGACGCGGGCGGCACCGGCGTCGATCAGGTGATCTACCTCGGAGAGGGAACGGCGGCGACAGCATCGCTCGCCCTCGCGGCATACGCGCGCGTGTTCGCCACGGCCGACGCCGCCCTGGCGTGGGAGGCCAAGAACGCCGCGAACCACCTCGCGGTGACCGGCGAGGCCCCCGCGACGACGGTCACGACCCCCGGCGGCAACTCCGTCACGATCTTCCAGGGGGCCCAGGGCGTGGGCCCGAGCGCGGTGATGGTTACCGGCAACGTGATCGTCAACATCACGCTGGTCGCCACCGACGCCGGCCTCACGCAGGACGACCAGCTCGCGTTGCTCGACCAGTACGCCGTTGCGCTGTAGGCGGCTCTGCTCTCTAGGGGCACGGACGCGCGCCCCCGGCTACTGCGCCGTCGAGCTCCCGTTGCCGAACGACAGGTTCGTGATGCCGCCCTTGCTGATCGTCTGAGCGATCAGGGCCACCCACTCGTCGGGCACCTCGTGGCCGTGCGTCTTGAGGGCGGCCCTCAGGGCGGGGACGGCCTCGTCGGGCGCGTGGCCCTGGTACTTCGTCAAGATCTCGGCGATGGCCCTGGAAAGGTCCGGGTCCGGCGCCGTCCGCCCGAGCGAAGCCAGTTTGACCGCCTCCATCAGTTTGGCCGTGTCTGGGCCCGAGAAGCTGACGCTCCCGTCCGGTCCGACCGTCACCTGGGTACCCGCGTGATTATCCAGCTTCTTCCCGAACCATCGCATGCTCGATCGCGCCCCTTCCGCGGCCGCCGCCCCGTCGCGACGATCCCTCCGGACAGTCTAGGAAGCGCGGGATCCGCGCGCACTACGAAAGGAGTTGCTTAAGACGGTTCTTGGCGAGGTTCGACGCGACGATCCACGCGACGTCCGGGTCCTCGCTCGCCCGGAGGCGGTCAAACGCAGGCATCCCGTCCGCAGGGTTCGCCGCGACGACGACGCTCCAGCCGTAGCCGAGCCCCTGGCGGAGGTTGCGAGGCCCCGGGTCCTTGCGTTCACCGGGGGAAAGGGCGACGAGGGACGCCGTGCCCGCCTCGCACGCGTCGAGGCCCGCTCGGAAGCCCGCGGCATCCCTGAGCAGGGCGGGCTCGCAGATCGCGGCCATCGCGGCGCGACGCACGTAGGCGTCCGGGTGCGTCATCCACTCCGCGACGATGGCGTGCATGGCGCCGGGCGCCGCGCGCCCGACGATCTGAAGTGCCCGCGCGCTCGCCTCGCGCACCCGCCACCGCGGATCGGCCGCGCGGTCCAGGAGCGTCGCGAGCAGCACGGTGTCGGGAGTGCCGGGGTGGAGAGTGCCAGTGTCGCCCGACGACTCCACCAGGAGCCTCCCCACCCCCTGGGTGCCGCAGAAGCGCAGGTACTCGTCCTCGTCGTCGGCGAACGCGAGGATGGTCTCCCGCGCCGCGACGGCCGCGAATGCGTCGGCCAGTTCGAGGTTGCCGCGGGGGCCGGGGAGGTTCGAGTGAGCGCCCAAGTACGCCGCGAGATCCCCACGGCTCATGGCGGCCAGATCCGCGTGTTCGGAGCGGTTCGGACGGCCATCGAGAGGGCTCACGCGTCTGACGCTAGGGCAGTCGAGGGCGTTTCGCATGGCCGTAGGGCCGCGGGCCAGGAACTTCCGTCGGGGCCACTTCACCAAATCGGGGTATACTCAAGGCAAAGTTGCTTCGCATCCAGGACGTTTGCGGGGCACGAACCGGACAGCGGCGACGAAGACGCGGTTCCACGAGGGGTGCCAACCGGCAGACGTCTCGAATGCCGAGAAGCGGCGTATCGCTTCCCGTTTCGAGTGAAGGACGTTGGATATGGCACGCTTCGGATTCCTCAGTACGTACCCCCCCACGCGTTGCGGGCTCGCAACGTTCACCCAGTCCCTCTCGGCCGCGATGGTCCTGCCGAGCGACGATGCGTTCGTCGTGCGGGCCATGGACGGATCGGAAGCAGACGCACCGCGCGGCAAACGTGGGATGCCGGTCGTGCCAATGCTCAATGGCGACCCGACGTCCATCTCCGCGGCCGTCCGCATGCTCAACAGCGCCGACGTCGCGGTTGTCCAGCACGAATACGGCATCTACGGTGGCCCCGACGGCGACGAGGTGCTCGCGATCCTCGCCCGGCTCGACGTTCCGGCGGTGGTGGTGCTCCACACCGTGCTCGCCCACCCCACTCCGGGGCAGAAGCGCGTCCTCGAGGAGGTCGTCCGCCTCGCGAGCGCCGTCGTCGTCATGACCGAAACCGCGCGCAACAACCTGCAGACCTCGTACCGTGTCGATACCTCGGCCGTCCGCGTCATTCCGCACGGCGTCCACCCCATCAACACCCTCCCGCCCCTTCCGCACCCCGAACGCCCGATCGTCCTCACGTGGGGCCTCATCGGGCCGGGCAAGGGCATCGAGTGGGGCATCCAGGCATTCGGCATGCTCCAAGACCTCACGCTGCGCCCGCGCTACCGCGTTCTCGGCCAGACCCACCCCAAGGTCCTTGCGAACGATGGCGATGTCTACCGCGATCGCCTCCTCGCCACCGTCAACAAGTTGGGCCTCGCCGGAAGCGTAACGATCGACGGCCGCTACCTCGACGCTGCTGGCCTGGCGCGCAACATCCTCGCCGCGGACATCGTGCTGCTCCCGTACGACTCCCGGATCCAGGTGACGTCCGGCGTGCTCGCCGAGGCCGTCGCCGCGGGCAAGCCCGTGGTCGCCACCGCCTTTCCCCACGCCACCGAGTTGCTCGCGACCGGGGCGGGCATCGTCGTTCCCCACGAGGATCCCTCCGCGATCGCGGAGGCACTTCGGACCATCCTGACCGACCCCGTTGCGGCCGCAGAGATGGCTCAGATCGCGCGCAGGATAGGGCGGGAGTCGACGTGGCCCGAGGTCGGCCAACGGTTCCGCAGTCTGGCGCTCCGCCTGCGAGCAACCGTGGCAGCGTGATGGGTCCCCGACTGAGGAATCGCCCAGCCCCGTTCGCCCATTTGGATCGCATGACGGACGCCCGGGGACTCTTCGAGCACGCCCTCCTGGACGCGCCGCGCGCCGAGTTGGGGTACTGCGTGGACGACGTCGCGCGGGCGCTACTGGTCACAGCGAGGGAGCCGCAACCCGGCCGCCGCGTCGAGGAGATGGCCGAGACGTACCTCGCGTTCGTCGAGGCAGCCATCGCGCGCGATGGCCGCGTCCACAACCGCATGAACACGGCGGGCGTCTGGACGGACGTTCCCGCCACGGGGGACTGGTGGGGACGGGCGCTCTGGGCGCTCGGCGTCACGGCCGTCCGCGCGGAGCGGCCAGCCACCCGCACGCGCGCGCTCAAGGCCTTCGAGCGCGCGGCAAGGCAGGAGTCGCACGACCTGCACGCGACCGCCTTCGCGGCCGTCGGCGCCGCCGAGGTGCTCAAGGTGGAACCGCTGCTCGCCCCGGCGCGGCGCCTCATCTACCGCATATCGGCCATGATCCCCGACAAGGCTGGCTCCGCCTGGCCATGGCCAGAGTCCCGGCTTCGCTACTCGAACGGCGCGATCCCCGAGGCGCTCATCGCGGGCGGGGCGGCGCTCGGGGACCGCCACGTGGTCTCGCGCGGACTGAGCCTCCTGACGTTCCTCGTCTCGAACGAGACGCTCGACGGGCGCCTCTCGGTCACGGGCAACGAAGGGCGCGACCCCGGGGAAGAGGGGCCGCTGTTCGATCAGCAACCGATCGAGGTCGCGGCGATCGCCGACGCGTGCGCGCGCGCCTACGACGTGACGGGAGACCGGCGCTGGCTCGACGGCCTCCGGCTCGCCTGGGAGTGGTTCCTGGGCAGCAACGACAGCGGGACGCCAATGATCGACGCCGCGACGGGGGCGGGCTACGACGGTCTCACCGCGGCCGGGCGCAACGAGAACCGGGGCGCGGAATCCACCCTGGCCGCGTTGAGCACGTTCCAGCAGGCGCGCCGCCTCCTTGGGGTGGAGATGCCCCGATGAGCGAGCGCATGCTCGACGCGGGCGCGCAGCTCCATCCCGACCCCAGTCGCGTCATCCTTCGCCTCTTCCTGCCAGGAGAGGAGGCGCGCGACGGCCACCCTCGCGTGAGCGATGTCGTCGCCCGGCTTTTCGAACGGCCCCAGGCCACCGACGCGGTGAGCGCCCAACGCATCCTCGACGACTTCGGCGGCCGCACCGGCAACCTCAAGGCCGTCTTGTTGGACCACGCCGCCGCCGTCAGCCATCACACGGATCGGTGGGACGATCTCACCGACGATGAGCGACTCCTCCTCGGGGCGACCTTCTCCGCCGAGTACGCCGTCGAGGCCGCCGCGTTGTGCAACCCGAGCGCCGTGCCCCACCCGGATCAGAGCGGGCTCAAAGCCGGTCAGTTGCGCGTCGCCGTCTCGCTCCGGTGCATCGGCGAGGGACACGTGTCGTCGATCAACTTCATTTCGGCAGTGATCGGCCCAGGCCGCACCTGGACCTTCGGAGAGCGTACGGTTCCCCTCACGCCGTTGACGCTCGGGCCGGCCCAGTGGACCCTCGAGCACTTCGTGGACCTCCTCGAGCAGCATCGCCTATTGAATGACGAGATTTCCGACGCGGTCGTTCGCGCCCTCGGAGACACCTTCGGCCCCACGGAGCTTGAGGCGGCCATCGCGGCGCTCCCCCCACAACTGCTCGATCGCCACGACGCCGCGTCCCACATTGAGGCCCTCCGCGCCATGGTGAAGACCGCCTACTCGGTCGAATTCCCCGAGGCCAGCGACCTCGCCCAACGCGTCCTGATGCCCGTGGCCCACGAGGAGATCAAGGGAATGGAGGACGCGCGCTTCGTGCACTTCACCACCGAGGACGGGGTCCAGGAGTATCGCGCCACCTACACGGCGTACGACGGCACCCGAATCGCCCCGCGCGTGCTGACCTCTCCCGACCTGCGCAGGTTTGAGAGCCACCGGCTTTCCGGCTCGTCCGCAAGGAACAAGGGGATCGCGCTGTTTCCGCGCAAGGTGGGGGGCCGCTACCTCGCCCTCACTCGCTCGGACGGCGAGACATCGTCCCTCGCGTGGTCGTCGGACGGCCGCGTGTGGACGCACAAGGCTCCCGTCCACGTTCCGCGCCGACTCTGGGAGATCGTTAAGACCGGCAACTGCGGGGCGCCCATCGAAACCGACCGCGGGTGGCTCGTCATCACCCACGGCGTCGGTCCCATGCGCCGCTATTGCATCGGGGCGATCCTTCTGGACCTCGAAAAACCCCAGAGAGTGCTCGCGAGGCTCGAGCTCCCCCTCCTTGAGCCCGACGACTCCGAACGCAACGGGTACGTTCCGAACGTGGTCTATTCGTGCGGGAGCCTGGTCCACGACGGCATCCTGTGGCTCCCGTATGGCGTGGCGGACACCCATATCCGCGTCGCCTCGATTCCGGTGACCGAGCTCCTCGACGCCATGACCCCCGTCACCGGGACCGCGCCTCACTGAGCGCCCGCGGGGTGTGATCGGTCCAACACTCGCGCGGCGCGCATTCGCGGTAATCTCGACGGAAAGCGCTATCTGACGCGCCGTGCGACGCGTCCGGTGGCGCACGGTATGGCGCTCGCTCGATGGAACGGCGAACGCCCAAGGAAACGGCAGGCATCATGCCCGACGTGGCGAGCGGGGGGACGCAGGCGGGCGAGCCCACGCTGGCCCGCGTCACGCTCGCGGATGTCGCGCGGATCGCCGGAGTCTCCATGGCGACGGCCTCGCGCGCGCTCGGGGGCGGGGCGCGATTGCCGCGGGAGGACCTCCGGATGAGGGTCGAGGAGGTCGCGAAACAACTCCACTACATAGCCGACCCCGCGGCGCAGACGATCGCTCGCGGCCGTGCCAACGTCCTCGGCCTTATCGTTCATGACATCACTGACCCGTACTTCGCGACGATCGCCAGTGTCGTGATGGAGGCCGCCGAAACCGAGGGTCTGATGACGGTCATTGCGAGCGCGCGCCGCGACCCAGAACGGGAGCTTCGGTACATTGCGGGGTTCCGCAGTCAACGGGCCCGCGCGATCATCGTCGCGGGTAGCCGGGTTGGTGGCGCGAGATCCAAGGCCGCGCTCCAGCACCAGATCGACCTCTTTATCGCGCAGGGCGGTCGGCTCGCACTCATTAGCCAGCCCGAGTTGGAGGCGAACACCGTCACGGTCCGTAATCGCGAGGCCGCCAAGAGCCTCGCGCTCGCGCTGTGCGACCACGGCTACCGGGACTTCGCCGTCCTCGCCGCCCCCGCATCGCTCCGCACGTCCACCGACCGCCTCGAGGGCTTCCGCGCGGGCCTCAAGTCCGCCGGGTTCGTCCTCGACTCCGGCCGCGTGTTCCGCTCGGAGTTCAATCGCGACGGGGGCTTCGAGGCGGCCACGCAGATGATCAATTCCGGCAAACTCCCCGAGTGCGTCTTCGCCGTCAACGACGTGATGGCACTCGGCGCGATGGCCGCCTTCAGGGCCGCCGGGCTCAGGGTGCCCCAGGACGTCGCGGTGGCTGGATTCGACGACGTGGCGACCCTCCGCGACGTCGTACCTTCGCTTACGACGGTGCACATCCCCGTCGATTTGGTCGCGACCGAGGCGCTCGATATCGTCCTCAAGGCCCAGGAGGCGACGTCCATCCGGCGCACGGTGGACGGAAGGGTCGTGCTGCGCGAGAGCACGCCCGCCCGCGCGGGCGAAGAGGTGGCCTAGGCGGACGGCTGCGCTATGACGCGCTCGAGGCGGTCCACCTCGGCGCCGCAGGTTCCCGGCTCCATGCCCCGCACAACCGCGACGGCCGCCCGCCCGATCGCTACGGCGTCCCCCTCGGGGAGGAGTCCCGTGAGGGTTGTGCGCACGACGTCGGCGTAGGCGGGGACCGCGCGGTCGAGCGCCGCTCGGCCGACCGGCGTGATCGTTACCCAGGTGCCCCTGAGGTCCGAGTCGCACTCGTCCCGCGCGACAAGCCCCCGCGCCACCATCCGGGTCACGTGATGGGAGATCCGGCTCTTCTCCCACGAGAGCATGTCGCCAAGTTCGCACGCCCGCGCGCGGCTTCCCTCCGCCTCGCTCAGCGCTCGGAGAATCTCGAAGTCCGGCGCGGAAATCCCGGCGTCCCGCTGAAGCGCGCTCTCCGTCGCCCTCGCGAGGCCGCGGCCCATGAGCGTCAGGGCGCGCCAGACGGCCCACTCACGATCGGACAGGGACGGTTCGGCCATGCCCTCACGGTACGTCCGACTTGGTGACATGTCACCATGAGCGCACCCCGATACGATCGGATCATGGCCACCCGTCGCGAACGCAGCGCCGCGAGGCGCGAGCGGAGACGCATCGCCAAGGGCGAGCGGGCGGCCCAGCGCGCTCCTGGCTTCTGGTTCGGCGTCGGCCTCCTGCGGCGCGGATTCCGAACGTGGCGGAGCGAGCCCGGAATCATGCTGCTGGGGCTCGTCCCCGGGATTATCTCGGCGGTCCTGATCGTCGCGCTCGTCGCGACGTTCGCCATCAATCTGGATCCCATCACCCGGTGGGTCGCGAGCTTCGCGAACGGGTGGCCGGATGTGCTGCAGCAGCTCGTTCAGGCCTTCGTCGCGGTCGGCCTCATCTGCGCGATCGGCCTCACGATCGTGTACGGGTTCACGGGCTTGACCCTCATCATCGGCCAGCCCTTCTTCGAGGCGATCTCGCGGCGGATCGACGAGCCGCTCGGTGCGGTCCCGGAGGCGCCAGGCCGTCCCTGGTTCGGCGCGCTCGTCGGCAACATCGGCGAGCGCGCGGGGCGCCTCGCCCTCGCGGGCCTCGCGAGCGCGGGCCTATTCCTCCTCAGCCTGATCCCCGTCGTCGGCACGGGAATCGCCTGGGCGCTCGGCGCGCTGATCGGGGGATGGTTCCTCGCGCTCGAACTGACGGACTACCCGTTCGAGCGGCGGGGCCACCGCCTGAGGTACCGCAGGTTCGCGCTAGGTCGGCGACGACGCGTGACCCTCGGATTCGGCATCGCCGCGTTCCTTCTCTTCCTCGTTCCCGGCGGCGCGGTGCTGACCATGTCCGCCGCCGTCGCGGGCGGCACCCTCCTCACCCGACACACCCTCGGCGAGCCCATCGCCCGCTAGGCGGTCTTGCGGCGGTAAGTGATCATCGCGACGACGTACGCAACGACCAGGATGCCGACGCACCAGGCGAGCGCGATCCAGATGTCGGTGCCGACCGCCTGCTGAGCGAAGATCGCCCGGATGGCGTCGACTATGGACGTGACCGGCTGGTGCTCGGCGAAGGCGCGCACTGGGCCGGGCATGGTGTCGGTGGGGACGAATGCGGAGCTGATGAATGGCAGGAACACGAGGGGGTATGCGAAGGCGCTGGCCCCGTCCGCGGTCTTGGCCGTGAGGCCGGGGATGACGGCTAGCCATGTCAGCGCAAGGGTGAACAGACCGAGGATGCCGACGACCGCGAGCCACGCCAGCACTCCCGCCCCCGATCGGAAGCCCATCAGGAGGGCGACGAGCACGACGACGAAGAGCGAGATCAGATTGGCGACCAGCGAGGTCAGCACGTGCGCCCACAACACAGACGAACGCGCGATCGGCATCGAGTGGAACCGCTCGAAGATACCGCTCTTCATGTCGAGGAAGAGCCGGAACCCCGTGTAGGAGATGCCCGAGGCGATCGTGATGATCAGGATTCCGGGGAGCAGGTAGTTCACGTACGAATCCGAACTAGCGCTGATGGCGCCGCCGAACACGTAGACGAACAGCAGCATCATGGCGATAGGCGTGACCGCGGTCGTGATGATGGTGTCCAGGCTGCGCGTGATGTGGCGCAAAGACCGTCCGAGCAGGATGGCGGTATCGCCGAAGAACTGCGTGGTCATCGTGGCTCCTTTCGGGGTTCTTCGCCGACGAGGGCGAGGAAGACGTCCTCGAGCGTCGGCTGCTTCTCCGCGTACTCGACCGTGGCAGGCGGCAGCAACTTCTTGAGTTCGGCGAGCGTGCCGCTCACGATGATGCGACCCCCGTGGAGAATCGCGATCCGGTCGGCGAGCGCTTCCGCCTCGTCCAGATTCTGCGTGGTGAGGAGCACCGTCGTGCCCCGACCGGCGAGGTCTCTGACGGCCCGCCACACCTCGAGGCGCGCCTGGGGGTCAAGTCCGGTGGTCGGCTCGTCAAGGAAGATGACGCGCGGGTCCCCAACAAGGCTCATCGCGATGTCAAGTCGGCGACGCATGCCACCCGAGTACTCCGACACCCTCCGCGTCGCGGCGTCGCTCAGTGAGAAACGCTCGAGCAGTTCGTCCGCGATCGCGCCCGCGCCCGTGAGGTGCCGCAGCCGGGCCACCAGGACGAGGTTCTCTCGTCCGGTGAGGATCTCGTCGACGGCCGCGAACTGCCCGGTGAGGCTGATGGACTCCCGCACGTCCGCGGCCCGCGCGACGACGTCGAAGCCATTGACGCTCGCGCTCCCGGCGTCGGCCCTCAGAAGCGTCGAGAGGATCTTGATGATGGTCGTCTTGCCTGCCCCGTTCGCGCCGAGCAGGGCGAAGATACTTCCCCGCGCGACCTCAAAGTCCACTCCACGCAGGACGTGGAGGGTCTTGTACGACTTGTCGAGGCCCTCCACGCGAATCGCGGGTTCGGCCGTTGCGGCGGCGGTCACGGCGACCCCTCGTCGGCGGGGGTCGCCGACTCGGCATTTGAGGCGCGATCGATGGCGCTTGTCAGACGCTCGCGCTCGCGCCGTATCCACCCCCCTGCGGGGTAGTTCTGGATGAAGACCTCGACGAACTCGACGGGGTTGTCGCCGACAATCTCGCGAATGGGAGTTCCGTGCGCCGCGCTCTGTTCGAAGAGGTCGACCAGGTCCTCAAAGACCGTTTCCCAACCCGCCCCGTCGCCGCCGCCGGCATACATGAGGTAGTGCTCAACGGCGTCGATCGCGGTGCGGTAGTTGCTGGGCAGTTGCGCCTTGCGTGCCTTGTAACGGCGCCACGCCCGCTTGGGGCCGATCACTTTGGCGAGGAAGCCGCCCTTGTTCTCGTCGTACATGATTACCTGCCTTCTCGGTGGAGCTCTCCCAGTCGTTCCGTGAGGAAGCTCCACGTCCTCCAGAACTCGTCCAAGTAGTCGCGCCCTTGCGTGTTGAGCGAGTAGACCTTGCGCGGCGGCCCCTGCTCGGAGGGCACCCTCTCGACGTCGACGAAGCCTCGCTGTTCGATCCTCACGAGGAGCGCATAGATGGTGCCCTCGGCGATGTCGGAGAACCCCTGCTCGCGCAGCCGCGCGGTGATCTCGTAGCCGTAGGCGGGCGCCAGGGACAGAATCGCAAGGACGATGCCCTCGAGCGTCCCCTTGAGCATCTCGGTGATCTGCTTACCCACGGAACGCCTCCTCGGGCTACTCGGTATCAGTGACTACTGGTAGATAGTATCACTGACTATCCGAAGCGCAAGCGCCGCGCGCCGCGCGCTTGCGCGGCCTTGGCAAATAGCCCGGCCACCAGCCCAAGCCATACAGTGTCTCCATGACGGATCGCAAGGTCGCGAGCGCGGGGGAGGCCCAGCCGCTGGACACGGCGTCCACTCCGGGCGATCCGGCGCGGCCGAGGCGCTTGGGACCGCGCGACATCCAGCTTTTGAGCGCGTGCGCCTTCCTGACCGTCGCCTCCGGGACCCTGACACACATGACTGCCGGGCCGTTGGTGCCGTTCCTCGTCAGCGCCGTCGCCCTCGCGCTGCTCGCAAGCCTTGTCGGGCGCGCGGTCGACGCGCTCGGGGATCGTCTCGGGGCGGGCGCGACCGGGGTCGTCCAATCCGCCCTCGGGAACCTTCCGGAGATCTTCGTCTGCATCTTCGCGCTGAGGGCCGGCCTCTACGACGTCGTGCGCGCGGCCATCGTCGGATCGATCCTGTCGAACGTCCTTCTCGTG
>JADGOS010000097.1 GCA_017882825.1 Demequinaceae bacterium | reverse complement strand
CGTACGCGAAGCAGTCGACCATCGCCTTGGGAAGGCCCGAGCGATCGGTCACGGTCGTCACGCCGAGCGCCGAGCCGCCGCGCGAGGGCTTGACGACGAGCGGCAGCCCGAGCCGGGCGACGACGACATCCATCACGTGCTCGGCGCCGAGCTCCCGGAAGAGGCTCTGCGGGAGCGTGACGTAGTCTGGCGTCTGGACGCCCGCCCGGTGGACGATCGTCTTGGCGATGGGCTTGGACCACGCCGCCCGAGCCGAACGCGCGTCCGTGCCGACGTATCGCACCCCGCACATCTCGAGAACGTCCTGAAGCGAGCCGTCTTCGCCGGACGCGCCGTGAAGGAGCGGCCACACGACCACATCCCCAAGAGCACGCAAAGACGGAATCAAATCCTCGTCAATGTCGCGAAGGTCGGCCTTGATGCCTGCCTCGCGAAGCGCCTCCGCAACGCGTCGCCCAGACCGGACCGACACGTCGCGCTCGTGCGACAATCCACCCGCCAGGATCAGGACATCCATGGTTCCTCCTAGGCTCCGAGGGTATTAGGCAACGTCGGGCGAGGGAAAGGAGACAGTTTCGCCGCCGCGGTCGGTCCCCGTTCCGAAGATCTTGACGAGCTCCATTTCGGCATCGACGACCCCGGCGAGACGGCGGACGCCCTCGCGGATCCGTTCGGGCGTGGGGTAGCAGAAGCTCAGGCGCATGTGGTCGGCGCCCCGGCCGTCCATGTAGAACGCGGTGCCGGGCACGTACGCGACGCGCGCCGTCACCGCGCGGGGCAGCATCGACTTGGCATCCAGCCCTTCGGGAAGCCTGACCCAGGTGTAGAAGCCGCCCGCGGGAACGGTCCACGTCGCGGCCGGAATGTGCTCCTCGAGCGCCTCGATGATTGCGTCGCGGCGCTCCCGATACTGCACCCGGAAGCTCTTGATCTGGCCGAGCCAGTCGTGGTGCGCCAGGTAACTCGAAATGGCCATCTGGGAGGCGTTGGAGGGGCACAGGATGGCCGCCTCCGAGGCAAGAACAAGCTTCTCCCGCACCGCGTGAGGTGCGACGGCCCAACCCACCCGGAAGCCCGGCGCGAACGTCTTGGAGAAGGAGCCGAGGTATATGACCCCATCCTCGCTCAGGGACCGCATCGCGGGGAGCGGCTCGGAGTCGAAGCCGAGCAGCCCGTACGGGTTGTCCTCCAGGATGAGGACGCCGTGTCGCCTGGCGATCTCGACGATCTTGGGGCGACGCTCAAGCGAGAGGGTGACCCCGGCAGGGTTGTGGAAGTTCGGCACGGTGTAGAGGAACTTGACGCGCTTTCCCGCGGCCTTGAGGCGCGTGATCGTCTCGTCGAGAGACTCGGGGATCAGGCCGTCCTCGTCCATGGGGACGTGGACGACGTCGGCCTCGTGGGCGCGGAAGACCCCGAGCGCGCCGACGTACGAGGGCGCCTCCACGATGACGACGTCGCCGGGATTGATGAAGATCGTGGTCACCAGGTCGACGGCCTGCTGCGAACCCGTGGTGACGACGACGTCATCCGGGTGCGCGTGGATGCCCTCGAGCTTCATCACCTCGACGATCTGCTCGCGCAACTCCTCGTCGCCCTGGCCGGAGCCGTATTGGAGCGCCGTCGCGCCGCGCTCCACGATCAGGCGCCGCATCGTGTCGGCGATCTCCTCGAGCGGCAGCCCGGCGATGTAGGGCATGCCCCCGGCGAGCGAGACTACTTCGGGGCGGTTGGCGACGGCGAAGAGGGCGCGAATCTCGGAGGCGCGCATGGCGAGCGCGCGCGACGCATAGGAGTCCAGCCAGGGGTCGAGTCGCGTGCCTTCCGTGTCGCCGCTCATGCGCGCCAGTCTCCCACGTCTCGCGGAGCGAACGCACGCGTGGTGGTGCGCGTTCCGCGAGCCGTTGGCGGCCGCCTCCTGGCCGCGCGCGTCGCGTGGGAAGGGCGCCCCTTCCATTACCCCGACGAGGGCGTCCCGGTCACTGGCACCGACACGCAATCGGTGGGATGCCCTTGGAGGTCGCCGGATGCATAGGGGGCGGCAATCTCGGCCGCCCTCTTCGACGCAATCAGCCAAATCTCGTCGTTCGGGGCCTGGTCGTCGAACTCAATGTGGGCTGACCGCAAGCACTCGATTAGGGGTGTTCTCATGTGGTCGGTAAAGAAGCGGTCTGTAACCTCTCGTGACTGCGGTTGGCCAAGGTAGAGGCCCTCGACGTAGTAGCTGTTGGCGAACATGCACGCGTCCGCGACCGCGAGGGACTGCTCCTCACTCGCTCCCGCGATTCCGTGGAAGTTGTAAGACACGCGCGCGAGCCCTTCCTGGGTGATGACGTCGATCGCCGAATGGTCGATCCCAGCGTTCTCGAAGCACGCGAAGGTGTCGCCGACGGCTCCCTTCACGTCCTCGAGTGTCAACTTGCCGGCGTCGCCAGCGTCCCGCAGAATCTGGATCTGTGTGTCCGAGGCTCCACCGGCGATGGCGTCGGCGATCGCCTGCGCGAAGATGGCCGTGGCCTCCGGCGCGCTGGGCGAGGGCGGCGGCGCGCAGGCGGCGGTGGAGAGATTCCCCACCACTGCCAGGGCCGGCACGAGCGCCACTGATCGGCCGATGCGTGTCCCGCTCTTTCGCAAGGCGTCCGCTCGTGCCGTTTCTCTCACCGCTTAACTGGCGCAGGGCCCGTAGTCGGGGTCCTGCCCGTGATCGATCGTGTCTTGCTCGCTCAGGGCCAGGACCTCGGCGGAGGTGGCGTTCTTGTCGACGGTGTATCCGCGCTCGGTGAGGCAGGCGCGCACCGCGGGCGTGTCCCACGCGCCGTCACGTGCGGCGATCACCGTCGGCTGGTTCATGTATGCGCCCTCCGCATAGAGCAAGTTCTGGTTCTCGCACTGGTCTTGCACTGCGTGCACCGCATCCTCGTCGTCCCCCGTGAGGCGGATCTGGTAGTCGGGCAGGAAGATTCCCGAGTGCGGAGAGACCTCCCAGCGAGGGAGGACGCCGTAGGTGAGACCACCCGCGTCGAAACACGCTTCAAGGTCCCCGAGCAGGCTGTCGAGGTCGTCGTAGGTGACCTCCCCGACGGTGAGCGCGTGCTCGAGGACCTGGATCTGGTGGCTGGACGCCCCTTCCGCCTGGGCATCCTTGATGGCCTGCTGAATGGCCTCGACGTTGGACTGTAAATTCGTCGACGACGGGCTCACGGGCGCGCACGCGGCGGCGGCGAGAACCAACGCCACGGCGACGCCTATGGCAAGACTCCGCGCCTGGATCTTGCTGTTCATGGGCCGCCTCTTTCCCGCCCAAAGTTAACGCTAACACCGAGTGTCGGGCCACGCCTGGTGAAACAAACAGTCAGAGTGTTCCCGCTTTGTCAGTCTCCGCGACTGAAGCCCCCGCACGACTTTGGGGGTCACCAAGCGGCGGACGAATATTCGAGGTAACGTCGCCAACGGGACGAGAGGGGATAGCCGTGGGGTGGCTCAAACGCTTGAGCGGAGGGCTGGGGCTCTTCGTCGCCGTCACGTTGCTCGCGCCGCTCACGGCGCTCACGGTGCTGGGGATCCGGGCCGCGTCGCAATCGCCGCTCGAGTCGGCCTCCCTGCCGGAGCCCCTGGTCGCCACGGTTCAGAGCGCGAACCGCGCCCACGAGGTGGTGGTGGCCATCGCCATCGAGTACGCGGACCCCGTCGCCGCGACGATGAACGCCTCCGGGGTGCTTACCAGCGTCGACATCGCTCCCGGTGCCGTGGTGCAAACGGGCACCCGGGTCGCCACGGTGAACGACGCGCAGGTGCTCGCCTACGTGAGCCCCACCCCGCTCTGGCGCGACCTGAGTCGCGGCGTAGCCGGGCCGGACGTCGCCGTCGCCCAGGCGCTCATGGCCTCGCTCGGCTACTACTCCGGGCCCAGCGACGGGAAGGTCGGGTACGGCACCGAGAAGGCGTTCAAGGCGTTCAACGCCGCCCACGGTTACGGGACCGGCAACGGATTCCTCGCCCTCGGCTCCCTCGTGTGGGTGGGGCCCGTGCCGGTGACCGTCGCGAGCGTCGCCGTCGCCGCCGGGGATCCCGCGACGCCGGGGTCGGACGTGTTCACCGCCGCCTCCGGGGCAGCCGCGATCAAGGTCACAGAGACGGCGAGCGTCCCGCGAGATCAACCCGTCAGCCTCGTCGTGGGCGACACCGCGACTCCCTACGTCGTCGGCTCGGGCCGCGTCACCGACCCCGCTGCGGTCGCTACGATAGCCGCGGCCCTCGGCGCCGTGAAGGAAGGCACGGGGACGATCCGGCTGGAGACGCCCGTGGTCGTCGGGACCTTGCCATCGTCAGCCGTGGTCTCTGACGAGTCGGGAGCCACCTGCTTCTTCCCGGACGTCACCGGCGCCGGCGTCGCGGTCGAACCCCTCGGCGGAAGCCTTGGGACGATCGACGTGGATCCGTCGCTCGTGGGACGATCGATCCTCATCAATCCCCGCGAGGTGCGCGAGGACCTGACGTGCGGCTCGTAGCCCGCGGCGTCACGTTCACCTATCCGCACGCGCAGGACCCGGTATTGCGCGGAGTGGACCTGGACATTCCCTCCGGCACGTCGGCCGCCGTGATGGGACCCTCGGGCTCGGGCAAGACGACACTGCTCTCGCTGGTGGGTCGTCTGCTCGGCATGCAGGGCGGCGCTATCGAGGCCATCGACGCCGACGGCGTCGTGCGGCATCCGTACGAGGTGGCCGCGTGGGTGTTCCAGACGGTGTCGTTGCTTCCCGACCGCAGTGCCCTCGACAACGTCGCCGTCGGCGCGTACCTGGACGGCGCCGACCGCGACCTGGCACTGCGGCGCGCCGAGGCGCACCTGGCCGAGGTGGGGCTCGCGGGGCGAGAGCGCGACTCCGCGCGAATTCTGTCCGGCGGCGAGGCCCAGCGGGTCGCGATCGCGCGCGCCCTCGCGTCGCGTCGGCCCCTCATTCTCGCGGACGAACCCACGGGCCAGCTCGACGCGAAGACCTCCGCCGCCGTGCTCGACGCCATGATCGGGGCTCATGCGGAGCGGACCGTCATGATCGTCACCCACGACCCCGAGGTCGCCGACCGCTGCGACATGGTCGTGGAACTGCGCGACGGCGAGGCGCACGTCCTCAGGGGCGGACCCCACGCGGCGAGGCGAACGCCGTCCTCCCGGGTGCGCGGCGCGGGGGTAACGCCATGACCCGCGGCGCGAAGAGCCGCCGCCCGACGACCCGCCGCGAGACGAGCGAAGGCTCGACGAGGCCCCGCGCGTGGCGATGGCGTCTGGCCGCGCGCGAGGGCTTCGAAACGGCCATCACGGGGCGCTGGACGTCGCTGCTCGTGATGGTGACCGTCGCGTGGGCCTGCGCCGTCCCCGGGGCCGCCGACGCCGTGGGCGTCACCCGTGCCGTCGAGGGCGAACGCGCATGGCTCGACGCGGGCGGGCGGGTCTTCGTCGTCACCGGTGCGCGCGACGCCCAGGGTCAGACGAACCCGGTGCCAGCGGCGACGTGCGACGCGCTGTCCCGCGTCGACGGGATCGCCGCCTCGTTCGCCCTGAAGCGCACCTCCGCGGTGGGAAGCCTCTCGTACATCCCCGAGGGGCGCGTCAGCCTCTACGAGGTGACGCCGGGGGCGTTCGCGTTCCTCGGCGCGGAGCCAGTTCCCGCAGGTAGCGTCCTCGCGACCCAGGGCTTTGCCGAGCGCACCGGCGTGGTCAGCGGCGACCACGTGCGCGTCACGCGCCGCGCCGGGCCGGAATCCAACCCTGCGACGTCGGACCCCCTCACCGTGACCGTGGTGGACTCCGCCGTGATGGGCGAGGAGTACGCGGGTTCCCTGCTCCTGCCCTACACGCCGTCGCCATCCGACGCGACGGCGGATCTGTGCTACGTCCGCACGGACACGGCTCACTACGCCGCAGTGGAGTCGGCCCTCGGCGTGTGGCTCGAGTACGGGGGAAAGCCCGCGATCGCCAACCCTCGCCAACCCTCCGGGCCGTTCACCGTGGACTACACCCACGCCTACGAGGATCGGCCGCTCCGGTGGGTGTGGGTTCCGACCGCCGCGATTCTGGCGCTCCTCTGGGGGATGATCCAATGGTTCCGCCGGGGCCAGGTCGCCATCTACGCCACCTTCGGCGCGCGTCCCCATTCGCGGCTGATCATGCAGGCCACGGAGTGGGGCGTGCTCGCCGCCGCTGGCGCCGTCTGGGGATGGTCCATCGGAGTGGTCGCGGCGATCGCTTTCGGCGCTCGCGCGGGCCAGGCGCTCCAGTTGGTGACCTACCACGCGGGACTGGCCCTGCTCGCGGCGTCGGCGGCAGTGATCCTGATCGGGCTTCGCCCCACGGGAACGCTACTCAACGCCCTCAAGGACCGCTAGACCCGCGGCTCGTTCTGGCACCGGCGTCGGTGCCGCGTTCCCGCTCGGTGCCGCGTCGCGCCTACGCGAGAACCTCGTCGAACAGCGCGGCGATCGCTGGCTTGGGTCGCGCACCGACCACGGACTTGACGAGTTTGCCGTCCTTGAAGAAGTTCATCGTGGGGATGGTGGTGATGCCGTAGGCCCGGACTGAATCGATGTTGGCGTCGGCGTCGAGTTTGAC
>JADGOS010000096.1 GCA_017882825.1 Demequinaceae bacterium | reverse complement strand
CGTGGGCGCGGATCCCACGGTTCTCGCGAAACAGCGGCTCCTCATCGAGGACCTAGGCGGAACGTACCACCACGTGCTCGGGGACGACCTGCCCGCCGCTTTGATCGACTTCGCTCGGGGCGTCAACGCGACACAGCTCGTCTTGGGTTCGAGCCGCCGTGGACGCTTTCGCCAACTCTTCGCTCCGAGCGGCAACATCAGGATCATCGCGCTCTCGGGACCGATCGACGTGCACCTCGTGACGCACGAAGCCGCGACCGACGGGAGGCGACCGCGCGTCGTCAGGGCCGTCTCGGGTCACCGCCGACTTGCGGGGTTCATCCTCGCCGTGATCGGCGTGCCGCTCGTGACCTTTGGCCTCGGGCTTCCCGACACGGAGGAGTCCCTCCCGACCGTCATCCTGCTCGTCCTGGCGGTGGTCACGGCCGTGGCACTCCTCGGTGGGATGTGGCCCGCGCTTTCCGCGGCCGTTGGCGGCGCGTTACTCCTCAACTACCTCTACACGGACCCGACGCGCACCTTCGCCATCGACAGCCCCACGAATGTCCTCGCGCTCGCCGTGTTCGTCGTGGTTGCCATCTCGGTGAGCCTGGTCGTGGCGCAGGCGGCGCGGCGCACGCACGAGGCCGCCCACGCGACGGCTGAGGCGCAGACTCTGGCCACCGTCGCCGGGAGCGTCTTGCGCGGGTCACGACCCTTGGTTGCGCTCCTGGAGAGACTTCAGGAGACGTTCAACCTCTCCTCCGTCGCGCTGATGGAGAAGCGCATCGACGCCGCCGGGGGCGCCGATCGATCGAAGTGGGTGCCAGCCGCGTCCGTCGGCGACCTTGCCTCCCGTGTCCCGGAGGATGAGGACATCGAGGTCCCGATCAACGACACGCTCAAACTCGCGCTCCACGGTCGCCCGCTCGCCGCAGGCGATCGGCGAATCATCGAGGCGTTCGCCCAGCAGTCGGCGCTGGCGCTCAACCAGGAGCGCCTCGCTGGCGAGGCCGCCGCCGCCAAGCCTCTCGCCGAGGCAGACCGCACGCGGACCGCGTTGCTCGCCGCCGTGAGCCACGATCTCCGCACTCCCCTCGCTGGCGCGATGGCAGCTGTCGCGAGCCTTCGCAGCCGAGAGGTGCGGTTCAACGCGAAGGACAGGGCCGAGTTGCTCTCGACCGCCGCGGAATCGCTCGACCGCCTCGCGCGGCTCGTCGCGAACCTCCTCGACATGAGCCGCATCCAGGCGGGCGCCCTGGGTGTTTCGATCGCGCCCACCGACCTGCGCGCGGCCGTCTCTGCCTCGCTCATCGAGGTGGGAGCCGACGCAGGCGGCGTTGTGGCGCACTATCCTGAGGATCTTCCCGCGGTGCTCGTTGACGGAGGCCTGCTGGAGCGGGCGCTCGTGAACGTCGTCGGCAACGCGCTCCGGTTCAGCCCGGCGGATTCTCCTCCATCGATCGAGGTGGACGCGGTCGAGGGCCGGGTGGAGTTGCGCGTGGTCGATCACGGGCCGGGCCTGCCCGAGCCCGAACGCAATCTCATGTTCGTGCCGTTCCAGCGTCTCGGCGACACGGACAACACGACCGGGGTTGGGCTCGGCCTCGCGCTGTCGCGGGGCCTCGTGGAGGCCATGGGCGGCACGGTTTCCCCCGAGACCACTCCGGGGGGCGGCCTCACGATGTGCATCTCGCTTCGCTCGGCCTAGAGCCCGGCGGCTTTCATAAGCGAGCCGACCTCCTCGTTCGAGAGCGCGCGCGTCGCGCCGCGTGGAAGTTGGCCCAGCGGGATGGGGCCGAATCGCGTCCGTGCGAGGTCGATGACCGGGAAGCCAACCGCGTCGAACATCCGCCGCACGACCCGGTTTCGGCCCTCCCCGACTTCGACCTCGACGATCGAAAACTCGGCGTTCTCGTGGAGAACCTTGCAGCGGAGCACCCTGAAAGGCCCATCGTCGAGTTCGACGCCCCGCTTGAGCCGACTGACAATGCTAGCCGGGACGTGCCCCTTGACCTTTGCCACGTAGGTCTTGGTCACCCCGTACGTGGGGTGCGCGAGGCGGTTCGCAAGTTCGCCGTCGTTCGTCAGCAGGAGGAGTCCGGTGGTATCGGTGTCGAGTCGCCCGACGTGGAAGAGTCGGCCCTCGAACTCCCCGACGTAGCCACGGAGGTCCGGCCGTCCCTCGGGGTCGCTCATGGTGCTCACGACGCCCTTGGGCTTGTGGAGCGCGATCGTCAAGCGCGCCTCATCCACGGCGATCCTGATCCCGCGCACTTCGATGACCGCCTCGCTTGGCAGCACACGCACGCCCTGGTCGCGCACGATGACCCCGTCCACTCGGACCTTGCCCGCCGCGATCAACTCCTCGCACGCGCGACGGGAACCAATCCCGGCCGAGGCAAGCACCTTCTGAAGGCGTACGCCGTCGGGGTGATGAACGTCGGAGGTCACGCCCTGCCCTCGGAATCGACATCGGCAAGATCGGGAAGGTAGGGCGCGAGGGGTGGGAGCTCATCCAAGTTGCCCAGGCCGAGACGCTCGAGGAACTCGGTTGTGGTCCCAAACTGGACGGCCCCCGCGATCTCCCCCACCTCGGTAATCAGGCCGCGCGCCATCAGCGTCTTCATTACGGTGTCGACGCTCACGCCGCGAATCTGCGAGACCTGGCCGCGGGTGACCGGCTGGCGATAGGCGACGACGGCGAGGGTCTCGAGCGCGGCCTGAGATAGCCGGGACGACTGGCCCTCGACGATGAAGCGGCCGACGACGTCGGCGTAGACGGCGGACGAGTAGATACGCCAGCGTCCGTCTACCTCGCGCAGTTCGAAGCCGCGGGGGCGGCCCGGCGCGGAGTACTCGTCGCGGAGCGCCGCGAGTGCCTCCTCGACCACAGGGAGTGGGACCTCGACGGCTGCCGCGAGTTCCGCGGCCGCGACGGGTTCGTCGATGACCATCAGAACGGCCTCGAGCGCGCCCAGGAGGTGCGTGTCACTCATCGCCCGCCCCCTCCGCCCTCGCCGAGACCTCGCGCTGGGTCTCGGCGTCGTGTATCTGATCGTCGTGAATCTCGTCGTCGAAGTCGGTGGTGACCTCGACGGCGTCATCCCCGCCCGTCCACCGAACGGTGAGATCGCTCAGCGACCGTACCTGATCGAAGGCGACCACGGATTCCCGAAACAGTTCAAGGAGCGCGAGGAACCGCGCAACGACGACTGAAACGTCCCGGGTGTCCGAAACGAGGGAACGGAACGTGACCGTCCCCTCGCGCCGAAGAATGGACGTGATGAGCGCCGCCTGCTCGCGCACCGAGACCTTCGTGACGTGGAGGTGCCCCAGGGAGATCTCGGCGGGCGACCTCGGCTGGAGCGCGTGGGCCGCGAGCCGGGCGAGCCCCTCAGGGTCTACCGCCCACACGAGCTCGGGCAGGAGCGCCGCAAGGTGCTGCTCCAACGGCACGTTGCGCGGCAAGCGGCGTGGCGCGGCGAGCATGAACTCGATGCTCGCGGCGACGTCCTTGAACGCGCGGTATTGGAGGAGCCGCGCGAAGAGGAGATCCCTGGCCTCCAGCGCCTCGATGTCCTCGGCGTCCTCCACCTCGCCTTGGGGCAGCAGCCGCGCGGCCTTCAGGTCAAGGAGGGTCGCGGCGACGACGAGGAACTCGCTCGCGCCGCTCAGGTCCCAGTCGGTCTTCATCACCGTGGCGATGAACTCGTCCGTAACCCGGGCAAGCGAGACGTCGGTGATCTCCATTTGGTGCTTCGAGATGAGGCTGAGGAGCAAGTCGAAGGGTCCCTCGAAGTTGTCGAGGTGTACGGAGAAGCCGGAGCGCGCTCCGTCTTCCGTCGCGAGATCGGCCGTCATCCCGCCCGCATTCACGCCGCTTGCCCTCACGCTGCTTGCCTTCACGCGGCGGCCCCCCGCGCGACGAGCTCGCGCGCGAGGTTGCGGTACGCCTCCGCCCCCGCATGGTCGGGCGCAAACGTCAGGATGGACTCCGCCGCGACCGTCGCGTCGGGGAACTTCACCGTTCGCCCGATCATCGTCTCGGTGACACGGTCGGCGAACGCTCCGCGCATCGTCTCCACGACCTCGCGGCAGTGAAGCGTGCGCGGATCCCACATGGTGGGGAGGATGCCGTCGACCACAAGCTTGGGGTTGAGGCGCGACTGGACCTTGCCGATCGTGTCGAGCAGGAGCGCGACTCCGCGCATGGCGAAGAACTCGCACTCCAGCGGGATGAGGACGCCGTCCGACGCCACGAGGGCGTTGACGGTCAGCAGGCCAAGCGAGGGCTGGCAGTCGATGAAGATCAGGTCGTAGTCCGGGCGCACGGGCGTCAGGGCCCGGTCGAGCGCGCCCTCGCGCGCGACCTCGGACACCAATTGGAGCTCCACCGCGGACAGGTCGATGTTCGCCGGCAGCACGTCGAGGTTCTCTACGCCGCCGGAGATGATCGCGTCGCGCGCGTCAACGTCGTCCTTCATCAGGACGTCGTAAATGGTCCGGTCGAGGCCGTGCGGGTTGACGCCAAGGGCGGCCCCCACGGCGCCCTGCGGGTCGAAGTCCACCAGGAGGACCTTTCGCCCCAGTTCGGCGAACGCCGCCGCGAGGTTCACGGCCGTGGTGGTCTTGCCGACGCCACCCTTCTGGTTGCACAGGGCGATGACCCTGGCCGGGCCGTGTGCCTTCAGGGGCGCGGGCACGGGAAAGGTGGTCACGAGGCCCACGCTACCCGCTAACCCAGGGCCCTTGGGTGGGCCATCGCGTAGACCTCGCGGAGGCTGTCGCGCGTGACGAGCGTGTAGACCTGCGTGGTGGTGACGCTCGCGTGTCCGAGCAACTCCTGGACGACGCGCACGTCGGCCCCGCCGGAAAGCATGTGCGTAGCGAAGCTGTGGCGAAGCGTGTGGGGGGAAACGCCCGCCACGCCCGCCCGCTCTGCCGCCGCCTTGAGAATGGTCCACGCGCTCTGCCTGCTGAGCCGCGCGCCGCGCGCATTGAGGAAGACGGCGGCCGTCCCCTTGCCGTGCGCGGCGAGGGCGCCTCGCCCGCGCACGAGGTAGGCGTCCACCTCCCGAGCCGCGATGCGCCCGACCGGAACGACCCGTTCCTTGCGCCCCTTGCCCCTGAGGAGGACGGACTCCTCCCCCTCGTCCAGGGTGAGGTCGTCGATGTCAAGGCCCACCGCCTCGCTGATGCGCGCGCCGGTCGCGTACACGAACTCCAACAGCGCCCTGTCGCGAAGCTGGGCGACGGTCGGCGCCTCCGCATCCGGCCCCCCGCCCGCGGCCTCGAGCACCGCGAAGACCTGCTCCGTCGTGATCGCCTTCGGAAGCCTCCTCGGGATGGCCCGCGGCCGGACCTCGTGGGAAGGATCGTCCGAACTCCAACCCTCGGCGAGGCCGAACCTGTGCCAGCCCCGGATCGCCACGAGCGTCCTGGATGCCGACGACGGCGCGAGCGCCGTCCCCCCGTCCGAGCCCGTCCCCACGGCCTGGCTGAACGCCGACACGTCCGCCCTCGCGACGTCGGCGAGAGAGGCGATGCCCCGCGCGGAAAGGAAGGCGATGTAGCGATCCAGGTCCCGCCCGTACGCCGAGATGGTGTTCTGGCTCAGCCCGCGCTCAACCGTGACGTGAGCCAGGTACGAATCGCGCTGCCGCTCGAGCACTACGCGCGCCAGACGACTGGCGCGCGGCGGACGAACCGCGCCCCCGCGACCGTCGGGGCGGGGACGGTGGCGGGCATGGCTCCATCGTAGTCGCGGGGTTCGAGGCCTGCCCCGGCCCGCGGTGAACCCCGGGTCCTGCCACCCCCTACGTCCGGCGCCGCTAGGCTATAAGCATCATCCCCGAGCCACTTGGAGACCCCGTGAGCGCCATCATGACCGACCAGGACCGGGCCGTCGTCGACACCCTCAAGGTGCTTGCCGCCGACGCCGTTGAGAAGGTGGGCAACGGACATCCCGGCACGGCCATCAGCCTCGCGCCCGCCGCATACCTCCTGTTCCAGAAGGTCATGCGCCACGACCCTTCCGACCCGAAGTGGCTTGGCCGCGACCGCTTCGTGCTCTCTGCCGGGCACTCGTCGCTCACGCTGTACCTGCAGCTCTTCGCGTCCGGGTATGACATGACGCTCGACGACCTCAAGTCGCTCCGCACCGCGGGCTCGCGCACCCCCGGGCACCCTGAGTACGGCCACACCCCTGGCGTCGAGATCACCACGGGACCCCTCGGATCCGGTTTCGCCTCCGCCGTCGGCATGGCGATGGCTGCGCGACGGGAGCGCGGGCTGTTCGACCCCGAATCCGCGCCCGGGACGAGCCCCTTCGACCACCGCATCTTCGTGATCGCGTCCGACGGCGACCTCGAGGAGGGCGTGTCGGGCGAGGCATCGTCGATCGCCGGCACGCAGGAACTGGGTAACCTCGTCGTCCTGTGGGACGACAACCACATCTCGATCGAGGACGACACGTCCATCGCGTTCTCGGAGGACGTCCTCGCGCGTTACGAGGCATACGGGTGGGACGTCCACCGTGTCTCCTGGATCCAGAAAGACGGATCCTATGTGGAGGACGTCGACGCACTGAAGGCCGCCTACGACGCGTCGCTTGCCGCGACCGGCAA
>JADGOS010000095.1 GCA_017882825.1 Demequinaceae bacterium | reverse complement strand
AACTCGACCCATGAGGCGTCGTCACCACCACATTCACCGCACCCGCGGCATGCGACGGAGACGTCACCGTCAGCGAGGAATCAGAACCCACCGACAGACCGGTGCCCGCCACCCCACCAAACGTCACCGACGACGCACCCGTGAACGCCGAACCAGAAATCGTCACCACCGTGCCACCGGCCGTGGAGCCGTATCCCGGCGAGACGCTTGCAGCGCTCGGAACCCTCCAAGCGATATCGGCGTTCGTCGTCACACCGGCGGAGACGGCGAACGGCACCGCCGTCGCCCAAACGTCCGTCCGATACAGCCGGTGGTGCGTTGAATCGGAGAACTCGAGGCGCACCGTGGACGTCGGGAGGTGGTGAATCGTGAACGGTTGCCCTACCCCGGCGCAGGCCTCACCCGCGAAGTACCCGTCGTCGAAGTAGGCCGTGACGCACGCGTCCAGGTCGGTGAAACCGGAGGGCACGCTCATGGTCCCAGCGAGCACGGCCTCCGGGGTCAAGGTCGCATCGTCCCTGTAGTTCATCCCTCCGCCATTGCCCAGGGTGAAGGCGGCGCCGTAGGACAGTTGGTTGTTGTACCACTGGTCGGCTGCGCCAGTGAAGCCCGTAAAGCGGATCCGGTAGGAGCCCCCAACGACGTCAGGGATGCTGAAGGTACCGTCCGGCGCGACGTCCGTCGAGTAGTCGACCGTTCCTGTCACCGAGTTGTAGAACTCGACCCAACCGTCTTCCAGCGCACCAGCCGGGACCGTGACGGTGCCCTCGTGTTGAGAGCCGGAGTCGAGCATGATGGTCATTGCCGTGGTGACGCCTCCCGCGACGACAACGTCGTCCGATCCCATGAACGTCGCCTTCTGGTTCGCCCACTGGGTCGGAAGTGCATGCGACCCTTGGTAATCGCTGTACGAATACCCAACGAACTCGAGGTAGTACGTACCTGCGGGGATGGTCGCCATCCATGTGTTGGACGGATGGTCGCAGCGCTCCGTGACGAGCGCGTGGTGGTAGTCGTAGACGCGCGAGCAGCCACCCGTCGCCGGGTAATGGGATCCCGACCACTCATCCGTGAGAGCGACGTTGAGACGCGTCGCGCTGGCCGCCAGCGTCGCATCTAGCGTCCGGGCCCCAGCCTCGGTGACTGCAACCGTCGTCGCGGTGGCCGAGGTCAGCGCGTCCGCGTTCCACTCGTCTTGGAGCGGTGCGCTCGACGCGTTCAGAAAGTTCTCGAACAAGACGGCATATGCGCCGGGAGGCACCTGCATCGCGTAGCGACCCGATCCGTTGACGCACCCGCTCGAGACGCGCACGGGGTCATCGCCCGAGACGTCATAAGCCACTGCACAGCCACCGAGGGCTGACCCGCCCCCCGCGCTCGTGACCGTCCCCGAGATCGTGCCGAGCCGGGCGAGCACCATCTCCGCAACCTTGGCATCCCCCGCGGCGACAGTGATCGTCGTCGCCGCGCCGAGACCCGAAGTGCCGCCATAGAACGAGTCCGCGCCGCCGGTGAAACCCGTAAACAGGAGCCGGTAGTCCCCCGCCGGAAGGCTATCGAGCACGTAATGGCCCGACCCATTGACGCAACGCGAGTACACGTAGTCGCCGTCCGCCTCGTAAGCCTCGACACAACCTCCGAGCGCGGTGGCCCCGTTCGACAGTGTCACGTTTCCGGAGATCTGGGCCGCTGGCCAGAGCGTCGCGTTGATGATGCGGTCGGCGCTCGCGGCGACCGTCACGGGCGTCGCATCAACCTTGGCGGCAACGTTGTCGTAGAGCTGGAAGGCCGTCGCCGGAGTCTCCGTGTAGAACTCGAGCCACACCCGGCGCGGCGGTACCGAAATCATGTACCCCGTCTCCCCCGGAGCCGTACACACATGGTCGCTGAACGTGCCGTGATCCGTCACGCCAACGCACGCGTGGTCGTCGGGCGAGCCCGCGGGAAGCGTGATATCGCCCGAGATCGTGCCCCACGCGGCCAATTGCGTGCTAACCGACACGGCGGTGCCCCCGACGAGGCGTACGTCGTTCGCATACGAGCGGGAGCTGGAGTTGTTGTACCAAGCGTCCACGCCTCCCGCAAAACCATGGAGGTGGATTCTGACCCCCCAGTCCTCGTATGTCGTCACGTGGTAGGCGGTGCCGTCGCCGACGCAGTCCGAACCCAGGAGCGGTCCGTCCTCCCACCCGTAGACATCGACGCAGCCACCCGTGGCCGGCACTCCCCCGGGAAGGGTCACGTTGACCGTAAGGGTCCCGCCGTAGACGATGGGAACGTTGACGTGTGCGCCTTCGGCGATCACGAAAGTTGGCTTGGATTGGTAATCGATCGAGGTGGGTGACGTTCCGACCGCAAGGTGGAACTCACCGGGGCTCAGATGGCCAAAAGAAACGACATCGCCCGGCGGGCCGCACTCCACGCCAAGCATCGCCGTCGGCGACGAGTTCTCCGGTCCCGCGAACAACGCGACGCAGGCGACTGCGCTCGTCCAGCTAGGCGGGACGGCGATCGTAGTCGTCACGACCGCCTCGCGTGTCACGAGCACCGCATCGTTGAGGACAACAGGCGACTGCGAATTGGTCGCAACCGTGGATGCCCACCGCGTGTCCGGCCAGTGGTAGTAGACCTGGTCCGCGAGGCCCGGGAAGTTCCGGAAGGCCACCGTGCACGAAGTGCAGGCCGGGAGCGATCCCGACCCCCATGTCCCGTCGGCTCGAGGAGAGATCGAGGCCCATAAGACGTCGTAGTAGAATCGGATTTCCACGACGCCGCCCGTCAAGGGGTTTCCCGCACCATCGACCACGCGACCCGCGAACGAGTACGGGGGGAGCAGCACGTAGTCGCGATGCGCCATCGCGCCGCCG
Organism: Demequinaceae bacterium; assembly: GCA_017882825.1. Taxonomy (GTDB): domain Bacteria; phylum Actinomycetota; class Actinomycetes; order Actinomycetales; family Demequinaceae; genus JAFGBM01. The sequence goes on along the minus strand of JADGOS010000095.1, from coordinate 3,790 downwards.
ACGACGGTCACCTCCGCCGCGGTAGCGAGACTTGACGCAGGTCCGTACCACTGGGTGGGTGCCGCTCCCGCGAATCCGGAAAACAGCGCCCGATAGTATCCGTCGCCCAGACCCGACACTTTGTACGTGCCGGAGGTGCCGACGCAGTCCTCGCCTGCGAGGTTATCGGACTCGTCGTACAGTCTCATGCACCCACCGGAAACAGGAGTCGATCCCCCCAGGTTCGTGAGGGCGAACGAGACGCTCCCGTCCATCGATGCGGTCCGTAGCTTCACATCGGCGACGCTCGCGGTGCCCCCATAGGACACGCTCACGGGTTTGGACGAGCCCAGGTCGGTAGCGTTGTCGTACCACTGGTCGACGTACCCAGGAAAGCCCCGGAACCTTAGCCGATACGACCCATAGGAGTCGGAATCCGATCCGACTGCGACACTGTAGGTACCTGCGGCGTCGACGCAGTCCGTGCCGATCAGAACAGCGCCGTAGTACCCATAGACATCCATGCAACCGCCGGCGACCGGGTCCCCAGCCAGAGTCGTGGGCGCGGCCTCGACTGTCCCGCCAAACTGCAGTACCGCGCTCGCGCTACCTCCCAGGGGTGTCGAGAATCCCCGGGCCGTCTGGAGGATAGCGCCGCCGAGGAAGTCGTACGCGTATGCGCTGGCGGAACAACCGGTCGTCGGGGTGGCCGTGTCCGCGACGCACAACCGATAGCTGGTAGTGGCAAGGTTGCCGAACGAGAAGGCGTCACCTCGGGACCCGCACCGCGAGTCGATCGGCCTCGAGACGCCGAACATCGGTGGGGGCTCGTAGAGCACCACGCACACGGTGGAAGACGAGAATGCCGTTGGAGCCACGATAGTTCCGTGAAGTTCACCAGCCGGAAGATTCAGCGTTGCGTTGTAGACGTTGGGCCACGTCGATTGCACTGCCACTGCGGTGCTCGTGGTGGAAGTTTCCGCATTCGAGTACCACTCGGCGGCGAGCCCATCGAACCCGGAGAATCGAATGAGGCAACTCGTGCAAGCGAGTTGGGGGGTGGAATAGTAGCCACTGCCGGAAACCGCCACTTGGACGAGCGGAGCAGCAAGCGAACTTCCCCACACTTGGACGAATCCGCCCGAGAGGCCATTACCGCCCGCGTCGCGCACAACCCCCGAAATTGATCTCGGCTCGACCAAGGTGTAGGTGATTGGAGTGATGTTCCCTGCGATGACGTTCACCGACGCGGCCCATGCAACTGACGAGCCCCAGAAGTACCACTGCGTCGGGGCCGCGCCCGTGAAGTTCGTCAACTTCACCTTGTAGGCACCCGGGGCGAGGTCAATTACTGTGTACCTGTCTGCGGCGCCCGCGCAGTCGGAACCCACCTTCGCCTGGGCGGCGTCGTAGACCTCCATGCACCCGCCGGAAGCGGGTCCGCCCGTGTAATTGGAGAGGTCGAACTGGATGCTGCCGGTGCTCGCGTCGGCTCGGGCCGACGGCGCGAGAAGCGCAATGAGGGCGACACCGAGCGCGACCGCGGCGCCCACGAGCACCGCGAGGCGCAGCGCGCGGACCCCACCCCGCGCCATCCCAAGATCCCCAGCGCTGGCGATCATGGTCGTCCCCCAAACGGTTCGGCGACGCGACGAGCGCGCGCCGATGGACCGCAATCTAGCAGTCATGGCCCGGAACTTCTCGGGGAAGACGTCCCTCTACACCATAACCGTCGCGAACGTCCCCACGCGCTCAAACCCCACGGCCTCGTAGGTCGCCACCGCCCGCTCGTTGTAATCGTTCACGTAGAGCGACATGGTGGGCGCGAGAGAGCCCTGGACCAGGTCCGCCACTGCGGCGACGCCGGCCCGGCCGAAGCCCCGACCGCGCAACTTCGGATGCACCCAGACCCCCTGGAGCTCGGCCACGCCGCCGCCGACGACGCCGGCCTCGGTCTTGAAGACCACCTGGCGCACGCCGTCAAGCACGCCGAATTGCAGGTAGGAGCGCCCGAGGCGGATGAGGCGCCGCAAACGCTCCTCGTAGCCCGCCCGCCCGTGCTCGAGCGGGTCGTAGCCGACCTCGCCGATGAACATGTGGACGGCGGCAGGCAGGAGCGCGTCGAAATCCGTGAGCCGGGCGATCCGGACTGGTTCGAGCCGCAGCGAGTCGAGCGACACGTCCCCCGGACCGGGCGGCGCGGGCCTGATCGGCGCGCCGCGCAACACCATCAGGAGTTGCTCGGGTCGAAGATCCCGGGCGGGGCCCCATCGCTTCTCCACCCGCGTCCACATCCGCAGGACGACGGCGGCCTCCCCGACGAGCGCGCTCGGGCGAGCGAGTTGGCTCACCATCGCGTCGGCGACGGTGTCCACCCGCTCCTCGGGCGCGTCCGGGAGCGCGGGCACAAGGTTCGCTCCCGTCCAGAGGACCCCGACGAGCGGGCTCGACCTGTCGCGCCCTCGACCGATGCCCGGCGCGCGCTCACCGCTGTCGCGCACACCCCACAACTGCCCGGAAGCCATCCGGCCCGTTGCCTGGGCGTGCTCAAGGTGCATGGTCGGCATGATGTAGGCGACGGGGTTGCGCGAGCACAGTTCAAGCGCCTCTTCGACCTCGCCGGGTTGCACCGGGGCGAGCGCGACCCTTGAGCGCGCCCGACGCAGCAGCGAGTCGGTCACGAGAGGTCCGCCCTCACCGCGTCGTCACCTCAGCAGGCTCCTCACCGAACACTCACCTCGGGGGCCGCGCCCTCGACGGGCTCCATGGTCGCGGCGAGCTTCATCGCCTCGGAGATCAGGGTTTCGACGATGTCCTTTTCCGCCACGGTCGCCACAACCTCGCCGCGGACGAAGATCTGGCCCTTGCCGTTGCCGGACGCGACGCCGAGGTCCGCCTCGCGCGCCTCGCCCGGCCCGTTGACGACGCACCCCATGACGGCGACGCGCAGCGGAACCTCCATGCCCTCGAGCCCGGCGGTCACCTTCTCGGCAAGCTCGTAGACGTCCACCTGGGCGCGCCCGCAACTGGGGCACGAGACGATCTCGAGCTTGCGCTCCTTGAGGCCGAGGGACTGGAGAATTTGGATGCCGACCTTGACCTCCTCGACGGGAGGCGCGGAAAGCGAAACGCGGATCGTGTCGCCGATGCCCTCGGCCAAGAGCGCGCCGAACGCCGTCGCGGACTTGATGGTCCCCTGGAACGTCGGGCCGGCCTCGGTGACGCCGAGGTGGAGGGGCCAGTCGCCGCGCTGCGCGAGCAGGCGGTAGGCCTGGATCGCCACGACGGGGTCGTGGTGCTTCACGGAGATCTTGAAGTCGTGGAAGTCGTGCTCCTCGAACAGCGACGCCTCCCAGATGGCGGACTCGACGAGGGCCTCGGGCGTCGCCTTGCCGTATTTCTCCATCAGGCGCGGGTCCAGCGATCCCGCGTTGACGCCTATGCGGATGGAGACCCCAGCATCCGTCGCGGCCTTGGCGATCTCGGCGATCTTGTCGTCGAACTTGATGATGTTGCCCGGGTTGACGCGCACGGCGGCGCACCCGGCTTCGATCGCGTCGAAGACGTAGCGGGGCTGGAAGTGAATGTCGGCGATGACGGGGAGTTGGGACTTCTTCGCGATCGCCTTGAGCGCGTCGGCGTCGTCCTGGCTCGGCACCGCCACCCGCACGATGTCGCAACCGGCCGCCGTGAGTTCCGCGATCTGTTGCAGCGTCGCGTCGACGTTCGCCGTGAGGGTGGTCGTCATGGACTGGACGCTCACGGGGGCGTCGCCGCCCACCTCAACCGAGCCGACGCGGATCTTGCGCGA
>JADGOS010000094.1 GCA_017882825.1 Demequinaceae bacterium | reverse complement strand
ACCTGACCGGCGTCACGATCAAGGCCGGAACCAACGGCTGCGTCGTCCTTGCCGGCACGCTCGCCGATCCCTACGGCGGCACGACGATCGCGTTCACCCGCGGCACGGCGACGAGCAACGACGTGCAGATCGACCACGTCGTGGCCCTCGGCAACGCGTGGGCGTCCGGCGCGTCCGCCTGGTCCGACGACATGCGGCACCAGCTCGGCAACGACCCGCTCAACCTGCTGGCCGTCTCGGGTCCGCTCAACACGCAGAAGGGCGACAACGCGGCTGATGCCTGGCTCCCGCCCAGCACGGCATACCGGTGCGCGTACGTCGCGCGGCAGGTGGGGGTCAAGCTGACCTACGGCCTGAGCGTGACGTCCCCCGAGCGTGCGGCCATCGCCACCGTGCTGAAGCAGTGCCCGGACCAGCCACTGCCGGACGGCTCGACACTGCCGACCGCGATCAGCGCCGCGCCGCCTCCGACGAAGGCCGCCCCGGTCCCGACGAAGCCCGCCACGGTCGTCGCGCCCGCGCCCGCGCCCGCACCGGCACCGGCACCGGCACCGGCACCGGCACCGGCAAACGTCTACTACGCGAACTGCACCGCCGTCTGGGCCGCGATCGGCCGCCCGCTGCTGCGGGGCGAGCCCGGCTACGAGGCGCCGCGACTCGACCGCGACAACGACGGCGTCGCCTGCGAGAACAAGCCCTAGCGGGACCCGCTACGCCCGGTACGCCTCGACCATCGGGCAGACCCACAGGTCGCGGTCGGGCCGTCCCACCGTGTTCAGGTGCCGCACGACGATCGCGTACGACCGCCCGAGCGACACCTGCGTGTACTGCACGCCGTGCCGGGCGCAGTACTCGCGCACCATCGGCGCGACCCCGCGCAGGCTCATCGACGGCATCGACGGGAACAGGTGGTGCTCCACCTGGTGGTTCAGCCCGCCCATCGCGATGTCGAGCCACCGCCCGCCGCTGATGTTCCGGCTCATCAGCACCTGGCGGCGCAGGAAGTCGATCCGGAAGTCCCGCGGGACCAGCGGCATCCCCTTGTGGTTCGGCGCGAACGAGGCGCCCATGTATAGCCCAAAGACCGCGAGCTGGACGCCGACGAAGGCGAACGCAAGCCCGATGGGAAGGAACCAGAAGACCACCGTGAAGTAGAGCGCGAATCGGACCGCGATCGCGATGAGCTCCGTCTTCCGACCCGTGATCGGTCGGCGTTCCAGGAGGGAGGTGACGGACTTCATGTGGAGGTTGACGCCTTCGAGCATGAGGAGCGGGAAGAAGAGCGAGCCCTGGTGCGTCGTGAGCCACCTGCCGAAGCCTGACTTGCCTGCGGCGGCCTCCTCGTAGAACGAGATGGTGTCGGTCTCGATGTCTGGATCCTTGTCGATCTTGTTCGGGTTCCCGTGGTGGCGCGTGTGCTTGTGAATCCACCACGAGTAGCTCATCCCCACCACGAAGGTTCCGAGGGCGCGGCCGAGGCCATCGTTCGCCTTGCCCGTCACGAGGACCTGCCGGTGCGCTGCCTCGTGCGCCATGAAGGCGAACTGCGTAAGCACGATGCCGAGCGCGGCCGCGATGAGGAGTTGGAACCACGACGAGCCGAGAAGGAAGAATCCGGCGCAGAGGCCTCCCAGCGCGAGGGTGAGGCCCGAGAAGAGGAGGGCGTAGAAGGGGATACGTCGCTTCAGGAGGCCGGCGTCCCTGACGGTCTCAAGGAGCGCGGCATACGCGGTGGTGTAGGAGAGCCTGTTGGGGTCGCGGGGCTCTGTCGCGCGAAATGCCGCGACGGCGTCGGTGGTGGTCATGCGTTCTCCTCGGTTTCGGGTGCTGCTGCCCAGCCGAGGCATGAGCGAGTGGTGACGACATCGATGCGCTCAGTGTACGGGCCACCCAGGACCTAGGTCCTACCTGAGTCCGGAACCTCGCCCGTGTCGAGCGGGGCGCCTTCGTCGTGGCATTTGTCACGCGCGCCCTGTGCGCGCTTGTCACATCGCTCCAGGCCCCGCTTAGGCTGGGCCCATGGCCCCCGACTCGCCCGCGCCGGCGCTTGCCCTGCGGGGCCTGCGCAAGCGCTTCGGCGCGACCATTGCCGTCGACGGGCTCGATCTGGACATACCCTCGGGCTCTTTCTACGGCATCGTCGGCCCGAACGGGGCGGGAAAGACGACCACACTCTCGATGGCGACGGGGCTCCTCACCCCGGACGCCGGGACCGTCCTCGTGCACGGAATCGACCTCTGGAAGGAACCCGATCGGGCCAAGCCGACCCTCGGGGTCCTGCCCGACGGGCTGAGGACATTCGACCGCCTGACCGGCGCGGAGTTGATCTCCTACGCCGGGCTTCTGCGCGGATTGGCCCCCGCGATGGTCGAGGAGCGCCGAGACGACCTGCTGGCGGCGCTCGATCTCGACGCGGTGGGTAGGACGCTGGTCGCCGACTACTCGGCGGGAATGACGAAGAAGATCGCGCTCGCGTGCGCGCTCGTCCATGCGCCCCGCGTTCTGGTCCTGGACGAGCCGTTCGAGGCGGTTGACCCGGTCTCCGCCAAGGCGATCCGGCGCATCCTTCAGGACTTCGCCGCGACCGGTGGCACGGTCGTGATGTCAAGCCACGTCATGGCCCTCGTGGAACGCGTGTGCGACCATGTGGCGATCGTGGGGCACGGGCGCGTTCTCGCGTATGGAACGCTCGAGGAGGTCAGCGGCGGCTTGGACCTCGAAGAGAGGTTCGTTGGACTCATCGGCGACACGTCCGAACGGCGGGACCTCACGTGGTTGCGACAGTCCTGAGGCTCCGTTTTACGACGACCAAACACCAGTTGCAGCGCGAGTGGTGGAGGGTCCTCGTGCTCGTCGGGGGTGCCGTCTGGGCGGCGTCGTTGCTTCCCTCAACGTGGTGGGCCTCGCGAGCCCTCGAGCAACAGAATGCGGGTGTCCGGGGCGATGCGCTCGCGGCGATCTCGGCGATCCTGATTCTGGGATGGGTCGTCGTTCCGGTGCTCATTACGGGACTCGATGACACCCTCGACCCCGGACGGTTCTCGTCACTCGGCGTCGCGCCACGGAGCATCATGCCCGGATTGACGGTCTCGATCTTCCTGACGCTACCGTCCGCCTTCTTCCTGATCGTGCTGGCGATGCTCGCGATGTCGTGGCGGCCCGACGGTTCCGCGACCCTCGCGGTCGCGTTCGCATGGGCCGCGCTTACTCACGCGACGATGGTCCTTTCCGCACGCGTGTCGGTGGCGTGGACGTCGAGGGTGCTGCAGTCCCGGCGGGCGCGGGAGGCGGCCCTTGTCGCGATTCTCCTCGGTGCGCTCGTGGCGACGCCGGTCGCGTACGCCGTCGTCGCGGAGGGCCTCGACACCATCCTGAATATCGATGTGCCCGCCCTCCTCGAGGCGCTGCGGTGGACGCCCATCGGGCTACCCGTGGCGGCGGTGAGCGCGGCGGCGACGGGCGAGTGGTGGTCCGCGACCTGGAGGCTCGCGGCCTCGCTCGCGTGGATACTGCTCCTTCACGGGGTATGGCGAGCCAACGTGGCATACACGCTCGTCCATCCGACGTACCGCGGTGGCGGCGCACGCGCGCGGGACGACGCCATCCTTGCGGCGGCCAAGCGCTCCGAGGCTGGCCGCCTTCGGCGGCCGGGCAGCGCCCAGCGCGCCGTCGCGTCCCGCGCGCGTCGGTACTGGTTCACGGATCCCCGGTACCTCAGCGGGCTCGTCTCGGTCATGGTCTTCCCCGCGCTCTTCTTCACGCTCGTCTATCCGATCTTCGGCTCGCCCGTCGCGGTCGTCGTGGCGGTTCCGGTGCTCCTCGCCGGAACGATCGGCTGGGCTCGCCACAACGACGTCGCGTTCGATTCGACCGCGCTGTGGCTCGACGTCGTCTCCGGCAGGCTCGGACGGGAGGTCATGCGCGGTCGCGTGGCGGCGACCCTGGCCTGGGCGGTCCCGCTCGTGACCGTGGCCGGCCTCGCGGCGCTGGGCCTGGCGGGAAGGTGGGACCTCGCGCCCGCGGAATTCGGGGCGATCGCCGGAGTCCTTGGCACGAGCCTCGGCGTATCGGCGATGAGCGCGGTTGCCCTCCCGTATCGGGCCCCCGCGCCCGGCGAGAATCCGTTCTCGGCCGAGGTGGGATCGGTGGGGGCGGGCTTCCTGGCCCAGGTCGTCTCGTCCATCAGCGCGTGGATCGTGGCGGTTCCGGTGACGCTTCCCCTGGTCGCGGCAATCCGCTGGGACGCCCGCATCGGCTGGCTCGGCCTCGTGCTCGGGCTCGCGACGGGGGTGGGGGTGCTGGTCGTGTCGACGCGGTGGGCAGGGCGCCTGTACGACCGCAAGAGCGGGCGCCTCGTGACCGCGGTGGCGTAGGACCAGCCTCACCGGGGGCGAGTAGCCCCGGCGTAGCATGGGTCCATGACCGAGCAGGAGACTCGCCCGAGCGAGCAGACGCGGGCCTCGACCACCACCATCGCCCGTCCGGACACGCAGGTCGCAGAGCCGGGGGACTCCGAGCGCTTCTCGCACTACGTCCGCAAAGAAAAGATCGTCGAGGCGGCCGTCACCGGTACCCCCGTCATCGCTTTGTGCGGAAAGGTGTGGGTCCCGAACCGCGATCCGGGGCGATTCCCCGTCTGCCCCGCGTGCCAGGACATTCTCGACAAGGCGTTCCCGCCCGACGACGCGCCCGGCGAGTAGGGCGGGGGGGTGGGCGTGAGCGCGGACCCGGCGACGGGTAGGTCCACGAGCGTCGCCAATCGCCTCGACGACGCGTGGGTCACGATCGTGTGGAACGATCCGGTGAACCTCATGAACTACGTGACGCACGTGTTCCAGTCCCACTTCGGCTGGCCGCGCGTCAAGGCCGAGCGGAAGATGCGCGAGGTACACGAAAAGGGCCGGTCGGTCGTCTCGACCGGCGGACGCGAACAGATGGAGGTGGACGTGCAGGCGATGCACGGATACGGCCTCTGGGCGACGATGCAGCGGAGCGGCGAGTGAAGGCGTTCCGGGCGCGCAGGGGCGTCGCCGTCGCCGAACTCGATCAGGATGAGCGCGCCGTCGTGGCGCGCATCGTTGCCGACGTTGGGCTGCTCCTCGGCGGCGAGGTATTCGGGATGGAGACCACGCCCAGGGTCGCCGAGACGCCCCGGGATCTTCTCGAGCACCTCACCAGCTTCGAGGCGCACTTGGCGGAGCCCGACGACCCGGCGATCCTGCGCCTGTTGCCCAACGCCGCCCCGACGGATCGCGAGGTCGCCGACGAGTTTCGTCGCTACACCGAGCCGGACCTGCGTGCGCTGAAGGTCGCGAGGCTTCGCCGCCTCTGGTCGCAACTCAGCGAAGACGGCCCTCGGTGGGAGGTCGCCGAGGACCAAGCCATGGAGACGGCCGCGGCCCTGACCGACGTCCGCCTGGTGCTCGCGTCGCGCCTGGGACTCGAGACGGACGCGGACGTTGAGCGGCTCCACGCCGACGTCGGAACTGCTCCGCATGCCGGCGCCGACGGCCTCGCCGCGGACCGGGAGCGAATGTGGCTCGGCATGTTGTACGAGGCGCTCACCTGGCTTCAGGACTCCTTGGTAGCGTTCGTCATGGGCGAGGAGGGTGACGATGAATGACGCACCGATTGGCGTGTTCGACTCCGGGGTCGGGGGGCTCACCGTGGCCAGGGCGATCATGGACGTGCTGCCCAACGAGGCGATCTACTACGTGGGCGACACTGCCCACGGGCCGTACGGCCCGCTTCCCATCGCCGAGGTCAGGTCCCGCGCGCTGGCGATCATGGATTCCCTCGTCGACGACGGTGTCAAGATGCTCGTCATCGCCTGCAACACGGCATCCGCCGCGGTCCTCAGGGATGCGCGCGAGCGCTTCAGCAAAGAGAAGGGCGTGCCCGTCGTGGAGGTGATCGTTCCCGCCGTGCGCCGGGCCGCCGCCACCACACGCACGGGGAGGGTGGGCGTTATCGGCACCGTCGCGACCATCACGTCGGGGGCCTACGAGGATGCCCTCGCCGCCGCAACCGGAGTCGCGGTCACGTCCCAGGCGTGTCCGCGCTTCGTCGAGTTCGTCGAGGCCGGCATCACGAGCGGGCCGCGATTGATCGAGCTCGCTCGCGAGTATCTCGCCCCGCTGCGCGCGGCGGGCGTCGACACCGTCATCCTGGGTTGCACCCACTACCCCATGCTCGAGGGCGTGATCGGGTATGTCATGGGGGAGGATGTCGCGCTCATCGATAGCGCGACCGAGACGGCGCTCGACGTGTACCGGGGCCTCGTGGCCGGGGGAATAGAGCGAACAAGCTCGGAGCCTCCGGAGCATCGGTTCAGCGCCACGGGAGAGACCGCGCGATTCCGAGCCCTTGCCCAGCGCTTTCTCGGTCCGGTGGTCGGCACGGTGGAGGGCATCGCTCGGTAGGGCATCGCTCGGTAGGGGCATCGCGCGGTAGGCGATTGCGCTGCAGGAGATGGTGAGGCGCGCCCGCGCGGTCGCGGCTCCCGGTTAGGCTCGGGGCATGACCGACATAACCCGCGCCGATGGCCGCGCTCCCTCCCAGCTTCGCCCCATCTCCTTCGAGCGTGGGTGGCAGTCGAGCGCTGAGGGCTCGTGCCTCGTCACCTTTGGGGGGACGCGGGTCCTGTGCTCGGCCTCCTTCACCCAGGGCGTCCCGCGCTGGAAGCAGAACTCCGGTCAGGGGTGGGTGACCGCCGAGTACGCCATGTTGCCCAGGGCCACCGGCACGCGCAACGACCGCGAGAGCGTCAAGGGCCGCATTGGGGGCCGGACCCACGAGATCTCGCGCCTTATTGGGCGCTCGCTCCGTGCGATCATCGACGTCAAAGC
>JADGOS010000027.1 GCA_017882825.1 Demequinaceae bacterium | reverse complement strand
GTCGTCGCGCAACTCGGCGAGGACGTCGTCGCTTTTGAGCCCAGCGTGCGCTTCCACCGTGGAGATCGCCCCAGCGTGCCGGGCGACCAGCGCCGCCATGGCGAGGGCCCACTCTGGTGGCGTCGTGTTCGAGGGGAAGTACTTCCACAAGGGGTAGGCCATGCCCCCAGCTTGTCGGGTGGGGCGCCCAGAAGCTAGTCGAGGCGTCCGGCCCAGGAATGTTCACGCCACCGATAGGGTTCCCCTGACATGACCACCCTAGGAACCATCGGCGCCGGACACATCGGCGCCAGCGTCGCCCGCGCCGCCATCGCGGCGGGCTACGACGTCGTCCTCAGCAACTCCCGCGGCCCGGAGACGCTCGCCGACCTCGTCGCCGACCTCGGCCCGCACGCCCGAGCCGCCACGCCCGCCGAGGCCGCGGAGGCGGGGGACTTCGTCCTCGTCACCGTCCCGCTGGGCCGCTACGCGCAGGTCCCCGCCGGGCCGCTCGCGGGCAAGGTCGTGCTCGACACCAACAACTACTACCCGGCGCGCGACGGCCGCATCGCCGCGCTCGACCGCAACGAAGCCACGACGTCGGGCCTGCTCCAGGCGCACCTGCCCGCCTCGCGCGTCGTCAAGGCGTTCAACAACATCAACTGGGCGCAGATCCCCACGGACGGCCTGCCCGCGGGCACCCCCGGCCGACGCGCGCTCCCCATCGCGGGCGACGACGACGGCGCCAAGGCCTTCGCGGCGAGGTTCCTGAACGACCTGGGGTACGACGCCGTGGACATCGGCCCGCTCGCCGAGAGTTGGCGCGTCGAGCGTGACACGCCCGCGTACGGCGTCCGGACGACGGCCGATGAGTTGCGCACCCTCGCCGCCAAGGCGGTGCGGGTCCAGCAGGTGTAGCCGCGCTCCGGGGCCGCGCCGGGGACGCCGGAACCGCGTGGTATCGAAGTGATACCATATCGACATGGCCATGACCCTCCGTACCGACTCCGCCGTCGAAGCCGCGCTCACCTTCCTCGCCGAGCGCGAGGGACTGTCGCGCCAAGAAGTCGTCACCCGCGCGATCCTCGAGCGCGCCGAGCGACTCGGGCACGTTGACCGCGTGGACGTGGCGTCGCGCGAACTCAAGGTCGAATGGGCCGAGACGCTCGACCGCCTCGGCACGGTCTGATGGGCACGGCCGCGTCGGCCCCGTACGCCCTGCCTAGCCGCCCGTGACCGAATTCCTCACGCTCGACGACCTGGTGCGCCTCGCGGCGGACATTGGCGTGGGCCCCGTGCGTGACGTCGGGCTGCTGTCCTCCGCGGCCGGCAGGCCACAGACCACCCTCATGGGGCAGGACGCCTATCCCACGCTTGAGGGCAAGGCCGCGGCGCTTCTTCACTCCATCGTCTGCAACCACGCGCTTGCCGACGGGAACAAGCGCCTCGGCTGGTTCGCGGCGGTGGTCTTCCTGCACGTCAACGGGCACGACGCTGCGCTCACCCAGGACGAGGCGTTCGACCTCACGATGGCCGTCGCGTCGGGCGAGCTGCGCGAAGTCGACGCCATCGCGGCGCGGCTCAGGCTCCGCCCGCGTCCGTAGCGCTCACGAGCGTTCCGAGACCGCCTCACGCGCCGCCCTGGTTCGAGTCCAGCCACGCGACGAGTTCAGCGAGATCCCGCTTGTACTCCTCGAGCGTTGTCTCGTACCGGGTCTCGCCGGTGCCGGGGTTGACGGTGACGACGTACAACCACGGTCCGTCGGCCGGGTGGAGCGCGGCGTCGATCGAAACCAAGCTCGGCGAGCACACTGGTGCTGGCGGTAGCCCGGGGTACGGGAACGTATCGCCGGGGCTGTTGCCCTGCGCGTCGAGTTTAGGGCTAGACGTGCCGTCCGGGTTGTAGGTCCAGGAGAAGCCCTGGTTGTAGGCGAGCGGAATGCCCGCGACGATGCGGTTTTCGATCACGCGCGCCACCTTGGCGCGTTCGGAGTCGAGGCCCGTCACCCTGTCGACGAGCGACGCCACCGTGAGGACGTGCTGGCGATCCAAGGGCTCTACGCCCATCATGTCGAGATGCGCGATGGTGGCCTCGACCATTGCCGAGAGCGCCTGCGTCGGCGTCGTCCCCGGTGCGAAGTAGTACGCGTACGGCCCGAGCCAGCCCTCCACGATGCCGTTCGCCTGGGCGGGAAGGCCGAACGACGCGGGGTCGTCGGCAGCGACATAGAGCTCACCGCTGGGTATGCCGAGTGACACGTCGAACTGCCTGAAGATCTGCTCCTCGGTGTAGCCGGGGTCGATTCTGATATTCGGACCGTGCCGTTTCGACGGGTCGAGCATCGCTGCAATCGCGTCGCGGGCGGTCATGCCCCTCGGAAGCCAGTACTGTCCGGGCGCGATCTGCATGACGCTCGCGGGGTCCTTTGTGGCCTCGCTCACGAAATCCTGGAACAAGTCGATGACGCCGGCGTGCGCCAGGGCCTCGGCAATGTCGTGCTCTTTGTCCCCGTGGTCGCTCACGGTGACGAGGAGGCGTTCAGCGCTCGGGTGCGAGGACGGCGCAGGGGACGGTAGCGCGGGGGAGACGGTGCGACCCGCGTACCCGAGCGCGCCAACGGTCACCGTCGCGACGAGCGCCACGGCCGCGAGGCCCGCTCCCACGACCCGCCCGACGCGCCGACGGGCAACGCGCCGGACCGTCGGCCCGACGTCGGAGGCCAGGCCGGTCGCGCCGAACGCATCCACCCCTCGGCGGTGGATGGTCCGCAGGCTCTCGGAAATGGGCTCGCTCATGAGCGCTCTCCCTTCGGGAGGACGAGGACGGTGGTGCCGCCCCCGGTGAGAAGGTCGGATTCGGCGAGGTCGAAACTCCCGTGGAGCGCGCGCAGGCGGCCGACGCCGTCGCTCAGGTAGCGCTTGACGGAGCCCGTGGCGAGGCCGAGTTCGTCGGCGATGGACGCGACGCTCATGTCCTCGAGGTAGCGGAGCACCACACACGCCCGCTCGCGCGGCGGGAGGGTCAGGATGGAGGCGTGGAGCGAAAGCGCGAGGGCCACGTCGTCGGCGTGGTCGGGCCCGACGGCCTCGGCCCCAACGTCGGAGATCTGGGGCCGCGCGCGCAGGCGTCGGCCCGAGTCCACGAACGCCGACGAGATGGCCCTCTTGACGTAGGCGTGGGCGGCGTCGATCCCCAGGTCCGCGCGCCCGCGCTGAAAGGTCCGCACGAGCGCATCCTGGACGAGGTCCTCCGCGCGGGCCTTGTCGCCGGTCAGCACGTAGGCGTATCCAAAGAGGGCGGCGCCGCGCTCATCGACGAGCGCCTCCAGCTGCCGGGCCCAGGCCTTCACGGCGTGATTCCTCGTCTCATACCGGCTAGTACGCATCCGCGCGCCAAAGGGTTGGGTAGGGGACGAGCGGAGGCGTCGGGCGAGTTACGCGACGTCGGCGCCATCGCGGCGCGGTTGAGCCTCGGCCCGCTCAAATAGCCCGCCCTGGTCGGAGTCGTGACGGGCGATTGCCCGCGCGACCCGCTCCGCCAGGGCGCTGCCCGTATAGGGCTTGGGAAGGAGGTCCACGCCAGTAGCGAGCTTCCCGTCGTGGACGATGAGGTCTTCGGGGTAGCCCGAGGCAAAGAGCACGGGGGTCCCGGGCCTCAGCGCGACCACGGCGTCCGCGAGATCGCGGCCCGAGAGGCCGCCAGGCATGATGACATCCGTGAGCAGGAGTCCGAGTTCCGGAATCGACTCGAGGACCTCGAGCGCCTCGGGCCCCGACCCGGCCTCGGTCACTACGTAGCCGAGCGAGCGCAGGCGGTCGGCCGCGAACCGACGCACGAGTCGGTCGTCCTCGACGAGCAAGACATGATGGCCGGTGCCCGACGTCGCGGCGCGACCGCTAGTCGCCGGCGCGGGGGCGGGGGCGGTGGCGGGTTGCCCCTCGGTCGCCACGGGGAGGTAGAGCCGGAACGTCGTGCCGACTCCGACCTCGGAATAGACCGTCACATTCCCGCCCGACTGCTTGGCGAATCCCCAGACCATGGCGAGTCCCAGTCCGGATCCCTCGCCGTGGGACTTCGTGGTGAAGAACGGCTCGAATATCCTCGGAAGGACCTCGTCGGGGATACCGTCACCCGTGTCGCTCACGGAAACGACGACGTAGGAGCCCGGAAGGACCTCGCTCTCTGGCGCCGAGTCTCCCTCCTCGAGGACGAGGCCCCGCGCGTCGAGGGAGAGAGTGCCCCCATCGGGCATGGCGTTGCGCGCGTTGATCGCGAGGTTGAGGATCGCGTTTTCGAACTCGCTGGCGTCGACCTCGGCGAGCGGGAGGTCCGCCTCGACGCGCGAGGTGATCGCGATGTCCTCCCCGAGGGTCCGCTCGAGCAGCGCCGTGAAGTGCTTCATCGCAATCCCGAGATCGATGGCCTCGGGCTGGAGAGCCTGCTTGCGCGCGAAGGCGAGCAGGCGGTGGGTCAAATCGGCCCCGCGCAAGGCGGCTTGGGAGATCAGGCCCACAATCTCCTGCGCCTCGTTGCTCAGACCGGGCTCGGAGGCGAGCGATTCGCTTCCCCCGACGACGACGGTGAGCAGGTTGTTGAAGTCGTGAGCGATGCCTCCCGTCAACTGTCCGATCGCCTCGAGGCGTTGCGACTGCGCGTATTGATCGGCAAGCGTCTTGAACGCCGTGACGTTCCGGAAGTATGCGGTCACACCGTACTCCGACGGGTAGGCGCTCACCTCAAACCAGCGGTCCAGCCTCTCGTTGTACCGCTCGAAATGCTGGGGTTGGCCAGCCAGCGCCTTTCGGTAGAAGCCCTCCGCCTCCGTATCCGTGACGTCGGGGAGCGCCTCCCAGATCACGCGCCCAACGAATTCCTCCCGCGTCTGGTTGATCGCGGCCTCGGCGCTTCCGTTCATGTAGGTCACGCGAAGGTCGTGGTCGGTGCCGAATACGCCGTCCCCGATGCTCTCCAGGATTCCGTCCCGTTCCGCGGCGCGCGCGGAGACCTCCTCGTGGAGGAGGTGGAAGTCGTGGACGTCGGTCGCGTTGCCCCACCAACGCACGATCGCGCCCGACGAGTCGCGCTGCGGGCCCGCATGGGCGGCGAACCACCGGTACTCGCCGTCGGCACCCAAGAGGCGGACGTGAAGGCGGAAGGGCTCCCCGGCCCGCATGGCATCGCGGGCGGCTTCGGTGACGCGGTCGACGTCGCCGGGGTGGATGAGTGCGGCCCACCGGTCGCCAAGGAACTCTTCTTTCGGCCGCCCGGCGTACCGCTCCACCTCGTCGCCCAGGTAGTCCATCGACCCGGCGGCAGTCGTCGTCCAGATGATGATGGGCAGAGAAGTCGCGAGGTACCTGGATTCCCGGTCGCCCGAAGGCGCGGCACGACCGGCGGCTTCGGCGGGCAACGCCTGGCCCGCGCCCTCGCGCTTGCGAGTCCCTTTGGGCACACTCCATCGTAGACTCCGCTCGGCGATTCCCGCAGGTTGGCAGGATTGTCCGTTCCGCCGCGCGCCAGCCGAGGCCGTACGCTGTCCTCACCATGCCCTCGCCGATGCCCGACTACGTCGTCACGCGCAAGCGCGTGAAGAACCTTCGCATCACAGTGAAGCCCCCCGCAGGGGAGGTCCGCGTCACGGCCCCCGCCTTCGTCTCGGAGCGCGCGATCCGCGACTTTGTGGCCTCCAGGGCCGAGTGGATCGCGAAGCACCAGGCGCGCATTGCGCTCCAGCCCGCGCCCCTAGAGCCCGGCCCCGATGCGAACCGCCTGCGCCGCGAACTTCGCCGCGCCATCCCGCCCTTGCTGGCCGAGTGGGCCCCGCGCGTCGGCGTCCCGATCCCGGACTTCACGATCCGGCGCATGACGACCCGCTGGGGCACGTGCAACGTCCGCGCGCGGCGCGTCACCTTCAACCTCGAGCTCGCGCGCCGCGAGCCGGAGCTCCTGGAGTACGTCGTGGTGCACGAGCTCGCGCACCTGATCGAGTCTGGCCACAACCAACGGTTCTACGCCGTGATGGACCGCGCGCTCCCGGACTGGCGGCTCAAGCGCAAGGCGCTCAACCACGGCGGCATCGCGCGCGACCTCGCGGATGGGTAGGGCGCGCGACACGACCGAGAGGCCCGACCTCGCGGACGGACGGGCCGCGCCAGCGCCCTAGATCGAGACGTCCTTCGCCCAGGCGTCGAGCGCGTCGGGGAACATGGGCCGGGCGATGTAGAACCCCTGGGCGTAGTCGCAGCCGAGGTCGGTGAGGAGCGCGAGAACCCAGGCGTCCTCCACCCCCTCGGCCGTGAGATGCATGCCCAGCGCGTGGCCGAGGTCGATGATGGAGCGCACCACGATGACGGATTCGTCGGAGGAAGCGGCCGTCGTCACGAACGACCGGTCCACCTTCAGTTCGCTGAACGGGAGCCGCGCCAACTGGAGCATCGACGAGTAGCCGGTGCCGAAGTCGTCGAGCGATAGGTGGAATCCCTCCAGCCGGAGGCGGGTCAGCAACTGCAGGGACCGCGCCGGGTCCGCCATCGCGCCAGTCTCGGTAATCTCAAGAATCACGTCGCCAGGAGCCACCCCGGCCTCCTCGCACGCGGTGACGAAGCGCTTGTCGAGGGTCGGCTCGTCGAACTCGCCGGCGGAGATGTTGATCGCGATGCGGACCCCCTCGGCGTGCTCGCCTCCGGCGAACCAGCGGAGCGCGTCTGCCATCACGCGTTCGGTGAGGAGACCGACGAGGCCGAATCGCTCGGCGAGGGGGACGAACTCGTCGGGGGGGATCGAACCCCGCTCGGGGTGAGTCCACCGGGCGAGCGCCTCGTAGCCGACGATCGCTCCCGATTTGCAGTCGACCTTGGGCTGGTACGCCACCGCGATTTCGGCGCCCATGACAGCCGCACGGAAGGCCACCTGGAACTCGGTCGCGCGCCAACTCGTCGGTGCGAGTGCCGCTTCGGCCGAATCGGGAATCCGGGGACGCGATTGGCGCTCGAACACCGCGCGGAGTTCGTCTTGGGTGTGGGGCTTGCCCAGGACTCCCGCGATGACCAGGCCGTTCGCATCCGCGAAGCGGCGGGCGGCGTCCATGACGCGGCCGCCCATACCGCTCGAGATGATCACCCGCGCGGTGCAGCGATCGCGTGCGAGGTGCGTGAGGACGTCGAGGCCATCCATCTTCGGCATGACGAGGTCGATCACGACGAAGTCGGGGCTCCAGTCACGATGGAGCGTGAGGAACTCCTCGGGGTCCTCCGTCAGGCGGGTCTCTCGTCCGGTCGCCTTGATCTGGATCTCCAGGAGGCGGCCGACATCGGGATCATCGTCGATGATGAGGACGCGTTCGGTTGTTGCTTCCGGTTCTGTCACGGGTTCTCTCCCCTACCGTTATCGCCGAGCACGGCGTGAATCCGATCCATCAATTGTGTTCCCGAATACGGCTTCGCGAGGAGGGCCACACCGGGGTCGAGCCGACCCTGGTGCACCATGACGTCCTCGGTGTAGCCCGACGCGTAGAGGACGGGCGTCCCTGGGCGACGGGCCACGACCTCGTCCGCGAGCTCGCGGCCGGAGACCCCTCCAACCATGATGACGTCCGTGAAGAGCAGCGCGAGGGTCTCGATCCCGGCGAGGAGTTTGAGCGCCTCTGCACCCGTGCTCGCGACCGTCACCTCGAATCCGTGTTCGCGCAGGCGGTCGGCCGCGAACTGCCGGACCAGCGCGTCGTCCTCGGCGAGCAGGATGTGGCCGGAGCCGCGCGACGGCGTTCGCGCCTCCGAGGCGGGGGCGAGGGCAGGCTCGGCGCCCTCGGTCGCCACTGGAAGATAGAGGTGGAACGTCGTGCCCATGCCCTCCTCCGAGTACACCGTTACGTGACCGCCCGTCTGCTTCACGAAGCCCCAGACCATGGAAAGGCCGAGCCCGGATCCTTCTCCCGCGGCCTTGGTTGTGAAGAACGGCTCGAAGATGTTCAGGAGGTCGTCTTCGGCAATGCCCGTCCCCGTGTCCCTCACGGAGACCATGACGTACTCGCCCGGCGTCACCTCGGTATGGACGGTTGAGTAGGCTTCGTCCAGGTGCACGAACTCGGTGCTGATCGTCAGGGTGCCGCCGGTCGGCATCGCGTCGCGCGCGTTGATCGCCAGGTTCAGGAGCGCGTTCTCGAGTTGGCCTGGATCGACGAGCGCGTCGGGCAGGCCCTTCTCAAGATGGGAGACCTCCGTGATGCCGCGCCCGAGCGCGCGCGACAGGATCGGCGTCATCTCGCGGATTCGGGCCGAGACGTCCACGACCTGCGGGGCGAGGGGCTGTAGGCGCGAGAATGCGAGGAGTTGATGCGTGAGTTCGGCTCCCCGGGCGGCCGCCCGCGCAACAAGGGAGAGCATCTCCCGACCCTCGTCGGAAAGACCCGGCTCGTCCCCGAGGGCCTCCGTCCCGCCGACGACGACCGTCAGCAGATTGTTGAAGTCGTGGGCGATGCCCCCGGTCAGGCGCCCGACGGACTCCATGCGTTGGGCCTGGGCCAGTTGCTCGTTCACGGACTTCAGTTCCGTGACATCACGGAAGAAGATGGTGAACCCCTCCGGCCTCGCGGTCACGTTGACGTCGAACCAGGCTTCGAGGGGCGGGTTGTAGGTGGTGAACTGCTGGGCTGCGCCCGTGGCGCGCACGCGCTCGAAAGCTCCCTCGATCTCGCTGCCCCGACGTTCGGGGAATGCCTCCCAGAAGACCATCCCCAGCAGTTCGGTCGCCGGGCGGCGAAGCATGCGCTCCGCGTTGGAGTTGAGGTAGGCGAAGCGGAACTCGGAGTCGAGCGCGTAGACGCCGTCGCCGATGCTCTCCAGGATGTCCGTGCGCTCCTTGGCAAGAGCGCTCGCCTCTATCTCCAGAAGGTGGAACTCGTGGACGTCGCTGGCGTAGCCCCACCACTTGACTGTGCTCCCGTCGTCTCCTCGCTCGGCCAGCGCCGCGACCCGGAACCACCGGTACTCGCCGTCGGCGCGGCGAAGCCGGAAGGCCGTCCGGTAGGGCTCGCCGGTCGCCACGGCCCGTTGCCACTCGCCCAGGGTGTCCGCGACATCAGCGGGGTGCAGTGCGCTGACCCACTGGTCGGCAAGAAGGTCCTCCTTGCTCGTCCCCGTGTACTCCACGAGCGCGTCGTTGAAGTAGTCGATCTCCCCGCTCGGTTCCGCAGTCCAGATGATCGAAGGGAGGGAGTTCGCGAACTGCGCAAAGCGCTGCTGCTGCGCCGCCGCCGTCGCCTCCGCCTCCTTCCACGGCGTCACGTCCTGGAGCGCGCCCGCGAGGCCCACGATGCGGCCGAGGTCGTTTCGGGTCGCCTCGCCCATCACGGTCAGCCACAGGTGCCGCCCGTCGCCGCCCGTCGCCCGGAAGGTCTCCAGGAAGGGAGTCCCGTCACGGAGGCAGTTCAGGCCAGCCTCCAACAGGCGCGCGCGGTCGCCGTCGTCGTCGACGAAGGCCAGCACGTCGTCGCGGCGCGTGCGCTGGCCGGAGCTCATCCCGAAAAGCGTCTGCACCTCATTGGACCAGAGGATCGAGGAACCCTCCTCGCGGTCGAGGGACCAACCCGCGACCTTGCCGACCTGACTCGCCGCGCGAATGAGCTTCGCCTGCTTCTCGAGCTCATCGCTCGTCGATGACAGTTCGCTCGAAACCGCGGTGAGACGGTTGGAGCGGACGATGAGGAGCGAGCCGACCGCGCCCGCCGCGAGGATCATGAGGGCGATACTCGTGCGGGAGAGGGCCTGCTCGTTCGCCTCTTCGCCGACAACGGAACCCGACCGGATCAGGAGTCCGAGGAGCGTCGCCACGACTGAGGCGATGGTCGTTCGAACGACCCACGCCACCCGCCCCGTCAGGATCGTGAGAAACACGGGAATGACGTAGAACGCCGTGGCGGTGTACCCGAGCGGAAGCAGGAAGTCGATCGCGAGGATCGCGAGGAACATCGGGATGAGGAGCGCCCGAAAGACGGCGGGCCGGCCGCGCGGCGTGAATAGCGGGTTCACGAAAGCACTTCCCGGCGCCCGGCGCATCCCCCGGCCGGGCGCGCGACCGGCGCAGCGACTCTCCACCGAGCCTCAAGCACCATGGCCTCCCCGCTGCCGGGCACGCCCCCTTGCTCCCAAGTCTAGGCACGCGCCTTCGTTCTCGCAGGGGATGTGACCCTTCTGGCAATCGGGCGAGGCGCCCAAACGGCACCGTGTGCCACAATGGTTCCGATGAGCAGCGCGACGATTATTCAGTAGCGCGTCGACACCACGTCGACGCGCAGCCTCCCGCACCTTTGGGGGGCTTTTTTATTGGGCCCCGCCGGCGGGACGCGACGAAAGAGGGACGAAATGGCGAGTCGAGACATCGAGGTGTACGACACGACGCTGCGCGACGGCGCCCAGCAGGAGGGCATGAACCTCTCGGTGGGCGACAAGATGGCTATCGCGCCTTTGCTCGATGAGCTCGGGGTCGACGTCATCGAGGGCGGCTGGCCCGGCGCCATCCCCAAGGACACCGAGTTCTTCGCCCTTGCCCACAAGGAGCTCAAGTTCTCGCACGCGACCTTCGCCGCCTTCGGCGCGACGCGCAAGCCCGGTACCCCCACGGCCCAGGACGCCCAGGTGCGCGCGCTCCTGGACTCGGAGGCGTCGGTCATCACGCTGGTGGCCAAGTCCGACATCCGTCACGTGGAACTCGCCCTCAAGACGACGGGCGACGAGAACCTCGCGATGATCGCGGAGACCGTCGCCTTCCTGGTCGCCCACGACCGCCGCGTCATCCTTGACGCCGAGCACTTCTTCGACGGCTACCGGTTCGATCCGCTGTATGGCGTGCGGGCGCTCAAGGCGGCGGCCGACGCCGGCGCGAGCACCCTCGTGCTGTGCGACACCAATGGCGGCATGCTGCCCGACGACGTGGCGCGCATCGTCGCCGAGGTCGCGCCGCAGGTTTCGGCGGCGCTCGGGATCCACGCGCACAACGACTCCGGCTGCGCGGTGGCGAACACCATGGCCGCCGTCGCGTCGGGTGCCGTTCACGTCCAGGGATGCGTCAACGGCTATGGCGAGCGCACGGGCAACGCGGACCTCATCGCCGTGGCGGCGAACCTGGAGATCAAGAAGGGGCTCGTCGCGCTGAAGAACAACGGGCTCGCCGAGGCGACTCGCATCGCCCACGCGATCGCCGAGATCACGAACATCGCGCCCTTCGCGCGCCAGCCCTATGTGGGGCATAGCTCGTTCGCGCACAAGGCGGGCCTCCACGCGTCCGCCATCCGCGTCGACCCCGACCTTTACCAGCACACGCGGCCGGAACTCGTCGGAAACGACATGCGCATGGTGGTTTCGGAGATGGCTGGGCGCGCGTCGGTGGAGCTCAAGGGCAAGGAACTCGGGTTCGACCTGGCCCACCAGAACGAACTCCTCGGCCGCGTGACCGAACGCATCAAGAACGCCGAGGCCCAGGGCTACACGTACGACGCGGCCGACGCGTCGTTCGAGCTCCTCCTCCGCGATGAGATGGGCGACGCGCCCCACTTCTGGGAGACCGATAGCTGGAGCGTTCTGGTGCAGACCGTTCCCGGGAGTCCCACCGAGGCCGGTGCCGAGGCCACGGTGAAACTACGCGCGGGCGGCAAGGCGGCGACCGCGAGTGCGGAGGGCAATGGCCCGGTCAACGCGCTCGACCACGCCCTGCGCTTCGCCGTCGTCGGGACCTATCCCGAGATCGAGCGGTTCGACCTGACCGACTTCAAGGTGCGCATCGTCGACGCCAGCCACGGCACCGACGCCGTGACGCGCGTCCTCATCACGACGACGGACACGCGGACCGCGACCGAGTGGCGGACCGTCGGCGTCGGCCCAAACGTCATCGAGGCCTCATGGGAGGCGCTCACCGACGCCCTGCGGTACGGGCTCATCCACGCGGGCGTGAAGCCGCGGGACGGGGCATAGCCGCGCGCGGGCTCGACCCGCGCGCTCCTAGACCTGCGTACCGACCAACGCGCCGATCCCGTAGGTCACCGCGAGCGCGACGATCCCGCCGATCACGTTGCGGATGATGGCGCGCCACTTCGACGAGTGCGCCACCTGTGAGGCCGCCCACCCCGTCCCGGCGACGCAGACGATGGCGACGGCGAACGTGATCGGGATCCGCACCGACGCGGGCGTCAGGAGGATCGTCAGGATGGGAATCGTGCCACCCATGGAGAACGCGAGGAGGGAGGCGATGCCCGCCTGCACGGGGCTCGTGAGGAAGTCGGGGTCGCCGATTCCCAGGTGCAGTTTGGCGTGAGCGCCGAGCGGGTCGTGCGCCGTCTGCTCCTTCGCCGCCATCCGCGCAACCTTCTCCGAAATGCCCGTCTCCATGTTGAGACGAACCAACTGCTCGAACTCCCACTCGGGACGCTCGACGTGCCACTTGCGTTCCCGGGCGAGCTGGGCGTCCTCGGCGTCGCGCTGCGAACTCACCGACACGAACTCCCCGGCGGCCATGGAGAGGGCGCCCGCGGCGAGGCCGGCGAAGCCCGCCACCGCGATCTGAGACGAGAGGGTGGCGGCCGCCGCGACGCCGACGACGAGGGCCGCAATGCTGACGACGCCGTCATTCGCGCCCAGGACGGACGCGCGGAGCACGTTCAGCCGGCGGGTGATGAGTCGGTCGTGCTGCTCTGTTCCGTGGACGGGGCGCTCGCGGCGCCTGAATTCGTTGAGGCGCTTCAGCATGGCGTCAGAGTACCTGGCGCGCGCGGACCCTGTCATGGAAGGGTCGCCTCATCTCGCCGCTAGTTGCGGAGTGCACGAATGAGGAAACTTGCGGCGGTGGCGAGGAGGCCGGACCAGAGGACCGCCCCGGCGGCGGCGATGGCGGGACCGTTGGGCCAGAAGACCGCGAATCCACAGGCCGCGAGCACCATCGCGAGGGCCCCATGGGCTGCTGCGCCGAGGGCGAGGATGCGCTCGCGCTCGTCGGCGAAGCCTCCGGCAACGCGCAGAAACGATGGCCCTCGGCGACCGAACGCCAAGGCGGTGGCGATGAAGAGGATCATCGCCGCGCCCCCCGCGATGACCCCGTTCGCAAAGCCGACATCTCCGCGCGCGCGCGCAATCCAAGCGATGGCGGTGATGGCGGCCATTCCGCCGATCGCCCCGCCGATCGCCCCGCCGATCGTCTTCCTACGATTCTTGGTGGTCAACATGAAAGATCTCCTCAATGGTGGTGTGAAAGTGGACGGCGATCGCGAAGGCGAGCGGTAGCGAGGGGTCGTACCGGCCGGTCTCGATCGAGTTCACGGTCTGTCGCGACACGCCGAGCGCCTCGGCGAGCGACGCCTGGGAGAGCCCAGCGGCCTCCCGGCGTGAGCGGACGGTGTTGTCCACGGCGCTCCTCCTAGTCTCAAACAGTCAAGGACCCTTGACATGACAAGGATGCTTGACACCAAAGCAAATGTCAAGTCAACTTGTCATATCGCGCGGGGTCCGGGTCGGGCGTCAGGCCCGCGGGCCGAGGACGGCGGTGCCGATGCGGACGATTGTCGCGCCCTCGGCGATCGCCCACTCCAGGTCCGAGGACATCCCCATCGAGAGTTCCCACGCGCCCGCGAGCCCTGGACTCGCGCCGCTCTCCGCGCGGACCAGCGCGGCATCGCGAATCCCCCGCAGCCGCGCGTAGCCGGCACGGACGGCGCCCTCGTCGTGGGAGTTGAGGCCCACGGTCATGAAGCCGCGCACCTCGAGCCGGGGGAGGGCCGCGGCCGCCGACGCCAGGGCGAGCGCCGCTTCGGGGGCGACGCCGGACTTGGACTCCTCGCCGGAGACGTTGACCTGGATCATCACCTCGAGCGTGCGGCCAGCTTCGGACGCGAGCGCGGATAGCCTCTCGGCGAGGGCGAGCGAATCCACCGTCTCGACGCAGTCCGCGCACGCGACCGCGTCGCGGGCCTTGTTCCGCTGGAGGGGGCCGATGAGGTGCACCCTGACGCCTGCAGCCCGGGCGATCGGCGCCTTGGCCACGAGCTCCTGGACCCGGTTCTCTCCGACGAGCCTCGCCCCCGCGGCGCACACGGCCCGCACGGCGTCGGCGCCCTGGGTCTTGGTCGCGACAAGCACCCGAGCGCCCGCCCCCGCGCGCCCGCTGGCCGCCTCGGCCGCCCGGACCCTCGCCGTCACCTCGGCGAGGCGGGCGGCATAGGTTGCTACGGCGTCGGGAGAGGCCGCGCCGTCCTCGATCATGCCGGCCTCAATCATGCCGGCCTCGCGATGGGCGCCGTCGTCGCGCCCGTGACGGCCATGAGGTCGCCCGGGGCGAGGCCGACGTCGAGCCCGCGGCGGCCCCCGCTGACATACACGGCGTCGAAGCCCAGTGCCGACGAGTCGAGCACGGTCCTCAGGCGCCGCTTCTGGCCGATGGGCGAGATGCCCCCTACCACGTACCCGGTGGCGCGCTCGGCGGCGGCGGCCTCCGCCATGGCGGCCTTCTTCGCGCCGAGCGCCGACGCGAGCGACTTGAGGTCGAGCATCGCGTCAACGGGGACGATCGCGACCGCGAGGGCTCCGTCCGCCTCGACGCACAGGGTCTTGAAGACGCGAGAGGGGTCGACGCCGATCGCCGTGGCGGCCTCAAGGCCGTAGCCCAGATCGCTCCCCGGATCGTGCTCGTAGGGGTGAAGCGTATGGGCGACGCCGGCGCGGACGAGGGCCGCGATCGCGGGGGTCGACGCGCCGTGGTGCGGAGGAGTCTTGCTCACTCCTCGACCCTACCGAGCGGTGACACGAATGGGCCGTCGCATCACCGACCCCCGAGGCTCGCCTCTACGCGCTCGATGCCCCAGTCGTAGTGCTTTCCGAGGCACTCGTCGGCGAGCTCAAGGAGGGGTCCGTTCGCCCAGGGGTAACGCGTGGGGTCGGCGAGCGCGCCGTCGGGGAAGGTTCGAAGCAACTCGATCATCGTCGCGTGCGACTCTCGCGTGACCTCCAGGATGCGCGTCCACGCCATCGCGCGGTATCGCTCGTAGATCTCGTCGTTCAGCGCGCGAAGGTCCACCCACGTGTACCCGGTCGCGGGAAGCGCCACCTTGCCGCCCCGACCGTCCTCGCGGCACCACCCGGCGAAGAGGCCGTGCCAGCCGTGGAGGTGCGCCAGGACGTCGGCGCCCCGCCGCCCCAGGTACGCGTCCCCGAGACTCGCCTCGTCGAGCCCGTTCGCCACGATCATCGCGACGAGCGTGTCGAGTCGGAGGTCCGCGCGGGCGGCGAGGGCGTCGAGGGGCGTCGCGTCAGGCTGAGGCATGGCGTCAGACTACCGGGGTCGCCCCCGCCGACCGGTAACCTGGGCCCATGCGTATCGCGCGTTTCACCACAGGCTCCGAGCCTCGCTACGCGAAGGTCGAGGGTGCCCCCGGCGAAGAGGAGCTGCTCGTCCTGACGGGCGATCCGCTCTACGTTCCCGGCGAGCCGACGGGGGAGCGGGTGCCGCTCTCGGCCGAGGGGCTTCGGCTCCTCGCCCCCATCATTCCCCGCTCCAAGGCGGTGTGCATGGGCCGGAACTACGCCGAGCACGCGAAGGAACTGGGCAACGTCGGCAAGTCGGGCGACCTGCCCCTGCTCTTCCTCAAGCCCAACACCGCCGTCATCGGCCCAGACGACCCCATCGTTCTGCCGCACTACAGCGAGGACGTTCAGCACGAGGCCGAGCTCGCCGTCGTGATCGGCAGGCTCATCAAGGACGTCTCGCCCGAGGGCGCGCTCGCGGCAATCTACGGCTACACGTGCGCCAACGACGTGACCGCGCGCGACACCCAGAAGGCCGAGAACCAGTGGTTCCGCGGCAAGGCCTTCGACACCTCCCTGCCGCTCGGGCCGTGGATCGAGACCGACCTGGACACCGGGGACCTGGAGATCGAGGCGCGGGTGAACGGCGAGCGCCGCCAGTTCGGCAACACCCACGACATGATCTGGGACGCCGCGCAGGTCGTGGCCATGGTGAGCGAGGTGGTGACGCTCCTGCCGGGCGACGTCATCCTGACGGGAACGCCCGCCGGGGTCTCGACGATGAGGCACGGCGACCGCGTCGAGATCGAGATCGAGGGCATCGGCGTCCTGTCGAACCCGGTGGTACGGCGATGAGCGGCGGTGTCAAATGAACGACAAGGTCCGCGTCCGCTTCTGCCCGTCGCCGACGGGCACGCCCCACGTCGGCCTGATCCGCACAGCCCTGTTCAACTGGGCGTACGCGCGCCACACGGGCGGGGCCTTCGTCTTCCGGATCGAGGACACGGACGCGGAGCGCGACAGCCAGGAGTCCTACGAGCAACTGCTCGACGCCCTGCGCTGGCTCGGCCTCGACTGGGACGAGGGCCCGGAGGTGGGCGGCCCCTACGGCCCCTACCGGCAGAGCGAGCGGAGCGCGATCTACGCCGACGTCGCCGCGAGGCTGGTCCTGGGCGGCTACGCGTACGAATCATTCTCGACTCCCGAGGAGATCGAGGCGCGCCACCTCGCTGCGGGCCGCGACCCCAAGCTCGGCTACGACGGGTTCGACCGCGGCCTCACGGACGAGCAGCGGGACGCCTATCGCGCCGAGGGGCGCGATCCCGTCATCCGCCTGCGGATGCCGGACGACGACATCTCGTTCACCGACCTGATCCGCGGCCACGTCACCTTTCGCGAAGGCTCGGTCCCGGACTTCGTCATCGTGCGCGGCAACGGGCAGCCGCTCTACACCCTCGTCAATCCCGTGGACGACGCGCTGATGAAGATCACTCACGTGCTGCGCGGCGAGGACCTGCTCAGTTCGACGCCGCGGCAGATCGCGCTCTACCGGGCGCTCGAGGAGCTCGGGCTCGCCGACGGAGTTCCGACCTTCGCCCACCTGCCGATGGTGACGGGAGAGGGCAACAAGAAACTCTCCAAGCGGGCTCCCGAGTCCAACCTCTTCCTCCACCGCGAGCGCGGGTTCCTCCCCGAGGGACTCCTGAACTACCTCGGCCTGCTGGGCTGGTCCATCTCGGCGGACCGCGACCTCTTCACGTTGAGCGAGATGGTCGCCGCGTTCGACGTCGCCGACGTCAACCCCAATCCCGCCCGCTTCGACCTCAAGAAGGCCGAGGCGATCAACGCCGAGCACATGCGCCTTCTGCCGCTCGGCGAATTCGTGGTGCGGCTCGTCCCGTACCTGCACGCGGCCGGCGTCATCGGCGCCTCCCACGTTCGCGACCTCACGCCCCACGAGGAGGCGACGCTCGCGCTCGCGGCGCCGCTTGTCCAGGAGCGAATGACGCTGCTGGGCGAGGCGCCGGGGATGCTCGGCTTCTTCTTCGTCGCCGACTCCGCGCTCGTGGTGGAGGACGACGCCAGGACAACCCTCCCCGCGAACGCCGCGGCGATTCTCGACGCGGCGATCGGCGTGATCGAGGGGCTCGAGCACTTCTCCGCCGAGGCGCAGCAGGAGGCGCTGCGCGCCGCGCTCGTCGAGGGCATGGGACTCAAGCCGCGTGACGCGTTCACCCCGCTTCGGGTGGCCGTGACGGGACGCCGCGTGTCGCCGCCCCTGTTCGAGTCCATGGAGATTCTCGGCCAGGATCACTCTCTCGCGCGGCTGCGGGCGCTGCGGGCCTCCCTGTGACGGTCGGAGTGGAGGCGCTGTCCGCGATCGATGGCGTACTCATCGACATCGACGACACGCTGCTCGACAACAAGTCCGCGATCCGTCACGCGATCTCGGTGATCGCGAGCGCCTACCTCCCGAGCGACACGGACATCGACGAGGCCGCGGCGTACTTCCGGGCGGATCGACACGGCCACTACCGGGCGTTTACCAGGGGCGAGATTGATTCGCGCACGCAGCGCTGGAATAGGGCCAAGGACCTGCACGACCACTTCGGCGGGCCGCCACTCGACGACGAGGCCGCCGTCGCGCCCTGGATCGCCGCCTTCGATGCCGCGTACGCGGCGGGGTGGCGGCTCCACGACGACGCGCCCGTGTTCCTCGCCGCGCTCGACGCCCTCGCCCTCGCGTACGGCGTGCTCAGCAACGCGCGCCGGGCGCAACAGGTCGCGAAACTGGCCGCCGTCGGCCTTTCGGCCGTGCCGCTGTTGGTGTGCGTCGACGACTTCGGGTACGGCAAGCCCGACCCGCGCGTCTTCCTCGAGGCGTGCAGGCTCCTGGGGACCGAGCCCTCCCGCACCGTCTACGTGGGCGACGAGTTTGACGTGGACGCGGCCGCGGCCGTGCGTGCGGGCCTCATCGGCGTCTGGTGCGATCGCCCTGGCGCGTGGGAGCACTGGACGGAGGCCGACGTCGAGGGGTCCGGCGCGCTGCGCGTCGAGTCCCTGGCGGTGCTCGCTAGTCTGCTCGGGCCGCGATCAACTCCCTGAAACAAGGCACGGGGGCATTCGCGCGCGCGAGGCTTCGCGTTTGGGGCTGCACCGCCGACCCGGTACAGTGGTGCCCCGGTTCCCAAAGAACCCTTGGGGTATGGTGTAACTGGCAGCACGACTGGTTCTGGTCCAGTTAGTCGAG
>JADGOS010000093.1 GCA_017882825.1 Demequinaceae bacterium | reverse complement strand
GCGATGTCGTAACTGGTCGTGCCCGTCGTCGCCCCGGTGAAGGTGAGCTGGTACGGGCCGACTGCGGTGTCGGAGGGAACAACGACGCTCGTGTCGATGGTGCCGGTGCCGGAGGCGGTCACGGTGCTCAGGAGCACCGGGCCGGAGCTGAGCCAGACCTCGACGCTCTCGCCGGGCTCGAAGCCGCTCCCGGTCACGGCGACCGAGTCGCCAGCGTTCGCGCTGGCGGGGCTGGTGACCGCCCGCGCCTCCCACAGGGCGTAGAGGGTGACGTCGGTGCTCGGCGTCGCGGGGAAGGTGAGAACCGGACCCGCGCCCTCGGTCAGCGACCACCCGAGGAAGCGGTGCGCGTCGGCCGTCGGTGCGGTGGGGGCTGCGAGGGCGCCCGCGACCTCGTCGATGACGGTGACGCCACCTCCCATCCCGGCGTCCCACGACACGGTGACGAGCGCCTGGGACGCATAGGTGGAGCCGCCCGCGACCCACGTCGGCGAGGTGTAGCCCGTGTTGCGCGCGTAGTAGGAGACGACGGGAGTGGAGCCGCCGCTGGTGCCGAAGGCGTCCCCGCCGATCGTCGTGGGCGCGGCGCCCAGCATCGTGACCGTGGCGAGCGGGCTCCCGCGGAAGAGGCCGATGCCGAGCGTGACCACGGAGGCTGGGATGGTGACGGAGGTCAGGTTGTTCGCGTCGAACGCGAAGTTGCCGAGGGTGGCGACCTCGTTGCCTAAGGTGACGGACGTCAGAAGGTTGCCGTTGAACGCGTCGGCGCCGAGGGAGGTCACGGAGTCCGGGATGGTGACGGTGGGGAGGAGATTGGCCGCGAACGCCCAGGCACCGATGGTGGTCACGGAGCCGGGGATCGAGAGTGACGTGAGGGAGTTCCCTCGGAACGCGAAGTTGTCGATCAGTGTCACGGCGGGGGTGATGGTTACCGAGGTGAGGCCCTTCGCCTGGAACGCGCTGTTGCCGATCGCCGTGAGCGCGTAGTCGACGCCGGAGACGACGATACCGTCGGGGAGCCTCAGCGATGTCGCCGTTCCGGCCCAGGCGGTGATCGTCGTGCCCGCCGCCGGGTTGGCCGCGTCGTAGGTGAACGTGTAGTCGTTGATCACGACGGTGGTGAGGTCGGACGTCGCCTGCGCGGGGACCGCGATGAGCAAGACCGAGGAGAGGGCGGCAACGGCGGCGCCGGCGAGGACGCGGGAGGTGAGTTTCACGGTGTGCTCCGAACGGTCGCCGGTGTGGGCCGCGAGCCCGCCGGATACTTCGAGGCTAAGACTGCCGGCGTGGGATGAACCCGGCATTCGGGTGCGATGGGTCACGAAGTGTGCAACACCACTCCCGGCTAGGTTGCGGGCTAGGTTGCGGGGCCAGTCGTCGCCGCACGACCATGCCCGTGCGAGGGCGTCGGGGATCCACAGAAGGGGCTCCGTCGACGCGGCGACGTGGTCATACTCCAGGGCGCGCCTCGCGCCGGCGCCCTCAGGGGTACGCGCGATAGGGCGGTGGAGGGGGTTGCGGCGGGTACTGCTGCGGCGGGCCAGGAGGCGTCGCGGCAAAGGCGGGCGGCGTCATGGATCCCGGAGTCATGGATCCCGGAGTCGCCGACCCCAGCGGTGTGAACCCGGGGCGCGCGAAGGCGATCGGCGTGAGGGCGGAGGTCGGCGTGAGCCTGTCTCGGTACGGTTCCGGGCTCCCGAAGCGGGGGCCACCGAAGTCCGACGACGCCGCGTCCGGGCGCCAGGAGGCGCGGTTGGCGTCGCGCGGGTCGCGTCCGTACATGTTCGAGCCTTGCTTGCCGGGGAGGAGGGTGATGACGAAGAGCACCAAGGAGCCGACGGAGGGGATGAGTTGCAGGAAGTAGTACCACCCCGACATCCCCACATCGTGGAGGCGGCGCACGGTGACGGTGATGGTCGGGGTGACGTTGAAGAGGCACCATAGGAGGACGATCACGGCCCAGCCGAGCGGGATCACGCTGTCCTGGGTGCTCTGAGACATCGTCGTGGACAGTGCGACCGCGACGCCCCAAAGGACCATGTAGACGATCACGTTGACGAGGTAGTACCACCAGTACTCGGACCGACCGGCTCGCCCCGAGCCCGTCGCGTAGTTCGCGTAGACGCTCGACATGGCCTCCGGCAAGGTCATCGCCCGCTCCTCAGGCCCGGGTCCCGCCACCCTGGCAAGGCCCTCCAACGCAACCTATCGGAAAGGGATCGCGCCCGCACGGGTCGGGCGCAAGTGCCGACGCCGCTTCACCGGTCCCGCTTCCGCGGACGTGCGGCTTGCCGCGCCGCTCACTCGCCGGGCCAGCCTCGCGCTCGCGGGCACGCTGGGCCATGATGGGGGCATGAACGCTTCGTCATCTCTCGCCTCCCGCAGGAACCGTTCCCTGGCTCGCGTTGGCCTCGCCGCCGCGGCCGCGCTCCTCGCGCTTGCCGGGTGCGCGGGGCCCGACGTTCAGGTCACCGTGACCGTCCCCGCCGCTGGCGCGTCCCCCCATGCGTCCGCCGCCGCCTCGCCCGCGGCGCCCGCGAAACCCGGAACCCCGGCCAAGCCGACCACCCCGGCCAAGCCGACCACCCCGGCCAAGCCGTCGACCCCCGCCAAGCCCGCACCCGCGGTTCCCGACACCGGCGCGCCGAGCGTCGTCGTCACGCAAGGGGCCATCGCGGACCAGTGCACCCACACGGTGTGCCACTACGTGCACGTGTCGTGGAAGAACCTCAAACCCGGCCTGCACGACACCCAGTGCGTGACGGACCACGGCACGACCGCGATGTGGTCGCAGAGCGGGTACAACTACCCGACGGCCGACGGCGAACGGGACCTGGGCTGCTTCCTCGGATACCCGGGCTCGCACGTGTGGGTGATTCTGGACGGGACGCTCGAGTCGGTGCACGCCGCCTGGGGGTAGGGCGCGCGGCCGACACCGACGACGAGCCGGCCGACTGGTCCGTCCAGCCGACCCCGGTCGCCGACATGCACGGGTAGGCGAATGCCGAAGGGCCGGGCCCGCCAACGGCTGTCGGCGCACCCGGCCCTTGCGTGCCGCGTCAGTGGGTGATGGGCTCGCCAGCGGGGGTGAGCAGCCACCACACGCTGCCGACGCCTTGGCCCTTAATGTCGCCCGCGGCCTTGTCGCCGACGAAGTAGTACAGCGGCCACCCGTTGAGGGTCAACTGCGGCTTCCCGTCGACGCCGGTGATGCTGGCCACCTTGCCGGTGATGCCGGAAAAGCTGGCCGCCGTGCCGGATACCGCCGGCCAGTTCGCCGCGCACTGACCCGTGCAGGACGACGAGGCGGCGCCCTTGGTGTCTTTGTCGTACTCGTAGACCGCCGTGCCGTGACCGTCAACAACGATCGTCCCGGACGCCGTGGTGGCCGTGGCCAGCGTCGCGCCGGACGCGACAGCCGGGGCGGCCGGGGCGACCGCGGCGGGGGCGGGCGCCGCAGTGGTCGTGCTGGTCTTGGCGGGGGAGCATCCGGACAGAACAACGACGGCGAGCGATGCGACGGCCACGCCGATAGCGATTCTCGACTTCATGGGGGTTCCTTTCCTTCGGGATGACCGCACGCACGGTCACCCTGAACACGACGCGGAGGCCGGTACGGTTCACCGGGGGCACACTCACGCCCCGCCGCGCGCGGATTCAGCCCTGAACGGACCCCGAGAGGATCGTGGCGCCCTTGGACGAGACGACCCGGATGGACGCGATCTGGTCGAGCGGGATCGCGGTCGCCGCGTCCAGGTGGATGGTCTTGCCGGGCACCGCCGTCCAGGTCGACACCTGGCTGGTGTTCCCGCCGGCGTCCGTGAGCACGAGGCTGTAGGCCCAGGCGCCGTAAGGGCCAACCCAGGTTCCGGCGGGGGGGTAGTCGCACGTGATGGCGATGCGCGTCCCCCAGTCGACGGACGTGAGGCCAAGCGAGACGGCCATCGTCGAGTCGCCCACGGGTGCCAACGCCACGATCTTCGCGGGCCCCGCCGCGGGCGGGCCCGTCAGTGCGGCGGGGACCGCGATCGCGAGCGCGATAGCGGCCGCCACGCCCGCCACCCCGAGCATCACCCGGTTGCGGATGCTGCGGCTACGGCGAAGGCGGCGTTGGGTGACGAGGTCGACCAGATTCGCGGGCGGGCCCGCGGCCGCCGACGCGTCGTCCCGTGACGCTTCGTCCCGCGCCGCACCGTGCCGTGATGCTTCGTCCCAACTCTCGACCTCGGGGCGGGCGCGCGCGAGTAGCCCGGGCATCGAGGAAAGTTCGGCCACAGCAGCGCGGCAGCGCTCGCACTCCTCCAGGTGCGCCTCGTAGGCGCGGCGGTCCTCC
Organism: Demequinaceae bacterium; assembly: GCA_017882825.1. Taxonomy (GTDB): domain Bacteria; phylum Actinomycetota; class Actinomycetes; order Actinomycetales; family Demequinaceae; genus JAFGBM01. The sequence goes on along the minus strand of JADGOS010000093.1, from coordinate 2,561 downwards.
GGCGTCAAAGAGCCCAACACGTAGCTGGCGTCCCACTGCGAGAACTCGGCGTGGTCGGTCGTCATCGGGTCACTCCCGTCTCCTGAAGTGCCAACCGAAGCGCGCGGAGCCCATAGTGGAGGCGCGACTTCACGGTACCCTCGGCGACACCGAGCTCGGCGGCAAGCTCCGCGGTGTTCATGCCGCCAAAGTAGGCGCGCACGATGGCGGTGCGATGATCCTCGCTCAGGGCCTTCAAAGCCTCGGCCACCAGCAGGGTGTCGAAGAGCCCGTCGATGCGGTCCTCGATGGCGCGGTCGGGCGGCTCATTCGCCGTGAACTCGTGCCTGCTGTGGGCGCTGCGGGCGTCGTCGATCACGAGGTTGCGCGCTACGGTGAACAGCCACGAACGCACGGACGCGGGATCCTGGTCGAGGATGCGCGGGGTTTTCCAGGCGCGCAGTAGCGTCTCTTGGACGATGTCGTCCGCCGTCGACGCGTTACGGGTGAGGCGCACCGCGTACCTCCAGATCACCGCCGCGTGCAGGTCGTGAAGTTCGCGCAGCACCGACGCCCTGTCGACCGCCACCCTGCGCCTCCTCCCGAGAGCATCGCCCGCCTGGCCGCCCCACCGTCGGCCCTGCGGACGCGACGGCGAACGGGCCTGGGGATGGCCCTGTCACCAACACGAGACGGGGGCACTCGCGGTTCACTTCGGCGCCCAATTCACCGAGGTGAACCGCCGCCGAGATGAACTGCCGCCGAAGTGAACCACTGCGCCGCGGGCCTCGTGTATCCATCATGGACCGAACTCTGCAAATCGCCGGGCTTCCCCTTCACCCGCTCCTGGTGCACGCCGTGGTGGTGCTCATCCCCCTCACGGTGGCCGCCCTGCTCCTCACCCAGTTCTGGCCGGCCGCGAGGCGCCGCCTCGGCGTCGTGACCCCGCTTGCCGCGCTCGCGATCCTTGTCCTCGTCCCGATCACCGTCGCGGCCGGGCAGTCCCTGGCCCAGCTGGTCGGACCACTGCCTGGGGTTCAGACCCATCAGCACTATGGACGAATGCTGCTTCCGTGGGCGATCGCGCTCTTTGTGGTCGCCGCGGCGCAGTGGACGTGGTTCCGCTGGGGCGTCGGCGGCGACCGCGCGCTGGGCGGTGCGCTCGCCGCCGCGGCCCGGTGGCTCCTTCCCGCAGCCAGCGTCGCGGTCGGCGTCGGCATCCTCATCCTTCTTGTCCTCATCGGCGACTCCGGCGCGCGCGCGGTCTGGGGCCCGCTGCTCGCATAGGAGGGTCTCGGCGACGAGCTGGCCAACCGGTCCGTTCGGCCGGCGCACGCCGACTGGGGGTAGGCGGCGGGGGCTGCCGAGGGCGCGGCCTAGGCGGAGTTCGGGGCCTTGCCGCTCACCCGATCCGTGGGGAAGCGCGCGGTCGTGGCCGCGAAGTTCGTGTTCACCGCGTGCGGCAGGTCGATGCCGAGCACATCCGCGAGGCGCACCAGGAAGATGAGCACGTCCGCGATTTCTTCGCCTGCGCGCAACTGCCGCTCGCCGTGGGCGAAGGCGGCGGTCGCCTCGTCCTCCGGAATCCACCGGAAGAGATCCGCGAGCTGACCGGCCTCGCTCGCGACGGCGAGCGCGAGCGACTTGGGATCGTGGAACTTCGCCCAGTCGCGCTCCTCGCTGAACGCGCGGACGGCGTCCGCGAGCTGGGACAACTCGCCCGGGCGCATGGGGGTGGTGTGCGGATCGTTCATGAGTCAACTGTGGCACGACGCGCGGCGGGGGGACAGGGGCGCGGGTCGCGCGGGGGCTTGTGCGGCCGCCTGATCGGACCATGAGCCCGCCCACGAAGCAGTGCCTCCCTGCCCGTCCAGAAACGGTGCGCTGCGCTAGGCTCGGTCACGTACCACCAGCGGGCTCCCTGGGCAAGTCGGGGGAATCGTCACGTTGGCGCACCTCTCTTGGGCCCGGAGTCCGTGCGCTCGGGCCGCACTGCGCGGACCACCGAGAGAGGGAGTCGAAATGGTGGGGGTCTCAGGCGATCGAATGTGCCCGGCGTGCGGGAGCGGCGCGGTTTCCTCGAAACGGCAAACTCGCGATCCCGCGACGGGCAAGTCCACGACCCCGGGCCGGATGACGATGCTCATAGGGGGCTTGCTGGCCTTTGCTGGCGTCCTCGTGCTCCTGCTAGGGGCAGTGCAACTGGTCATCGGCTTTGGGGGTGAGGATGTCGCGTTCGGCGTGGTGGACCTCGCCATCGTCCTTGGCTGCGTCGTCGCGATAGCCAACTTCGTGTCTCAAGTGCCCAAAGCCCTTGGACGGGGGCCCGGTGCGGGGCTCCTGTTTTGGTGCCGGGACTGCGCCAACGAGTGGTTTGTGCCCGACCAACCGGCGGTCAGTTCGGGAGGCAACGCGAGCGGGACTCCGGCCCCTCAGTCAACCGCGCCAAAGAAACCGGCTGCGCCAAGTCCGGTCCCGCCCGCTGCTCCTGGGCGAGCGTCGGCGCACGCCACGGCCGCGGCGTCCGGAGTGGCCTCGGGCATTCCGCAGATCATGGAAGCCCTGAAGAGCATGCCCCTGCC
>JADGOS010000092.1 GCA_017882825.1 Demequinaceae bacterium | reverse complement strand
ACCGGCAGCGGCACCGGGACCGGTACCGGGAGCGGCACGGGTCAAGGGGTTGACGGTTCCAGCCCATTCGGCATCGCGGGCGACGTCGGAACCGTGCTTGAGCCGGGGGCGACCGCGCCGATTGACCTCTCCATCACCAACCCGAACGACCGGCCGATTCGGATCACGAGCCTCACGATTGCGCTCGGAACCACTGCGGCGCCGCGGGCGACACCTACGCTTCCGTGCACGTCCGCCGACTTCGTGGTCAGCCAACCCCAGGTCGGGACCACCCTGATCATTCCCGCCCACTCGTCGCGGACCCTCACGGCGTTGGGACTCCCGAGTTCGCAGTTGCCGAGCCTCAGCATGGTCAACGGCGCGGGGAACCAGGACGGCTGCAAGGGCGCCACCGTCGGGCTCTCGTACGGGGGGACCGCAGTTTGGGGCGACTCGTGATGCGTCTACAGAAGCGGGGGACGATCGTGGCGGTGGCCGCCGCGATTACGCTTGCGGTCGGCGGCGCGGCGAGCGCGGTGTGGACCAGCGGCGGCGGCGGAACGGGTGGCGCGGACACCGCGGTCCTCCAGCCCGTCGTGCTCTCCTCCGGCACGCCAGCCGCGCCCATGTATCCGGGCGGCCAGACCGCGGTCGCGCTGACCGTTACGAATCCCAACCTCGCGAACGCCAAGATCGGGTCCATCGCGCTCGACACGAGCCATGGGAGCGGCGGCTTCGCCGTGGACGCAGGGCACGTGGGTTGCGCCCTCTCCGCCCTCTCATTCACCACCCAGACCAACGGCGGCGCAGGCTGGACGCTGCCCCAGCGAGTGGGAGCGATCGACGGAACGCTCGCCATCACGCTGCCGAACGCCCTCTCGATGTCGACGAGCGCCGCGAACGCCTGCCAGGGCGCCACCTTCACGGTCTACCTGGTGGCGGGACCATGACTGGTGGCGGCATCATGAGTGGCGGACCCCGACACCGGTCGCGGGGCTCTCGTCGCGGTGGCTGGAGGCGGTCTTCCATCACGGTCGCCGCCGCGCTGGTCGTGACGGTGGGCGCCGGGTCCGCATGGGCGTACTGGACTCCGACGTCCCTGCCCGGCGGGAGTACTGCGGCGGCCGCGACGACCGTGGGCGCGGGAGCGACCCCGACGGCCATCGCGACGGGAGGCTCGGTTGCCGTCAGCTGGGCGGCGTCCACCCTTGGGAGTGGCCAAGCGGTGAGCGGATACACGGTCATTCGCTACAACGTCGCAAACGCGCCGCAGGTGGTGGGCGGGACCTGCGCTGGCCTCGTCGCGGCGACCACATGCACCGAGACCGGCGTTCCGACCGGCACCTGGACATACTCGATCACCCCGCGAATCGCGACCAACTGGATCGGCGCCGAGAGCGCGAGGAGTTCGAGCCTGGCGGTCGATGCGATCCCTCCGACGAACGCGATCACCCTCTCCGGGGTTACTGGTGGGGCGCTGATGACCGGAACCACGGTCTACTACCGAGGAGTGGCGTCCGGGTCGTTCACGCTCACCAACGCCGTGGCCGACGCCGGATCGGGCCCGGCGTCGAGCGCGACGGCCGCGCTCACGGGAACGACGACGGGGTGGGCGCACACGCCATCCACGGTGACGACTCCCTCCGGCGGCCCCTATGTCTCTCACCCGTTCTCGTGGGGCGCCGGGACCACCAGTTCGCCAGTCGAGTTGGTGACCGGAGCCGATGTGGGGGGTAGCACCGCGGGGACCAGCCTGACGTTCGTCAACGACTCGACCCCACCCACCGCCGGAACGATCTCCTACCTGGACGGCTACCAGCCCGCCAGGTCCGTCCCAGTCACGTTCGCTGCCGGCACCGACGCCGCATCCGGGGTCGCAACCCGGAAGCTTCAGCGCTCCCACGCGACGCTCGTCGGCGGTTCCTGCGGGACCTTCTCGGACCCCTACGACATCGGGGGTTCGAATCCGGTTTCGCCGTACACCGATACGGCCGTGTACACGGGCTGGTGCTACAAGTACCGGTATGTGGTCACGGACGCGGTCGGCAATCAGGCGATCGCCACGAGCGCGAGCGTCTCAAAGGTCGACTACGGCGGGGCGGTCGGCACGACCTCAGGGCTCGTCAGCTGGTGGAGGTTCGGCGAGGCCCCCATCACCTCGACCGATCGATTCAACGGCACCGTGGGCATGGATCTCTCGAGCCAGACGGCGGACGACGGTACTACCTGGACGCGAAGGTCCGGCGACACCACCACCGTCGTCATCTCGAACAACCACGATGTCCGCCAGAGCGCGGCCGGGACGAGCACCTACTACACGGATGAGGTGCCCGCCTCGGCCGACTACCTTGTCGAGGCGGACATCATCGCGCACACCGTCCGCACCGGGGACCAAGCAGGGGTGGTCGGGCGCCTCGACACCGCCAACGCCAACGGAACGTTCTACTGGGCCCGCTACAACAGGGCCACTACCAGCTGGGAGTTGTATCGGAGGGTCAACGGCGTCGAGACGACGATCGGCACCGCCTATGCCCAGACCCTGACGGCGGGAACGACATATCGCCTCGGCCTGCAGATGACGGGGACCAAACTCAATCTCCTCGTGGACGGCATCGTTCGGGCGACGGCCACCGATGCCAACATCACGGCCGCGGGCCGCGGGGGGATCCGCTTGATTTCTACTTCCAGCACCGCGCCCTCTACCACCGTCGGCCAAGCCGTCGACAACTTCGCCATGTCTCCGCCGGCCGCCGACAGCAAGGGCACCAACACCGGCGACTACCACGAGGGCGTCGCGCTCGGCGTATCCGGGATCACGGCGGACAACACCGCCGCGACCTTCACCTCCGCCTACGCGGAGACCATGCAGACCGAGACGACCACCGCGATCCCGGTCGGGGCCGCGGCGCGCAGCGTAGAGGTCTGGTTCAAGACGACGGGGGCGGGCGCCGGAATGGCCCGCCAGGTGCTGTTCGATTACGGTACGTTGAGCAATGGCCAGATGTTCGGTGCATTTCTCGACCCGAACGGAACGACCATCAGCGCTTGGGGCCACTACGCCGACGTGACGTACACGTGGGCCCAGAGCTTTCAGGACAACCAGTGGCATCAGTTCGTCATGACCTACGACGGCACGTCCGTCCGGATGTACCTCGACGGCGTGCCGAGCGGCGCGCTGGTGCCCCCTACTTACGCATGGAACACCGTGATTGACCCGCGTCAATTTGGTGTGGGCGGCGTGCTGGATCCTGGGGCCTACTATTACCCCACCAGCTGGTTCAACGGCTCGCTCGATGAGATGTCCTTCTACGCCAATGTCATGGACCAGCAGACGGTGCTCAACCACTACGGCCTGGGCACGTCGCCGCCATCGGACACGTCAGGTCCGACGGGCGGGTCCGTGGATGCCACCGGGCTCACCGGCACCGGGGCGCGTTACGCGCCGTCGACAACGCTCAGCATCGCCCTGAACGCCGGGAGCGACCCGAGCGGCATGGCGACGAGCGGGGCTCGACTGCTTCGGGCGACGGCCCCGCTGACCTCGACGGCCGGCGCGGACGGCACGTGCGGGGCCTACGGCGCCTACGCCGCGGTGGGCGCGAGCGATCCCACGTCTCCCGTCGCCGACGTCGTCGCCGACCAGGCGTGCTACCGGTACCAGTACGTGGTCGCGGACATCTACGGCAACGCGACCACCTACACGAGCGGCGACATCAAGGTGGACAGCACCCCGCCCGCCGCGCCGGCCCTGGCGTTCTCCGGATTCACGAACACCTATTGGAGCGGGGTGGGCTCTTCCGTCTTCTACCGTTCCGCCGCGACGTCCGGCTCCTTCGCCGCGACGGCGAGCGCGACGGACGCGGCCTCCGGCATTGCGAGTTTCGCGTTCCCCGCGCTCGGCGACAACTGGACCTCGACCCCGGGCGCACTGGGCGTCAACACGTACTCGTGGAGCGGAGCGCCGGCGGTGCCCGGCACCAAGACGGTGACGGCCACGAACAACGCCGGTGGGACGTCGGGCGCCACCGGATTCACCCTCGTCGCCGACGACACGGCGCCCACCGCGGGAACGGTGAGTTACCTGGATGGCACGATGACCGGCATGACGGTCAGCGTGAGCTTCACTACCGGAACGGACGGCGGTTCGGGCCTGGGAACTCGCCTATTGCAGCGCGCGGCCGCGCCGCTCACCGGCGGGACGTGTGGCGCCTATGGCGCGTTCGCGACCGTCACCGGTGGCACCAACCCGACATCGCCGGTTGTCGACACCGTGACCGCGGGCACCTGCAACAAGTACCAATACGTGGTCTCCGACAACGTGGGCAACGCCACCACGGCGACGAGCGCGAGCGAGATCGTCGCGCTTGGCGTCTACTCATCGACGGTGAACGCGACCGCGGGGCTCCTCAACTACTGGCAGCTCGGCGAGGCCTCGGGCACCGTCATGACCGACAACAAGGGCGCGGCCAACGGCGCCTACGTCAGTACGCCGACCCTCGGCGTCGCCGGCGCCATCACGGGCGACTCGAACACGGCGGTGACGTTCAATGGCACCAGCCAGTACGCCACGGCTCCCTGCCAGATCACGAACGACTTCTCGATCGAGTTCTGGTTCAAGTCCACGCAGGGCATCGGCACCGGCGCGCAGTGGTGGGAGGGCGCGGGATTGGTGGACGGAGACGTCGGCGGGAGCTATTCCGACTTCGGGACCTCGCTGCGCTCCGATGGCCACGTGGTCGCGGGCATGGGTCCCAACCCGGATACGTCGATCGTGTCGTCTGCCGCGGGCTACCGCGACGGCAACTGGCACCACGTGGTGTTCACCCGAGTCAGGGCGACCGGCGCAATGGTGCTCTACGTCGACGGCGTATCCCAGGGAACGGCGACGGCGAGCGGAACGGCGACGGTAACCACCCCGACGATCTACTTCGGTCGTATCGCGAGCGGCGGCAACTTCTTCGCCGGCTCGCTCGACGAGGTCGCGACCTACAACGTGGCTCTGAGCCCGGCGACGGTCGCCGCGCACTACGCGGCTCGGTAACTGGGAGCGCCTCGGCGAGTGGGTGGACCGTTACCGCTCCGGGAATCCCTGAGCGCCCTCGTCCCCCCGTCGCGCCCGGCCGATGTGCACCATCGCCTTGACCCGTTCGATGCCTTCGGCAACGAGCGCCTTGGCGGAGTCACGGACGACGTCCGCCCCGTCGGGGTCTCCCTTGAGTAGCGCTTCCGCGGTGTTCTTCGCATACTCGAGGGAGATGTGCGCCGGCAGGGGCGGCACGTTCTTGCTCGTGTACGCGTCGATCAGCGTGACGCCGCGGTTGGCGAACGCCGCCTCCCACGCGGCTTCCACCTCGTCGTCGCTCTTCACCCGGATGCCGGTGAAGCCGAGCAGTTCGGCCCAGCCCGCGTAGTCGACTGACTCGACGTCCTGGGACGTGGGCCACACGGGGTTGGCGTCCTCGGTGCGCATCTCCCAGGACACCTGGGTGAGGTCGTCGTTGTGGAGCACCATGATGATCAGTTGCGGGTTGTCCCAGTCCTTCATGTACTTCTTGATCGTGATGAGTTCGTTCATCCCAAGCATCTGGAAGGCGCCATCCCCGATCGTGCAGATCACGGGGCGGTCGGAGTACGCGAACTTCGCCGCCACCGCGTAGGGCATGGCGGCGAGCATGGTGGCCAACCTGCCGGAGAGATCGCCCAACATGCCGCGACGGAGGCGGATGTGATGGCCGTACCAGTCCACCGTCGTCCCGGCATCGGCCGTGATGATCGCGTTCGCGGGTAGGCGCTTGTTGAGTTCGTGGAAGACCCGTCGCGGGTTGACGCCGTCTTTGTAGGTCAGCATCGCCTGGGCTTCCATCTCGTTCTCCCACTCCGCCATCTCGTCGGCGACGGTGTCTTGCCAGGAAAGGTCCGTCTTCTGGTCAAGATGCGGGATGAGGGCGGCAAGGGTTGCCTTGACGTCGCCCCAGACGTTGAGCTCCGTGGGGTAGCGCAATCCCATCTGCTCGGGCTTGAGGTCCACCTGGATCGCTCGCGCCTGCCCCGTCTTCGGCAGGAACTGGCTGTACGGGTAGTTGGTTCCCAGGAACACTAGGGTGTCGCATCCGCTCATCTGGTGCACGCTCGGCAGCGAGCCCAGAAGTCCCAACTGCTGAGAGTGGTACGGCACGTCGGAGGGGATCACCTGTTTGGCGCGGACCGTCGTGATGACGCCGGCCCCGCACAATTCGGCGGCACGGAGCACCTCGTCGGTCGCTCCGTTCGCGCCGTGGCCAACGATGAACGTGACCTTGCTTCCGGCATTGATGATGGCCGCCGCCTTCACGATCTCGCTCGCGGGCGGAACGATCGAGGTGGAGGGCGCCACCGCGCTGGAACGCGCCACCCAGTTCGCTCGGGCCACCTCCGGCATCTTCATCGCCTGAACATCATGAGGAAGGATGATCACGGCCGGCCCCAGCCGCACCCGCGCGGTGCGGAACGCGGTGTCAACAACGGCCTGCGCCTGCTGGGGCGAGACGATCGTCTGGACGTAGATGGCGACGTCCGCGAGGACCCGTTCGAGATTGCTCTCCTGCTGGGTGAACGTGCCCAACGCGTTCAGCCCCTGCTGGCCGACGATGGCGACGACCGGTTGATTGTCCATCTGGGCGTCGTACAACCCGTTCAGCAGGTGGAAGGCGCCCGGGCTCGACGTTGCGATACAGACCCCGACCTCACCAGTGAACTTGGCGTGCGCCGTCGCCATAAGGGAACAGAGCTCCTCGTGCGTTGGCCGCACGTACCGCAACCCATCGCCGGTACGTTCGGCCCTGCCGAGGGCGCCGTCGAACGCGCCGATTCCGTCCCCGGGGAAGGCGAACACCCGGCTGACGCCCCATTCCCGTATCCGTTGCACGACGAAATCGCTGACGGTTCCCATGGCGCGTTGCCCCTCGTCTTCAGGTTCGATGATCGTGGGCTCGGCCAACAGGTCCGGAGCGCGCGCCGCGACGATTGGT
>JADGOS010000026.1 GCA_017882825.1 Demequinaceae bacterium | reverse complement strand
ACCGGTGAGCGCGCCGCCTAGGTGACCCTGCCACGAGAGACCAGGCACGAAGAAACCGATGACGAGCCACGCGCCTGCCTGAAGAACCAGGGACTGCACGGGCAAGTGCAGGGTCATCGCGATCGCGACATAGCCGGCGATGAGGCCGAAGATGGCCCCCGATGCCCCACCGTTCACGCTTCCGGTGGTGCCGAGGATCGCGACGAGCGCGCTCGACCCGAGGAGGGACGCGCCGTAGAGGATCGCGAAGCGCAGGCGTCCGAGCAGCATTTCCACCTGGCGACCAAACATCACGAGCACGAACATGTTCATGCCGATGTGCAGAATGCCCTCGTGGACGAAACCGTTGGTGACCCACCTCCACCACTCGGTTCCGCCGTACATGTACGGGTGTAGCGCGTCGTAGTGGGGCCACAGGCCCCACGCGCTGAACAACTGTCCCGACTTGAGCGTCATCCCGTAGAGGTAGGCGGCCACGTTGAGGGCGACGAGCCCGATCGTCATGACCGGAGGGCCGGACGCCACCTTCAGGCCGAGCCGGGATCGGACCGGACGCTGAGCGGCGGCCGCCTCCTTCACGCAGTCGACGCACTGAATCCCCACAGGAGCGACACGCTGACACGCGGGGCAGGTGGGGCGACCGCACCGCTGACAGCGGACGTACGACACGACGCCAGGATGGCGCGGGCACGTGGGCTCGACGCCGCCCGGTCCCACCTCAGGTACGGACACGCTAGGCGAGGGTGACGCCGGTGATCATGACGTCATCGCGCGGCCGGTCGTTGGCCCCAACCGGAGTCGTCGCGATGGCGTCGACCACGGCCCTGGACTCGTCATCGGCGACTCGCCCAAAGATGGTGTGTTTGCCGGTGAGGTGCGGCGTCGGCTCGACGGTGATGAAGAACTGTGAGCCGTTCGTGCCTGCGGCCGCCCCCGTGATGGGGTTGCGCCTCAGGCCCGAGTTCGCCATTGCGAGCAGGTACGGCTGGTCGAAGCGGAGCTCCGGGTGGATCTCGTCATCGAACGTGTATCCGGGGCCCCCGGTTCCGCTTCCGAGCGGGCAACCGCCTTGGATCATGAATCCGCGGATCACTCGGTGGAACACCAATCCGTCATAGAAGGGATCCGACCGCATCTCGCCGGTCGAGGGGTCCTTCCATTCCTTGGTTCCCGAGGCGAGTCCCGTGAAGTTGGCGACCGTCGCGGGAGCATGGTTCTCAAGCAGTTCCACGCGGATATCTCCCGCCGTGGTCTGAATAGTCGCGATCATGGTCGCCATTGTGTCACGCGCCTGGCCTTTGCGCTTTCTTGGTGGCACGATGGTAGGAGCGAGAGTTATCTCAACAACTAGGAGGACGCCATGGCCCGCCCAACTCGGGGTTCCAAGCACGCTCGGGACGGCATTGATCTTGAAGGTCTGATCGCGCAGGCGCTCCACCGCGCCGAGGCGGCGCGCGACGCGGCGCGCGAGGCCCGGGACTGGGCGGAGCCCCGATACGAGGCCGCCCGCGACTGGGCCGTTCCACGCGCCAAGAAGGCGTACCGCACGGGAGCTCGCCGCGCCACGCCTTTCGTCGCGGGCGCTGGCGGTCGCGCCGAGCACTTGGCAGACATCATCCATGACGCGGTCGTCGGATCGGTCATCCCTGGGGTCGTCGAGGCGGTTCGCCGGGCCGGGCGCGAGCCCGAGCCGCCGCCGCCCGCGCGCAAGGACCGCGACTTCCCGTGGCTCGCCGTCATCATTCCCCTGACGGTTGCCGTCGCGGCAGGCGCGGCTGTCGTCGCCTGGGCTCGCCGGGACCCGGGGCCGGAGGCGTGGCCCGAGCGCGACGAGGACTGGGAGTTCGCGGACGAACAGCGGGCTCGCATCGCGCGCGCCCGCACCTCGATCAACAAGGCCGTCGATTCCGCCGAGGAGGCGTTGCGTCACGCGGGAGAGGTCGTCACCTCGACCGCCTCGGCCGCCGGAGCCGCGATCGCCGAGGCCGCCGTCCCGACGGTGCGCAAGGTCAGGGACGCCGCCGTTCCCGCCGCCAAGTGGGTGCGCGACGAGACGGGCCCCGCGGCCCAGCGTGTCCGCGAGACCGTTCGCACCGCTCGCAAGCGCGCCACGGGCGACGTCGTCTTCGCCATGGATGACATCGAGGACGTGTGGGGCGAGGACGAGACGGCGGAGCTCAGGAAGCCCCCGGCCGCCAAGAAGAAGCCCGCCGCGAAGAAGGGGCCGTCGGGCGACAAAGGGTAGTTCAAACGACAAGGGTTAGTGCAAACGACGAACGACCCCGGCCGTCGCGGCCGGGGTCGTCGTGCGCCCAGCGCCGTGGAGCCTAGGGGAATCGAACCCCTGACCTCCTGCTTGCAAAGCAGGCGCTCTACCAATTGAGCTAAGGCCCCTAGGCGGGATCGTCCAGAACGTCGTCCCACAGATCGCGGTCCGAGTTTCGCTCCCACCACACGTACATCAGTGCTCCGAGCGTGAGGCCGCCAAGAATGATCAGCAACTTCTTCATGACATTCACCACCCCTCTCGTGGGCCCAGGAGGACTTGAACCTCCGACCTCTTCGTTATCAGCGAAGCGCTCTAACCGCCTGAGCTATGGGCCCTGAACGCCGCTTGAGCGGCGACCCAGGATACCCCACCGCCGCAAGCCGACTCAAACCGGAACTAGTCGTCGCTGAGGGTGACGTACACCCCGCCGACAAGTTTCCCAATGATGTTGTAGATCAGCGCGGAGAGTGTCCCGAGCGCGGTGAGGATCACGGCGTTGAAGACCGCCACGAGGATCGCCCCCGACATGACCTTGCTGTACTCGAGGTACTGGAGGATCGACGTCTCGGTCTTCAGGTTGAACAGCGTCGTGATCTGGTCCCGAATCGCGACGAACACGCCCATCGTGTCGAGAACGCCCCACACCACGCTCACGGCCACCACGAGCGCGATTCCCGCCGCGATCGAGGTGAGAAAACTCATCTTCATAGCCGACCACGGGTCGACCGAGATCAGCATCGCACGAACCTTGCGCGGGCCGCCCTTGCGGCGCAGCGTCGTGGTCGTCGTTCCCGACGACGGAACCTCGGCCTCGGACTTCTTGCCAAAGAGAGAGAACTTCTTCGGGGCGGGGGTCTCCGCGCTGGTCTCCACGCTGGTCTCCACGGGGAGCGTTCCCGTTCGGAGCGAGGTGCGACGAATCGGCGCGGCGACGGTCGGGGCTAGGGGGTTCAACCGCGCGGGTGGCGCAGTCGTGTGTGGCGCAGTCGTGTGCGGAGGTGTGGCGTGCTGCGTCGGTGGGGTCGCGGCCGGGGCGGCCGGTTGCGCGGGTGCGTGCTGCGTCGGTGGGGTCACGGCCGGGGCGGCCGGCGCGACCGGTTGCGACGGAGAACCGGGATTCGCCGAGCCCGTCGAGCCTCCCGGCGCCGCGTATGGGCTGGGCGGAGGGACCGCCGGCGCACCGGAGTGCGCCGGGCCATCGCCCGCCCCTGGCTGAGACTGCATGCGCGGGCCAACGGCGCCCCACGGCGCCCGCGCGCCCTCCGGCCCACCCGGACCCTGGGGCACAGCTTGCGTCACGCCCGGAAAGGGGTGCGCTCCCGTTGTGGCCGGGTTGGCGGGGTTGTCCGCATTCATGCAAACTCCTCGATCGTGCGCGGTCGCGCGTGGCTTGTGCTCAGCCTAACCGCTCGCCCCGAGATGGTCACGCCGAAAGGCCTTCCCCCTGCGCCTCATCAACGCCCAGGCGAGCCGGATGGTTTCCCGAGTCGCCGGCCGCACTCGCGGCCGTGTCGGCGGTCGCCGCGTCGCTTCCGGCTTCCGCGTCGCCGTCGAGGCTCCGTTCGCTGTTGCGCGCGATCGCGACAATTCGGTCGCCTTCGTCCGGCTTGGCGAAGATCACGCCCATCGTGTCGCGCCCCTTGGCAGGGACGCCGACGACGTCGGCGCGCATGACCTTCCCGTTTTCCATGACGACCAGCACCTCGTCGGCTTCGTCGACGAGTAACGCGCCGACGAGGTCGCCGCGCTCTTCCTGGAGCTTGGCGACCTTAATGCCGAGCCCGCCGCGTCCCTGGCTGCGATACTCCGCCACGTCCGTCCGCTTCGCGTACCCGCCCTCGGTCGCGATGAAACTGAACATCCCGTCGCGAACCACGTCCATGGCGAGCAGTTCGTCATCCTCGCGGAATCGCATCCCCGTGACGCCCGAGGTCGCCCGGCCCATGGGCCGCAGGGCGTCGCCATCGGCGGTGAACCGAATCGACTGACCCTTGCGGCTCACCAGCATGAGGTCGTCCTCGTCGGACACGAGCCGAGCCGCCATGAGTTCGTCCGTCCTCGCCGCGCCCGCCTGCGTCTCGTCCGATTGCGCGTCGTCCGCTTCCGCATCGCCGGCAACCCCGATGGGCCGGAGGTTGATAGCGATAAGGCCGCCGGAGCGGTTCGAGTCGTACTCCTCCAGCCTCGTCTTCTTGACGAGGCCCCGCTTGGTCGCAAGGACGAGGTACGGCTTGTCCCCATACGTCTTGAGATCGAGGACCTCCGCGATCTCCTCGCCCGGCTGGAAGGCAAGCATGTTCGCCACGTGCTGGCCCTTGGCGTCGCGCGCGCCGTCCGGCAACTCATACGCCTTGGCGCGGTAGACCCTGCCGAGGTTCGTGAAGAACAGCAGCCAGTGGTGGGTCGTGGTGACGAAGAAGTGCTGGACGACGTCGTCCGCGCGGAGTGTCGCGCCGCGGACTCCCTTGCCTCCCCGTTTCTGCGAGCGGTAGAGCGACGACTTGGTTCGCTTCGCGTACCCGGAGCGGGTGATCGTGACGACCACCTCCTCCTCGGCGATGAGGTCCTCGATGTCCATGTCGCCCTCGTGGGGGGCGATGATGGTCCGGCGTTCGTCGCCGTACTTCGCGACGATCTCGCCGAGTTCCGTCGCGATGATCGTCCGCTGGCGCGCCTCCGAAGCGAGGATGTCGTTGAGGTCGGAGATCTCCGCCTCGAGGGAAGCGTGGTCATCCTCGATCTTCTTCCGCTCGAGGGCGGCGAGACGCCGGAGCTGAAGGTTGAGGATGGCATTCGCCTGGATCTCGTCGACGTCGAGGAACGTCATGAGGCGTTCGCGCGCGTCGTCGACCGTCGCGGCAGCACGGATAAGCGCGATCACGGCATCGAGGGCGTCTAGGGCCTTCAGGTAGCCGCGAAGGATGTGGATCTCGCGCTCGGCCTCGCGCAGACGGAATTGGGTCCGTCGGACGATGACCTCGATCTGGTGCGCGACCCAGTGCCGAATGAACGCGTCGAGGGTGAGGGTGCGCGGAACGCCATCGACGAGCGCGAGCATGTTCGCGCCAAAGTTGTCCTGAAGCTGGGTGTGCTTGTAGAGGTTGTTGAGGACCACCTTGGCAACCGCGTCGCGTTTGAGCACGATGACGAGCCGCTGGCCGGTCCGGCCGGATGTCTCGTCGCGGATGTCGGCGATGCCGGCGATCTTGCCGTCGCGGACGAGCTCGGCGATCTTCTGCGCAAGGTTGTCGGGGTTGACCTGGTAGGGCAATTCGCTGACGACCAGGCACATGCGACCCTGGATCTCTTCCACCTCCACGACGGCGCGCATCGTGATGGAGCCGCGGCCGGTGCGATACGCCTGATCGATGCCGGCGCGCCCGAGGATCGTCGCCCCCGTGGGGAAGTCCGGACCCTTGATCCGTTCGATCAGGGCCTCCAGCAGCGCCTCCTTGGAGGCGTCCGGGTTCTCCAGGAACCACTGCGCCCCCGACGCGACCTCGCGCAGGTTGTGGGGCGGGATGTTCGTCGCCATGCCGACGGCGATGCCCGCCGAGCCGTTGACAAGAAGGTTGGGAAAGCGCGCCGGAAGAATCGAGGGTTCCTGCGTCCGGCCGTCGTAGTTGTCCTGGAAGTCGACGGTGTCCTTGTCGATGTCCCGCACCATCTCCATAGCGAGCGGGGCCATTCGACACTCGGTGTACCGAGGCGCGGCGGCCGGGTCGTTGCCCGGGCTACCAAAGTTGCCCTGGCCGTCGACGAGGGGGTAGCGAAGAGACCAGTCCTGGACCAGGCGGACGAGGGTGTCGTAGATCGCGGAGTCCCCATGCGGGTGATACTTGCCCATGACGTCACCGACGACCCGCGAGCACTTGGAGTACGCGCGGTCGGGGCGGTAGCCCCCGTCGAACATCGCGTAGATGACGCGGCGGTGGACGGGCTTCAGCCCATCGCGAACCTCCGGAAGCGCGCGACCCACGATGACCGACATCGCGTAGTCGAGGTACGAGCGTTGCATCTCGACCTGGATGTCGATGGGCTCCATCTTGTCGTGACCCGTCACCTCAGATGTCAAGGAATCTCACATCCTTCGCGTTCCGTTGGATGAACGACCGGCGGGACTCAACGTCCTCGCCCATGAGCACGGAGAAGACCTCGTCCGCCGCTGCCGCGTCATCCATCGTGATCTGGAGGAGCGTTCGCGACACCGGGTTCATGGTCGTCTCCCAGAGTTCCGAGTAGTCCATCTCGCCGAGACCCTTGTACCGCTGGATCGCGTTGTCTTTCGGGATCTTCTTTCCCGCCTTCGCCCCATCGGCGAGGAGCGCGTCCCGCTCGCGATCGGAGAAGACGTACTCGTGGTCGTTGTTCGACCACTTGATCTTGAAGAGCGGTGGCTGCGCCAGGTACACGTACCCCGCGTCGATCAGCGGGCGCATGTACCGGAACAGGAGGGTGAGGAGAAGCGTCCGGATGTGTTGGCCGTCGACGTCGGCATCCGCCATCAGGATGATCTTGTGGTAGCGGCACTTGGCGAGGTCGAAGTCCTCCCCGATTCCCGTGCCGAAGGCCGTGATGAGCGCCTGCACCTCGTTGTTGCCGAGGGCACGGTCGAGCCGAGCCCGTTCCACGTTGAGGATCTTTCCTCGGAGCGGCAGGATCGCCTGGGTCTGCGGGTCGCGCCCCCGGACGGCCGAGCCGCCGGCCGAGTCTCCCTCGACGATGTAGATCTCCGACTCCGCCGGGTTCCGGCTCTGACAGTCGCGGAGCTTGCCCGGCATGCCCCCCGACTCGAGGAGGCCCTTGCGCCGCGTAGCCTCGCGAGCTTTGCGCGCCGCCATGCGGGCCGCGGATGCCTGGAGGGACTTCCGGATCACGTCGCGCGCCTCCGTGGGGTGCGAGTCCAGCCAATCGCCGAGCCTCTCCCCCACGACCTTCTGCACGAAGGTCTTCGCCTCCGTGTTTCCGAGTTTGGTCTTGGTCTGGCCCTCGAACTGAGGCTCGCGCAGTTTGACGCTGAGGACGGCCGTCAGTCCCTCGCGAACGTCGTCGCCCGTGAGGTTGTCGTCCTTGTCCTTGAGGATGCCCTTCTCCCTCGCGTATTTGTTCACCAGCGAGGTGAGCGCGGAACGGAACCCCTCCTCGTGGGTGCCGCCCTCCGTCGTCGAGATGGTGTTCGCGTAGGTGAAGACGGACTCCGAGTAGGCGTTCGTCCACTGCATGGCGACCTCGAGCGAGATCGCTCCCGCCGGGTCCTCGGCCTCGAAACTGATGATCTCGGCGTGGACCCGCTCGGACTTCTTCGCGTCGTTGAGGTGGTCGACGTAGTCGATGAGGCCACCGTCGTAGCGGTAGGTGACCGTCCGGCGCTGGTCGGCGTCCGCCTCGTCGTCGACGGCATACTCGGGCCGCTCGTCGATCAGGGTGATAGCGAGGCCCCGGTTGAGGAAGGCCATCTGCTGGAACCGCGACCGCAGGGTCTCGTAGTCGTAGTCCGTCGTCTCGAAGATCGTGTCGTTCGCCCAGAAGGTGATCGTCGTCCCGGTTCCCTCGGCCGTCTCGCCCTTCTGGATCGGGTTCACCGGAACGCCGATCTCATACGCCTGGCGCCAGACGTGTCCCTCGCGCGTGACCTCCGCCTCGAGACGCGTCGAAAGCGCGTTGACAACGGACACGCCGACCCCGTGGAGTCCCCCGGAGACCGCGTAGCCCCCGCCCCCGAACTTGCCCCCCGCGTGAAGCACGGTCAAGACGACCTCCAGCGCGGGCCTGCCCTCCGACTCGACGATGTCAACGGGGATTCCGCGGCCGTTGTCGATGACGCGGACCCCCGCGTCGGGGAGAAGCGTCACGATGATGGTGTCGCAGTATCCGGCGAGGGCCTCGTCGACCGAGTTGTCGACGACCTCGTAGACCAGGTGATGGAGACCCCGTTCGCCCGTCGAGCCGATATACATGCTCGGACGCTTCCGAACGGCTTCGAGGCCCTCAAGAACGGTGATGTTCTCCGCTCCATAGGTGGGCACCGCTCCAGGCTTCGATGCGACCACGAAAACGCCCCTTCAAGCGAGTGGCGCGGCCACAGACGGCACGCGCGATACAGAAACCCATTCTAGTCGCCCCTGGGGGCCTCCACGCGTCATTGGCGGGCAATTCTCGATTGACCGACGCCTGCGGAACTCCGGACTACCCGTAGGTGTCCCGGGGGCCCCGCCCGCGAACGGTCCGCTGTCCCTTCACCCACGAGCGTCCCGCAGGGCCGACGATGCGTACTTCCATGACGGCCTCGGCGCCGATCGCCTCGTTCAGAAGTTGGCGAATGTGCCCCGCCATCGTCCCCAGTTGAGTGGCCCACGCGGTCGAGGACGCCCGCACCCGCACGATCCCGGCCTCGAACGCGACCTCGGAACAGTGGTCCGCGATGGCGTCTCCCACGACGTCCCGCCAACGCGCCGTGACGCCCGCAACCTGCACGTTTTCCTTCCAGCCCGGCATCTCGAACAGCGCGGCCACCTCGCTCTCGACGCTTTTGGGCTCGCGACCGGATCCGTAGGGCTCCCGTCCGACCTCGCCGCCCCGCCCCCTCGCCCGCGCTCTCGAGGCCTGCTTCGCCGACCGCGTCGTCGCGCCGCGGGCGCGCGCGCCAGCCCTTGCGCGCTCCATTGCCTCGCGCGCCTGCGCGGCGCCATCGGCACGCGCCGCGCCATCGGCCCGCGCCGCGCCATCGGGCTTCGCCGAGCGCCCGCGCTCGTCCTCAGCCGGCTGTTCCGTCACGACCCACCCTCCCCCCGCCCACGAACAGGACGTCGCCGACGAGACTCGCCGGAACGTCAGCGAGCACGGCGGCCGTCACGATGACCTGCTGCGCGGGGGCGACCCGCTCGGCGAGCGCCCGCCTGCGCCCGGCGTCCAGTTCCGCGAAGACGTCGTCGAGAATCAACACCGGCTCGCCATCGTCCCCGGAATCCGGGCCGCTGGCCGAGGTGAGGAGGTCGTACGTTCCGAGTCGGAGCGCGAGCGCGGCGGACCAGGACTCGCCATGGCTCGCGTACCCCCGCGCGGGCATGCCGCCGAGCGTCACCAGGAGGTCGTCCCTGTGGGGGCCGACCAGACACACGCCCCGCTCGAGTTCCTTCGATCGCGCGCGGACGATTGCCTCAAGCAGCCGCTGCGCCAGATCACCCTGCGCCAGATCACCCTGCGCCCCCATCGACGATCCGGGCGCGTCCAGGCTCAATGACTCGTAGGCGAATGTTGAATGGCCGCCAGAGGACAGGTCCGCGTACGCGGCGGCGGCGTGGGGCGCGAGTGCCGTCACCGCCTCAAGCCGGGCGCGGATGACGCGGGCGCCTAACTCCGCCTGACGCTCGTCCCACACGTCGAGGGTGGCGGGCGCCGACCCCCGGCCCCGCGCCCCCTTCAGAAGCGCCGTCCTCTGCCGGACTACTCGGTCATAGTCGGCGAGGTCGCCCGCCAGGGCCGGCGTGAGCGCCACGCACAACTCATCGAGGAAACGGCGCCGCCCGGAGGGGTCGCCCTTGACCAGGTCGAGGTCCTCCGGGGAGAACACGACGGTGCGCAACAGGCCCGCAACCTCGCGCGCCTTCGCGGGGTTGCCATTGAGTCGGTAGCCCTTTGCCCTACCTGGTGAGATGGTCGCCTCGACGACCATCGCACGGCCAGCGCGTTCGACCTTTGCGCGCACGACGGCGGCCGCGGCCGTCGCGCGGATGAGCGGGGCATCAGTCGAGACGCGGTGGCTCCCCAGGATGGACAGGTAGCGGATCGCCTCGACGATGTTGGTCTTGCCCGCGCCGTTGGGTCCCACAAGGGTTGTCACTCGGGGACCGAGGGTAAGGTCCAACTCCCGATACGACCGGAAGTCGGTGAGTGAGAGCCGCGCGACGCGCATGAGCTACGACGAGATGCGGATGGGCACCAACAGATAGCGGAACTCGGGTGCGAGTTCGCCGCCCGGTTTCGAAATCCCCATGAATTCGACCGGCTTGGTCTCCTGCGTGAAACCAAATCGAACGTAGTCGGTCGAGATCGCCCCAAGCCCGTCGAGGAGGTACTGGGGATTAAAGGCGACGGTGATGCCGTCGCCATCGAGGACACACTCGATCGCCTCGCTCGCCTGCGCATCCTCGGTCTGCCCGGCATCCAAGGTCACTTCGCCGGCCAAGAACGACAGGCGCACCGAACTGTTGCGCTCCGCGACGAGCGACACCCGCCGGGTTGCGTCCATCAGTTCTTGGGTGTTGACGGTCGCGGTGATGGGTGACGCGTCGGGGAACAATCGGCGGACTTGAGGGTAGTCCCCGTCCATGAGTAGCGAGGTGGTTTGAAGCCCCCCGGCCGCGAATCCCACCAGGTCGATCTCGCTCCCCGACGACAGCGCCACCGTAACGTCACCCGAACCAAGGGCCTTCGCCGTCTCGAGGAGGGTCTTCGCTCGAACGAGCGCGACCGCCGAGATATTGGACACCGACGGCTTCCATTTGAGCTCCCGCAACGCCAGCCGGTAGCGATCGGTCGCAAGGAGGGAGATGCTCGAGCCTTCAATCTCCACTCGCACACCGGTGAGAATGGGCAGGGTTTCGTCGCGGGAAGCCGCCGACGCCACTTGCACGACGGCGGTCTCAAATTCCTTGCCGCTGACCGTTCCGGATTGCTCGGGAAGCTCGGGCAGGTTCGGGTACTGGTCGACGGGCATTGTCGCCAACGTGAAGCGGCTGGCGCCGCACGTCACGGATACCTTCGTGCCCTCAAGAGAGAAGCCCACCGGTTTGTGTGGAAGCGCGTTCGCAATTTCCCTGAGGAGCCGTCCGGAGACGAGCGCGACGCCCTCGCTCTCGACCTGGGCGCCGAATTCGGCCTTGGCGGAGACCTCATAGTCGAAACTCGCCAACCTCACTATGCCGCTGCGGTCCGCTTCGATCCGCACCCCTGCAAGCACAGGTGTCGGAGGACGGGACGGCACCGCGCGGCCCGTCCACGCGACGGCGTCCGCGAGCACGTCCCGGTCAACGGAAAACTTCATCGTTCACTCCTCGGTTCGCTTGGGCACAGACTACGCCAAAGACATGATTGCTGGCTGGTAGGAGAAGTCGGAGTGGTAGGTGATGTGTCGGGGTCATGACGGCTCGGAGTTATGAAGAGAAAGAAGGAGAAGGAGTCGTAGTAGCACCTGTGGAAACGGGGGACAACAAGCATTGCCCCTGGTAGATGTCGGGACGGCCTGGGGAGAACCCGGGGAATCGAGGGACGGCGGGCGGATGACGAGGGAGAGGCGGTGGACAAAGGGGGTGGGGAAGGGGGGTTACCCACACCCCATCCCCAGGGAAAGGGGAGACCATCCACGGGCATTCACAGGGTTGTACACAGGTGTGCAATTCCCGCGTGACGGATGTCACGCTGACGGCATGGGAAGTACGCGGACTATTTGGAGCGCGATTGCTGCTTAATGCGCGCGTGGATCTCCGTGACTTGGTTGTACATTTGCCGGCGCTGAGCAATCTGGTCTTCCACCTTCTTCACGGCGTACATAACCGTGGTGTGGTCCTTCCCGCCAAAGTGATCCCCGATCTTGGGAAGGGAAAGGTCCGTGAGCTGCCGGCAGAGGTACATGGCAATCTGCCGCGCGGTCACGTACACGCGCGAGCGTGAGGTCCCGGTGAGTTCGTCCATGGTGATACCGAAGTACTCGGCGGTCTTGCCGATGATGGTCGCGGCGGTGATCTCAGAGTCGTCGTCACTGATGAGGTCCTTCAGCACCACTTGGGCGAGGCTCAGGTCGACGACCTGTTTGTTTAGGGCCGCGAAGGCGGTGACGCGGATAAGGGCGCCCTCGAGCTCGCGGATGTTGGTCGTGATATTCGAGCCGATGTAGCCGAGCACGTCGTCGGGCGCCTGAACGTGATCCAGCGCCGCCTTCTTTCGAAGGATGGCGATGCGGGTCTCAAGGTCAGGTGGCTGGACATCCGTCATCAGCCCCCACTCGAAGCGGGTTCGCATCCGTTCCTCAATCCCGCCGAGGTTCCTCGGCGAGACATCGCAGGTGATCACGACGTGCTTGCCGGCATTGTGAAGCGCGTTGAACGTGTGGAAGAACTCCTCGAGCGTTTGTTCCTTGCCCTGAAGAAACTGGATGTCATCAATCAGAAGGATGTCGACGTCGCGATAGTGGCGCTTGAACGCCAGCTTCCGGTCGTCGCGAATCGCGTTGATGAAGTCGTTGGTGAACTCCTCGGAGTTCACGTAGCGCACGCGCGTCTGAGGCTTGAGGTGCCGGGTGTAGTGCCCGATCGCGTGAAGAAGGTGGGTCTTGCCCAGCCCTGAGTCGCCGTAGATGAAGAGCGGGTTGTACGTCTTGCCTGGCGCTTCCGCTACGGCGAGCGCCGCCGCGTGGGCGAAGCGGTTGGATGCGCCGATGACGAACGTGTCAAAGGTGTACCGCGGATTGAGATGTGGGTCGTCTGAACTGGAGCTCTTGCTCTTGGACTTGGAGGACCGACGCGGCTCGGGCTCGTCGTCGGCGTCGCTCATGTCTTGGGGAACGACGGAGGCGTCGACGGTCACCGCGAAACGGACCGAGCGATCGAGAACCGACACGAGCGCCTCGGTGATGACGTTGCGGAGTTGGGTCTCAAGGTAGTTCTTGGTGAAGTCTTCCGCGACGGCGAGAAACACGTTGTCGTCCACAAGGGCGAGGGGCTTGACGAGCCGAACGAAAGAGCGGTTCTGTGCCGTCAGGTTGGTGTTGGCGCGCAACGCGTCAAGGGTCTTGCCCCAGATCACATCGATAGGCTCGTGTGCGGCTATTCCCGCCACAGTTCCCGCCTCTCCCCTCAACTCTCCACAGGTTTGTTCACACCCGGAGAGTCGCCGTCACCGATTCGTTACCTCGCGTTCCGCGTGTCGTTCGGCATGCAACTCGCGATGATGGTGGAGCCTATCCTGTTCGGGCCCGGAGGCCAACGTGGGCGACGAGATTTGACGCTCCCCCGCCCAGCCCGTAGCCTTGGTCCGCTGATTTGACTACCCCTAACACTTCGGAGTTCCCGTGACCAAGCGCACGTTCCAGCCGAACAACCGTCGGCGCGCCAAGACGCACGGCTTCCGCCTGCGCATGCACACGCGCGCTGGCCGTTCCATCCTCGCCGCCCGCCGCCGCAGGGGACGCACCGAGCTCTCGGCATAGGGTGCTCCCCGCCGACTCCCGCATGCGGGCGGCCTCGGACTTTGAGTCTGTGATGCGCCGCGGGTTTAAGAGCGGGAGGGTTACGGTGGTGGTCTATTTGGCGCGAACGGCTGAGCCGACGCGCTTCGTGGGTTTCGCCGTGTCTAAGGCCGTAGGAGGTGCCGTGGTCCGGAATCGGGTGAGGCGGCGCCTTCGAGCGATCATCGCCGGGGAGCTTCCCACGTTGCCGGCTGGCGCTCGCGTCGTGGTGCGAGCACTGCCCGCCGCCGCTACCGCCCCGTTCGCCGCATTGTCCTCCGACGTGCACTCCGCCCTTGCTACCGCGTGCGCGAGGGCCGCGGCGTGACAGGATCATCGTTTGCCCGCGGGGTTCTTCGCGTGCCTCGCTACGCGGGCCTCGGCCTCATCCGTGGGTACCAGTTGACGATCTCCCCGCTGCTCGGCCCGAGGTGCAAGTACTACCCGTCGTGTTCCCACTACGGGTACCAGGCCGTTGAGCGCTACGGCCTTGTCAAGGGATCCCTCCTAGCGGGATGGCGGCTTCTTCGCTGCAACCCGTGGAGCTACGGGGGCGTCGACGACGTGCCCGCCGTGGGCGAGTCGATGTTCGGCCGACATGAGAGTCCCACCCACACCCAACGCACGTCCGTAACGACCTAAGGCTGGGGGATCCGTGCTCAACACCCTTCTGTTGTATATCGAAGTACCCGTCTCCTATGTGCTCGTCGGTTGGTACAAGGCGCTGACGTTTTTCGGCTTGGATGGCTCCTCCGGATGGACATGGGCCCTCTCGATCGTCGGCCTGGTCATCACCATCCGCGTGATCCTCATCCCGCTCTTCATGCGCCAGATCCGCTCGCAACGCGCGATGCAGCTGCTCGCGCCGGACCTCAAGAAGATTCAGGCGAAGTACAAAGGCAAGAAGGATCAGGCGTCCCGCGAGGCCATGAGCCGCGAGACCATGGAGTTGTATCAGAAGCACAAGACGAACCCGTTTTCCTCGTGCCTGCCGCTTCTCGTCCAGTCGCCCATCTTCCTGGCGCTGTTCCGGGTACTGAACACCCACCTCAAGCCCAATCCGGGCACGACAGACTCGTACACCCCCTTCGGCGCGCTGACCGAGAACATGGTTCGCCAGGCGAACCATGCGACGATCTTCGGCGCGAGCATCTCGCAGTCCTTCAAGGACGCAGATACCACGACGGTGAAGGTTTTCGCCGCGGTGCTCATCGTCGCGATGGTGGCGACGACGTTCCTGACCCAGCGTCAAATCACGATGAAGAACATGCCGCAGTCGGCGCTTGAGGGGCCGATGGCGCAACAGCAGAAGGTGCTCATGTACATGATGCCCTTCATCTTCGTGTTCTCCGGGCCGTTCTTCCCCATCGGCGTGCTCATCTACTGGACGACGACCAACATTTGGTCCATGGGGCAGCAGTTCTACGTCATCAAGAAGAACCCGACGCCGGGATCCGAGGCGCACAAGGTCTACCAGGAGCGGCTCGCGGCCAAGGGCAAGGTGAAGGCCCACGCTGACGGGGTACTGTCGAACGAACCCGAGGAGCCGCAGGCCCCCGTTGTCACGCAGCGCGCCCAGCCGCAGCGCAAGAACCGCAAGCGCAAGTAGACCCGTCCGGGCGCCCACGCGGGCGGCCGGCACCCGAGCGAAGGAACGATCATGAGCGACACTCCCAGCAAGCAACGCCTCGATCACGAGGGTGACGTTGCGGCGGACTTCCTCGAGGAACTCCTGGACATTCTGGACATGGATGGCGACATCGACATCACGGTTGAGGCGGGACGGGCTTCGGTCGCGATCGTCTCGCCCGACGGCCCGAGCGCGGACCTCAAGCGCCTCGTCGGCGCCGACGGCGAGGTGCTGGAGGCGCTTCAGGACCTCGCCCGCCTCGCCGTGCAGGTGGAGACCGGCGAAATGAGCCGGCTCATGCTGGACGTGGCCGGCTTCCGCGCCGGACGCAAGGAGCGCCTGGCCGAGGTGGGGCGAGAGGCGGTCGCCAAGGTTCTGGAGACAGGGGAGCCCTTGTCGCTCGAGCCGATGAATGCGTTCGAACGCAAGGTGGTCCACGACGTCGTTCTCGCGGGGGGGCTCGTGAGCGAGTCGGAGGGCGAAGACCCGCACCGCTACGTCGTGATTCGGCCGGCCTAACGTTTCACGTGAAACATTGACCGTGACTGACGCGAACGCGCGGCACGACTCCGGCCCCGGTGCGGCGTCTTCGAACACCGCGGATCCGCTTGCCGGAGACCCCCGACTCGCGAACTACTTCGGCGAGCGGTTGGGCGCGGTCGCCGCGTTTCGCGACGCGCTCGTCGCCGAGGGCGAGAAGCGTGGGCTCATCGGGCCGCGGGAGGCCTCGCGACTGTGGGAGCGGCACCTTCTGAACTCCGCGGCCGTCGTCCCCTTCCTGCGCGACGGCGCGGTGATCGACGTTGGCTCAGGAGCGGGCTTGCCGGGTTTGGTCATTGCGGCGATGGAGCCTTATCGCGAGGTCGTTCTCATCGAGCCGATGGAACGTCGCGCCGTTTGGCTCGAGGAGATCGCGCTTCGGCTCGGCCTTGCCAACGCGCGCGTCATTCGGGCGCGCGCCGAGTCGGCGGCGGGCCTGGTGCGCGCTCCCGCGGTGACGGCGCGGGCGGTCGCGCCACTGGCGAAACTTGCGCGCTGGTGCGTGCCCCTGGTTGCGGACGGCGGGCAAATGCTGTTCCTCAAGGGCCGGGGGGCGGCGGACGAGGTCGCCTCGGCCGCGGGCGCGCTGAGGGCGCTCCGCCTAGAGGCCGAGGTGTTGGAGGCTGCCAGCCTGCCCGGCCTCGAAGCCACGCGGGTCATTCGGCTGGTTCGCGTTCCGGTCGACTAGGCGCAACCAGCGTCGGCGACTAGAGTCATACCCCGACGCCCGCGCATCCAAGGGAGCATTGCGCTCGCGACGTTTCACGTGAAACATTGGCGGTACTCCGCCACCAACCGCGGCCCGCGTGGCCACGCCAAGGAGAACGAGTGAATCAGGACGGTCCCCGCATCGGCACGGACCGCGCGCGGAACGACGCCTTCTCGGGCGTCTTCGCGGACGACGACAGCCCCCTTGCGCGAGACATGATCGCGAACGAGCGCACGCTGCGCGAGCTCGAAGAAGCGGACTTCCCCCTCCCCCCTCGCACGCGCGTCATCACCGTCTCAAACCAGAAGGGCGGGGTCGGCAAGACGACCACGAGCGTCAACGTGGCCGCCGCGCTAGCGAAGCGCGGAGCCACCGTCCTGGTGATCGACTGCGATCCGCAGGGCAATGCGTCGACCGCGGTCGGCGTCACGCACACGAGCGGCACACCCTCGATCTACGAGGTGATGCTCGACGGCAAGACGCTCGCCGAGGTAATGGTGCGCTGCCCCGACCTGCCGTCGCTATGGTGTGTCCCCGCGACCATCGACCTGGCTGGCGCGGACATCGAACTCGTCAACGTGATGCGGCGCGAGTTTCGCCTATCCGATGCGGTTCGCGCGTTCCTCGAGACCCACGGACGCGACTTCCACTATGTCATCATCGACTGCCCCCCGAGCCTCGGCCTGCTGACGCTGAATGCCATGGTCGTCGCGGGGGAGGTGCTCATCCCCATCCAGTGCGAGTACTACGCGCTCGAGGGACTCTCCCAACTCATCCGGACCATCGAGATGGTCAAGAAGCACCTCAACCCCGTGATCCACGTGTCGACGATCGTTCTCACCATGTACGACGGCCGCACCAACCTCGCGCGGGACGTCGCCGACGAGGTCCGCAGCCACTTCCCCGACCAGACGCTGGAGATCACCGTGCCCCGTTCCGTTCGAGTCTCCGAGGCACCGAGCTTCGGGAAGACGGTCATCACCCACGACCCCCATTCGAGCGGCGCGGTCGCCTACCTGGGCATCGCCCGCGAGATCGCCGTCCGCGGGGCGGGCGCGTGAGCGCCCCCCGCCGGGGCCTGGGGAGGGGCCTGGGGGCCCTCATTCCCACCGAGGGCGACGACGCCGAGCGGCCCAGCGACGCCTTCTTCACGCCGTCGCGATCCGGCCACGGCGCGGGCGGGGCGCCCCTCGACCTGCTTCCCGTCCCCGGGGCGACGTTCGCCTATATTCCGCCGGGCGACATCGTTCCGAACCCACGCCAGCCGCGGACCGTCTTCGATGCCGGCGCCCTCGCCGAACTCGTCGGCTCGATCAGGGAAGTCGGCGTCCTGCAGCCGATCGTCGTCCGTCCGAATCCCCGGGGTCTCGGCTTCGAGCTCATCATGGGCGAGCGGCGCCTGCGGGCAGCGCGGGAGGCGGGACTCGACGCGATCCCCGCGATCGTCCGCACGACCGAGGACGGAGACATGCTCCGCGACGCGCTCGTGGAGAACCTTCACCGTTCTCAGTTGAATCCGCTCGAGGAGGCCGCCGCCTACCAGCAACTTCTCGACGACTTCGGCATCACCCACGAGCAACTCGCGGACCGCCTGTCCCGCTCGCGTCCGCAGATCTCCAACACCCTGCGCCTGCTGAAGCTCCCGCCGCTCGTTCAGAAGCGCGTCGCCGCCGGGGTCCTCAGCGCCGGCCACGCCCGCGCGCTCCTCGGC
This sequence comes from Demequinaceae bacterium, assembly GCA_017882825.1. Classification (GTDB taxonomy): domain Bacteria; phylum Actinomycetota; class Actinomycetes; order Actinomycetales; family Demequinaceae; genus JAFGBM01. Next base: position 738 of record JADGOS010000026.1, on the reverse strand, counting down.
CTCGCCGAGCCCGAGGCGATGGAGACCCTCGCCCAGCGCATCGTGAAAGAGGGGCTGTCCGTCCGCGCGGCGGAGGAGGCCGTCGCGCTCGGGATCAAGGCGTCGAAGCCCCGCCGCGCGGCCGTCGCTGCCACCGCGCAGGCGGGCGCGTACGACGAGATCGGCGAGCGCCTCGGCGACCGGCTGGACACTCGCGTCCGAATCGCCGGGAGCAGGGCGAAGGGCTCCGTCGTCATCGAGTTTGGTTCGCCCGAGGACCTCGCCCGGATCGTGGAGATCATCGACCCGCGCGGCCGGCGCTAGCGCCAGGTGCGTTTGCCCTAGGCGAGCTCGACGATCTCGCGGTAGACGGCGGAGAGCGTCCGCCCGGTCGCCTCGATCGCCTGCGGGAAGAGCGACGTCTCGGTCATCCCCGGCGCGACGTTAACGTCGAGGAACTGCGCACCCTCCGCGTCGAGGATGAGGTCGGTGCGCGACAAGTTGCGCAACCCGAGGACCCGGTGGGCGGCGAGCGCCGCCTCGGAGACGGCGGCGGTCTGGGCGGCGTCGAGCCGGGCCGGCGCGAAGTACTCGGTGCGGCCGGCGTTGTACCGGGCGTCGTAGTCGTAGTTGCCTTCGGTGACGATCTCCACCGGGGGAAGGGCATAGGCGCCATCCCCGTCGCCCACGACGCTGACGGCCACCTCGACGCCCGAGACGGCCTTCTCGATGAGGGCGACGTCGCCGTACGCGAAGCAG
>JADGOS010000091.1 GCA_017882825.1 Demequinaceae bacterium | reverse complement strand
GCGTGGAACGCCTCGAAGATCGTGACGGGGAAGCCCTCGACCGCAAGCAGGTACGCGTTGATGAGGCCCGACGGGCCGGACCCGACGATCGCGATGGGGGGCTTGGTTGCCGCCTTCCACGGGTCGGGGAAGCCCGCGAAGCGGCGCTCGGCGCTGCCAGGGTTCGCGATCTTGTCGCGTTGCGGAAGGAACCACTCGACCTGGCCGATCGCCATGGGCAGCTTGTGAAGACACACGCCCTGGCACTGAAGCTCCTGGGGGCAGACGCGCCCCGTGACGTCCGGAAGGGGGTTTGAGCCCTCGATCAGCTCGAAGGCCTCGCGGAAGCGGCCCTGGCCGATCAACTCCAGCATCTGGGGGATGTGGATCCGCACGGGGCATCCGCCCTGCGGCGGCTTGTGCTCGGCGATGAAGATTCCGAGTTCGCACGGGCTTTCGGCGCACTGCTTGTCCCGAAGCGCCTCGAGCCAAACGAGGAGTTCGATGTCCCGCGCGGAGTACCCCAGGGTCATGTAGCCGTAGTAGCCCTGGTTCACCAGGGCAAAGTCGTCCGAGCGCTGCTCGGGCGTGCGAATGTACGGCGGGATCGAGCTCCCGGCGGGCCAATCGGTGCTCAGGCCGTCGAACATCGGGTAGCGCTGGCCCAGGTTCTTGTCGAGGCCGCGGATGAAGGCGCGCTTCTTGCCGATCGGCATGTTCCAGATGAACCGCATGATGACGGTGCTTGCGTCGTCGTCGCGCTGGAGGAGGGCCCAGAGCCGTTCGACGAACTCGGGGGAGAGGTCACTCTGGTTGAACTCCCACGCGGCGGCGGCCATGCCGTCCGCGATGAACATGTCGCGGAAGGCCATCGGGTCTTCGAGGAGGCGACGCTTCAGAAGCTCCACCTGCCGGTTGAAGGACTCGACGCCCTCGCTGGATTCGAGGTCGTGGACCTCGTTGCTGGTGGCCTGGAGCGCGCGGGTCGCGTCGACGTATCGACGGACGTCCTCGCCCCGTGGCGCGCCGTCCACTCGCTCCGTCGTCGTGCTCATCGAATGATCTCCGCGTCGCAGGTGTCCTTCACGCGGGCGATGCGCTTGGCGAGTTCCGCCGTGACTTCCACGCCGTCGGTCGAGCCGGGGATGAACTCGGCGAGGATCCTCGCCTCTCCGTCCACGACCTCGGTCTTCTTGCGGAAGAACTGCGGCAGCTCCTGGTAGCAGGTGCCGCAGTCGTTACAGAGGTGCTCGTCGCTCGGGTTGAGCCACACGGGCTTGTCGCCCGCCGCGGACGCTTCGGCGCCGGACGCCGGAGACGCAGCCGTTGAAGACCCAGCCGCAGCCGGAGCAGCCGCCGCCCCCGGCGTCGGCAACGAGACCGAGGTGGTGACGGTCGCGGGGCGGCCTCCCGGAGCCCTGCTCGATGACACGAGGTCCGCCATCGCCTTCGCGATGTCGTCGAGCGAGGTCTCCCGCTGCTCGAGCGCCTGGTCGTACTTGGCCTTGAGGGCGCCCAATTCGGCGCGGTTCGCCGTGTCGAGCTCCGCCTGGATCTGCCCCGAAAGGAATCGCAGCATGTTCCAGTGGTGACGGCGGCCCTCCACGAGCCCGACGACCTCGTTCGAGCACTGCACCTTGATCAGGCGCTTGTCGTCGTCGGTCGCGTAGACGAACGGGACGCGCGCGCCACGGTCGGCGGGGGCGAGCGCGACAAACTCGGAGATCGGCAGCGCGCCGTCTTCAAGTTCCTTCGCGAGCTTCTTGAAGTTCTTCTTAAACCGGACCTCGCCCAGCGCGAACTCCGCCGGGGTCAGCGGGGTCGTCATGAGCTGAAGCTGCCCCTCGTCGTCGACGTACTCGAGCGTGGAGGTTGTCCACGTCTTGTCGAGGTCCGGGTTGCCGTCCAGGGAGAACCGCTCCGCGAGCGTTTCGCCCTTGCGCGGGTCGTGAACGAACACCGGGCTCATCCGGCTCTCGACCGCAAGGCGCGAGCGAGAGTTGGAGAGTTCCTCGGGAATCCCGTTCTCCGTCCCGCAGGGGGTGTAGACGTCCATGATCGCCGCGCCGCCCTGGAAGCCAAGCAGGCCGAAGGTCGTCTGGAGGAAGTGGCCGTGAAGCGCGGTCGCCGTGACGCAGGAGTAGACGCCAGGGTGGAACGCCGCGAGCAACGCGAGTTCCTTGCGGGACTCGGTCTTGCCGTGGTGCGCCTTGCCATAGCGCGCGAGGTCCGCGTCCTGGCCCATGTACGAGGCCGTCGAGGCCTGGCCACCGGTGTTGGAGTAGGCACCGGTGTTAAGCACCAGCATCTTGACGGGCGTGCCGCCAGCGAGGACGCGAGACATGGCACCGAAGCCGATGTCGTAGTTCGCGCCGTCGCCGCCGATGGTCAGGACCTCGGGCATGAGGCGACTCTCGTCCGGCGTGAATGCACGCCACGCCAGAAGGCGAAGTTCCGGGTCGTGGACCGCGGGGTTGTAGCCGTCTTCGATTTCGAGTTTCGCCGTGCGAAGCGCCTTGATCTCGCGCACCATCTGGGCGGAGATGCCCTCGTAGATGCCCACCGCGAGCGGCTGGGCGTCCTGGAAGAGGCTGTTGACCCACGGGTCGAGGTAGGGAGTGAACGGCATGGTCGATGCGTAGACGCTCGAGCATCCAGTCGAGTTGGCGACGACGGTCGGCGCGGGGCCGTTCCCGCTCGGTCCCGACTCGTACAGGTAGAGCGAACGGTCGAGTTCGGAGATGGCGTGTCCGATCCTGGCGCGGCGGGTGGCGTCGGCCTTGTCGACGGTCGCCAGTTTGGAGTTCAGGTCGCTCACGAGGGTCTCGAGTTCGGCGACGTGCGCGCGGCGGCGCTCCGCGCCCAGGGCGCGGCTCAGGGATGTGACGAGTCGGATGGCCGTGACCTCGCCGCAGCCGCGGCACGCGCCGTGCCCCCCGGTGGTGGCGTAGTAGTTGGCCGTGTCGAGCATGATTCGCTTGAGGTCGCCGTCCGGGGACGTCGCGCCCTCGTAGAAGCGCTTCGGCGTCGGGGGCAGCTTCGTCATGAACTCGAAGCGGGTCTCGAGCCCGGTGAGGATGTCGCCATCCTGCTCCACCTCGGTCAGGGCTCCTGCGCCGCAGGCATCGATGCACTGGAGGCAGCCGGTGCACTTCCACGGGTCGATCGCCGCGGAGAAGAGGCCTCCCGAACCGGGGTTCTCCTTCTCCATCGAGTCGTAGAACGGGCGTGTCCGCGCGACGGGGAACGCCGCGAGCACCGCGACGACCTGCTCGGCGTTGCTCGCGACCATGGCCTTCGAGGTGTCGAGCGCCGTCGCGGCCTTGGCCGCGACCTCGGAGAACGTGCCCGCGTCCTTGCTCTCGCGGTAGAGCTCGCGAATCTTCTCCGACCACGCGTGAACCTGCGAGGTGAGCGCGGAGCGCTGGGCCTCCGTCGCGTCAATCTGAGCGATGCCGGTGGCGAGCAGGTCGTGGATCTCGTGGACCGTGTTCGGGATGGCGGCGTCAGGGCAGACGAGGGCGCACTCAAGGCAGCCGGTGCAGGCGTCGGGATTGAAGATCGGCACCGTGCGGCGGAAGAGGCCCTTGTCCTTGATGGCCCCGGTCCCGACGGGCATGAAGAGGCCCGTTCCGGGAAGGACGGGGGACTCGCTCATGGTTCCCTCGCGGAACGGGCGGGCGATCAGGTCCTCGTAGTAGGCGGGGTCGAACAGGGCGCTGGCGCGCTCCTCCGACGCCGTCGGGCACATGGATGCGGAGATCGCGCTGGTTCGAATGATCGGAAGGACCGTCTCCTTTTCGATCGCGGCAAACGCCGGTGTCGAGTAGTCGACCAGGTGCGTCGCGCCGATGCCGTCGTCGATGACCGCCATGTTGGCGTCGACCACGGCGTCCCCCTTGCCGCCGAACTTCTTGGCGATCTGGGCCTTCACCTTGTCGCGGATCGCGGACGCCGTGGCGCCCTGGGAGATGCGGTCAACATGGCCCGCGACCGCGCCGATGAACGCGATGCCCATCATGCGGGTCTCGAGTTCGGGCGTCGGGGCGTGCTTCTTGGCGACCGTGAACGCGTCGATGACGAGGAAGCGGATCTTCTTGTCGCGGATTGTGCGGCGCGCGTAGGACGGCAGGCTCCGCCACGTGTCCTCGGGGGAGAGGTCGGACTGGAGGATGAACGTGCCGCCGGGGACGAGTCCCCTGAGGGGGTTGGTGTGGACGAACGCCTTGTGGTCGGGGGAGATGACCACCTCGACGTCCTCGAGCTCGGCGTTGGTGAACAGCACCGGGTCCGGGCTCAGCGTGATGTAGTAGTTCGTCGCTGCGCCGCTCTTCTCCGAGCCGTACTTCGGCGCGGACTTGGAGTGCATGCCGAGCACGCCGGCGAGGATGTCGGTGAGGAGCTTGCCCGTAGCGACGGTGCCGTACCCGCCGACGGAGTGGAACCGGATCCGCATGGCTGACTCCGGCAGTAGCCCCGCGGGGTTCGGCTCCGTCGTGAGGGCCATGGCCACGGTCTCCGGGTACCCGGCGCGCAACTTGTCCTGAAGCGCCGCCATCGTCGGGCCGGGGTTGGGCTCGAAGAACTGGGAGCCCAGGTAGATGAGGGGCGCCCTCTTGCCGTCGACCATGTTCTTGAACGCGGCGATGACGTGGCGCGGCTGGACGTCGTGCCCGCCGAGTCCGAAGATCGCGGTCGTCAGCGCGGGGAGGTTCTTGATCGCGGGCACGCCGGGGTTCTGCGCCCCGTCGGCGTTTGCGCGAGCGTGGAAGAGGGCCTGCGTGACGAACCTGGTCAGTGCCGTGTCGTCCGAGCGCTCGAGGACGGTGACCGCCTTCGCGTTCTTCAGCGCCTCGACGAGTTCCGCCTCGGGGAAGGGCTGGAGCAGTTTGACGGAGACGACGCCTGCCTTGATGCCCTGCGAGCGAAGGTACGGAACGACCGCCCGCACGTCATCCGTGATCGAGCCAAGGCCGACGATGACGTAGTCGGCGTCCGCGCAGTCGTAGGCCATGATCGGCGAGTATTCGCGCCCCGTCAGGGCCGTGTACTCGTCCATCGCCTGCCGCACGATGCCGGGAACGGCGTTCGCGAAGTGGGTGCGGTGGTCGACGGCGCCCGCCTGGAAGTCCGGCTGGTTCTGGACGGGACCCGTGACGCCGGGGTTGTGGATGTCGACGAGCGCCGGAACGAGTTGCCGCGTGCCCTTCTCGTCCGCGTTGACCCACTGGCGGCGCCACTGGCCGCGAAGTTCGGCGGGCAACCATGCCGTCGTCTTCTCGATGAGCGCGCCCTCGCCGTCCTTCTCAATCTTGGCGGCATTGGCGTCGAGGTAGGCACGCAGGCTCGCGAGCGCGTCGTCGGCGAAGTCATCGGCGTGGCGGCCAAGGTACTGCCCCAACTGCCAGACGCGCCCCTTGGCGCCGAAGAGCATCTCCTGGGCCACGGTCGGGCACGCGATGCGTCCGGAGGGGTCGCCGAGGTATTCCCTGAGGAGCTCCGGCTCCGGCATGCACGCCTCGCTCATCACGTGGCTCGTCGCGAATCCGTCCATTGCGTTGGCGACGGCGATGAGGGACAGCGCCGAGGTGCGGTACGAGATCGCGGCGAGGTCGGCCGCCTCCTGGGGGTTGGAGCCGAAGAGGATCGTGTATCCCGACGGCAGGAGGGCGTAGACGTCGTCGTGGCCGGCCATGACATTGAGCGAGTGCTTGGAGACAACCCGCGCGGCGACCTGGAGCACGAACCCGCCGACCTTCTTGCCGACAGTGACGAAGTGGGACTCCATCGCGTAGAGCAGGCCCTGGCTCGAAGACGCGTTGGAGATGTACTGACCGCCGGTCAGCGAGGCGCCGAGAGCGCCGCTTTGGGCCGAGTGCTCGCCCTCAGTCTCGACGAAGAATGCGTGACGGCCCCAGACGTTCATGCCGCCCTCGGAACGCGCGAATTCGAAGAGCTCGGCGATCTCCGTCGAGGGGGTGATCGGGTAGCCGATGACGCCGTCGCAGACGTGCTGCATGACGTGGGCGACCGCGCCGTTGCCGTTGATCACGGTCTCCTTGCCGGGGTACTTCGGCTTGGCTGCGGAGGTTTTGGGGACGGACGTGGTCTTGGCGACGGGCGTGGTCTTGACGGCGGTCATAGCGTGACTCCTGAGGGGTGAACAAGCCGGCGCGAGGTCTTCGGCGGGCACGTCGCTACTCGGCCGTACGAGGTCGGATGGACCAGGGTCGGCGCGGTGGCGAGGGGGGCTACAAGGGACATGTGGAGGAATTCGGGCCCATTTTGGGCAGGCGACACCCAGGTGGCGGTCAACATACCCTGGCCGCCTCGGCCATGAAAGGGGTGTGGAACACCTCTGTTCCCTCCTGTGCGTCTCCATGCTCAGCCCGGCCGGAGAGGGGTCGACAGGACGAAGGTCCCTTGTTGGGGGTGGCCAAGCGGGGATTCTAGGTGAGGTTTGCCTAACTCCCGGCGTGTCGGGGCGTTTTCGGCCCGCCCAAGGACGCTTTCGACGCTTTTGGAGTCCGAGCGGAGTGCGTAGAGTTGCCCCGTCGACGCGCGTGGTCGCGGCATCTCGACGGGTCGAGGGGGCGTCATGGAGGACCTCAGCCAGCGCATCGCGGCGTGGCGCGAGGCGAAGCTTCTCACCGACAAGCAAGCCTCCGCGATCGCCGCCTTCGAGGCGGCTCGCACCCCCGAGGTGAATCCCTCCGAGACCGACCCCGAGCACGGTACGGGAGTTCTTCTCGCCGAGGCCCTCGGGTACGTCGGCGCGGCGCTCGCCGTCGCGGCCGTCATCATCCTGCTGGGGAGCCAGTGGACCAACCTCAACCTCGGGGGCCGCCTCGCCCTCATCGGCCTGATCACCGTGATCGTCTCCGGCGCTGGCGTCGCGCTTCGCGGATCCGGGCGCGCCCCCATCCGCCGTCTCGTCAGCCTCCTGCTCACAGCGGGCATCGGCGGCGTCGCGTGGATCGTGGGCGTCGTCTCCAACGACGTTCTCCACGGGGCGGCCTCCAGCACCCTTCTGGCGGTGGGGGTGAGCTCGCTGATCTTGTCGGGCGCGCTCTACCGCTGGCGCGTGCGCGCGCTCCCCCAGGTCGCGGCGCT
>JADGOS010000004.1 GCA_017882825.1 Demequinaceae bacterium | reverse complement strand
CGCGCACCACCTCGTCGAATCCGTTCATCGTCCGTTCCTCCTCTTTGCTGAGACCACATCGATGCGTTCGGGGCGGTCGCCGAACTCGACGGCGGCGCCGTAGTGAATCGCCAGAGCCTTGGTCGCGTCGGACAGGTACCGCTTGACCGTGCCGTCGGCGAGGCCCAGGTCTCCGGCGATCTGGGCGATAGTCATGTCGTCGAAGTACTTCATGACCACGCACACGCGCTCGCGGGGAGAGAGCGCGCGGAGCGCGCGGTGGAGGTCAAACTCCGCGTCAACGTCCGACGCCGCGGGTTCGCGAGCGAAGGCCTTGTCGGCCGCGCGCTGCCGGACGCCCCGCGCCCTGGCGCGGTCGATGACGATCGTCTGCATCGCGCGGCGAGCGTAGCCCTCGGCATCGCCGACGGTCTCGATGGACCTGCGGCGGGAGAAGCACTTGACGAGCGCATCCTGAAAGAGGTCCTCGGCGTCCGATTTCCGCGCCGACAGCATCTCCGCGTAGGCCAACAGGCGCGCGCCCCGTTGGGCGATCAGGTCCTCCACCAGCGGCTGCCACGACATCCGATTCCCCCATCTCTCACCACCCAGTAAACGGGGCCCGCGGGGATTTGGTTGGGGGTCGGTGGGGCTTGCGGGAGCCGGACGCTGAAGAGTTCGGCGAAACGCCCGGCGTCAGGCGGCGGTGGCCGGACCGCGCGCGGGGTATGGCACCTCGGTGACGGAGATCGCGTGGGCTTCAAGCCAAGCGCGGATCGCGGCCTCGGCCTCGCCCGGCTCGCCGACGGGCGCCCCCGCTTGAACCACGAGGAGCCCGCCGCCGGACTCGAAACGGAAGCGGGTGGAGCGCGTGGAGGAGGAGCCGCGGGTGGTGGAGTCCGTCCGGACGGCCATCGTGACGGAGCCGTCGCACAGGAGACGCTTCTTGCGGGAACCCACGAGGCCCTCCGGCGCGGCGAGGTAGACCGAGCCGTCCCGGACGAGGCCGTAGACGAGCCCGAAGTGCCCGTTCAGCAGGAAGGTCTGCGCAAGAAGGAACGCCGCGAATAGCACCACCGCCGCGCAGATGATCCCCTTGAGGACCGCGTTGCCGCCCGCGTCGAGACCCGACGCCAGCGCCGGGGCGCCGTCGATCCCTGCAATGATCCACGCCGTGCCGCCGATCGCCACCAGGACGAGCAGGACCTCGTAGGTGATGTCGAGCCGCGGGCGCTTGCCCAAGACGACGAGGGACTTCCGTTCACGATTCGCCACGCGCCAAGCTCCTTGTTCGCTCGTGAGGGGCCGCACCGACGGGGGCCCACTCTGCCACGACGCTACCGCACAACGGCCATCAGGCTAGCGCCCGGCGGTGGCCCACTCACGCTTCCGGGTCGCCCCAGATGCGCGAGGTTAGCCACCCAGCGTGATGTCCTGGTCTTGGTACCACTCCAAAGCCTTATGAAATTGCGCACTGCAGTAGTCGGGCCACATCTCATCGACCACGTAGAAGTCCGCATAGACCGACTGGATCGGCAAGAACCCGCTCAGCCTCCGCCCGCCGCCCCAGCGGATGATCAAGTCGATCCGTGAGATGTCCGAAGACGCTATGCCGTCAACGACGTTGCCACTTGAACCTATCGTCCCGTTCCTGGCCGCGTAGTTGAGGTCCCAGTTCCAGCCATAGTTGGCCAGGAAGTTGACCTTGATGCGACCACTCCCGCATCTCGTTCTCTCCGTGTACGGCAGCAGTGCCTTGGGAAAGAATGGCGACTGAGTGTTCCCGACGACCAGCAAGTCCGCATCCTTGCTCGCCAGGTATTCAACGGCGTCGACACACGCCTTGCGAAAGGCTCGGATCTGCGCGGAGGGGCGCTTGGTGTTGTCTACCGTGAACCCGTAGAAGGTCAGTTCCTTTATCCCGAGTTCCAAACACAGTTCGTACACCTCGAGTCCTGGCCGAAGGCCGGACTCGTACCCGTCCTGCTTGTTCATTCCCTTGTGCTGAGCCCACCTCCGGTTTCCGTCCGGAATGATGCCGATGTGTTGCGGGAGCCGACGGAAACTCTTCATGACGCCCGCGCTACCAGGGCGTCGGCGAACGACAGGAGCGCGTCCTTGACGGGGCCTTCGGGGAGTGGGGCGATGGCCCCTTTGGCCTCGCGACTCCAGTGCCGGGCAAGGGCGGCCGTCTCGTCAACCACCGAGTGCGCGGCAAGTTCCGCGATGACGTCAGCGAGCGCCGCGTCATCCGCGAGGTCCCCCGTGATGCGATCGAGCAGTGCGGCGTCCGAGGCATCCGCCCCCGCGGCCACCCGGGCCCGAAGCGCAAGGACGGGCATAGTCGCTACGCCCTCGCGCAGGTCCGTGCCGGGCGTCTTTCCGGTCGTCTTCGAGTCCGAGCGAAGGTCGATCACGTCGTCGGCGAGTTGGAAGGCAACTCCTGCGAGTTCGCCGTACTCGGTGACCTGGTCAACGATTCGGCGTTCGCACCCCGCGAACATCGCCCCGAGCCGCGCGGACGCGCCGATGAGGGAGCCGGTCTTGTCGGCGAGGACCTGGAGGTAGTGCGCGATGGGGTCGGCGCCTGGCTCCGGCCCGACCGTCTCATGGAGTTGCCCGAGGCACAGCCGCTCGAACGTCTCGGCCTGGATTCTCACGGCCTCGGGACCAAGCCCGGCCACCACGCGCGAGGCGCGCGCAAACAGTAGATCGCCCGTCAGGATGGCGACGGAGTTGCCCCAGACCTGGTGAGCGGACGGCGCCCCGCGCCTGGTCGGCGCGGAGTCCATGACGTCGTCGTGATAGAGCGTCCCCAGGTGGGTCAGTTCCACAACCACGGCCGCGTCCACAACCTCGGGCCGGGCGCCATCCCCGAGTTGCGCCGTCAGCAGCGTCAGCATGGGCCGAAGGCGCTTGCCCCCGGCGTCGACGAGGTGCCTACTCGTGGCCTGGGCGAGCGCATCGGACTGGGCGACCGCGTCGCGGAGCCGCTCCTCGACCACTTTGAGGCGCGGCGCAATGACCGCCTCGAGGTCGCCGATGGCGAAATGGGTGCTCACGGAACCAGGATCGCGGCCTGGTGCGCCAGTTCAAGGACGGGAGACGGAAGGACCCCAAGAAGGATGGTCCCCGCGGCCGCGACGAGCATGACGAGCCACGGGCCAGTCGCGTTGGTGACCTCGACGGATTCGTCGAACTCGGGCGGCGCCGGGGTGAGGAACATCAGCACGATGAGGCGTACGTAGAAGAAAGCCGCGGCCGCCGAGGCGAGCACGGCGACGAGCACGAGCGGCCAGGCCCCCGCGTCGATCGCGGCCCTGAACGCCACGAACTTCCCGATGAAGCCTGCGGTGAGCGGGATGCCCGCGAACGACAGGAGGAACAGCGCCATGGCCGCAGCGAGCCAGGGCGCGCGGCGCCCGAGCCCGGCCCACTGGCCGAGCCTCGTGGCCTCTGCCCCGAGCGCTCCGTCCGGCGTGCGCTCCCTGACCTGACTCACCACGGCGAACGCGCCGAGCGTCGCCAGGCCGTACGCCAGCATGTAGAACGGCACCGCGGCGAGCGCGTCGCCGCGGAACGAGGTCAGCGCCACGAGGAGGAAGCCCGCGTGGGCGATCGACGAGTACGCGAGCATCCGCTTCACGTCCGTCTGCACGATCGCGACGACGGTCCCCAACAGCATGGTGGCGATCGCGACGGTCCACAGCACCGGAGCGATCTCCCACGCCAACCCGAAGAGCGCGAGGTACAGAAGGCGGGCGAGCGCCGCGGCGGCCGCCGCCTTGGTCGCCGCGGCCATGAACGCAGTGACCGGCGTTGGCGCGCCCTGGTAGACGTCGGGCGTCCACGCGTGGAACGGCACGGCGCCGAGCTTGAAGAGGAGGCCCACGAGCATGAGCGCGACGCCCGCGAGGAGCATAGGCTGCCGATCCAACCCCGCCGCGATGCTCGCCGCGATTCCCGCATACGACGTCGCGGCGGAGTAGCCGAAGACGAGGGACGCGCCGAAGAGGTAGATCGCCGACGCGAAGGCCCCCATGAGGAAGTACTTGAGCGCCGCCTCCTGGGACATCAGGCGACGCCGGCGCGCGAGGCCGACCAGGAGGTAGAGCGGGAGCGACAGGATCTCCAGCACGACGAACAGGACGATCGTGTCCGAGACCATGGTGAAGAGCATCATCCCTGCGGCCGCAAAAAGGCCGAGGGGGAAGATCTCGGTCTGCGCGAATCCGCGCTTAGCCGCGAGCGCCTCTTCGGTGGAACCGGGGGCCACGCTCGCCAGCGGCGTGAAGGCATCCTCGCCCTGCGTGCGCGAGGAGAACAGAAGCATCCCCATGAGCGCGAACAGCGCGAGGATCGCCTGCCACGCGAGGGACTGGCGATCCGACACCAGGTAGTTGCCGGCGATCCTTGCCCCATCGCCCTTGAGGACGGCCCACTGAAGAAAGGCCACGATCATGGCGGCACCCGTTGCGGCGAGGGCGAGGACGGTCTGCACGAGCCGTCGCATGGCGGACTGTCGAATGAACGCCTCCACCAGGATGCCGACCATGGCCGCGCCCACGACGATCAGGACCGGGACGAGCGGCCCCCACAGGATGACGGGACTCGGGACGCTCACTGGGAGACCTCCGCAGCAGTATTAGCCGGAACGGTGGTGGTGATGGCGGCCGCCGCGGGATCCCGCAGCACGGTCAGCGCGACGCCCGGGACGAAGCCGAGCACGACCATCGCGACGATAAGGGGGCCGGTGACGAGCTTCTCGCGCAACGACAGGTCGGGCGTCTTCTCGAGGCCCTTGCGCACGGGCCCGGTGAAGATCTTTTGGTACGCGAGCAGGATGTAGAGCGCGGCAAGGACCACGCCGACGATGGCGACGATGACGGCCGCCCGCGCCGCAGGGTAGGCACCCACGAGCACCATGATCTCGGACACGAAGGGCGAGAGGCCCGGCAGGGCGAGCGCGGAGAGCCCGATGATGAGGAAGGTCCCCGCGAGCACCGGCACCACCCGCTGCAGGCCACCGAAGTCGGCGATCTGGGCGGAGCCCCGGCGCTTGATCAGGAAGCCCACCACCAGGAACAGGGCCCCGGTCGAGAGGCCGTGGTTCAGCATGTAGAACGCCGAACCCTCGAGCGCGGTCTGGCGGAAGGCGAAGATCCCGAGCACCATGACCCCGAAGTGCGAGACGGACGTGTAGGCGACGAGCCGGAGCATGTCCTTCTGCCCGATCGCGAGCACGGCGCCGTAGATGACGGAGGCGACCGCGAAGGAGATGATGACGGGGGCCGCCCACCGCGACGCGTTGGGGAAGAGCGGCAGGCAAAGCGAGATCATCCCGAAGGTGCCGACCTTGTCGAGGACGGCGACCAGCAGGGTCGTCGTCCCCGGACGGGCGGTCTGGGCGACCGTCGGAAGCCAGGTGTGGAGGGGCACCATGGGCGCCTTGATCGCGAAGGCGAAGAAGAACGCGACGAAGATCAGTCTCTCCGTCGTCGTGCTCATGCTCAGGCCCTTGAGGTTGTCGGTGAGGAAGCCCTGGCTCCCGCCCGGGCCCGCGCCGTACAGGGCGATGACCCCGGCGAGCATCACGAGGCCGCCGACGAGGGAGAAGACCAGGAACTTGACCGCCGCGTAGCGACGTTGCTCCCCGCCAAAGAGGCCGATGAGGAAGTACAGCGGGATGAGCATCGCCTCGAAGGCCACGTAGAACAGGAAGACGTCGCGGGCCGCGAAGATCAGCACCATGAACGACTCGAGGGCGAGGATGAGCCCGAGGTACTTCATCTGGCGATCGGCATCGTCGTCGTCCTTCCATCCCGCGAGGATGACGAGGGGCGTCAACAAGACCGCGAGCAGGATCAGCAGGAGGCCCATGCCATCGACGCCGACCGCCCAGCTCGCCCCGATCTGGGGAATCCAGGAGTGAACCTGCGCGAACTGGTGATCGCCCGCCGCCGAGGGAACGAACCGCACGGCCATGACTACGGCGAGCGCAAGCTCGGCGATCGCCGAGCCGAGGGCGATCGGCCGCGAGGCGTGACGCGCGGACGCGGGCAGCGCGCGCAACACGATCGCCGCGACCGCGGGAAGGACGATCAGCACCGTCAGGAACGGGAACATCTAGCGCCCACCCTTCACGACGATGGCGAGCAGGATGACGACGCCCACGAGCATCGTCGCCGCGTAGGAGCGCACCTTGCCCGTTTGGAGCTTGCGCACCACTTCTCCAAGCCCGGCGGTTCCCGATGCGGTCTTGTTGACCGCGCCGTCGATCGCCGCAGCGTCGGCGTAGACCGCGATGCGCGTCAGCACCTCGCCAGGCCATTGCACCAGCGCCCCGTTGACCGTGTCCTGGAAGAGATCGCGGCGCGCCGCGAGGGTGAGCACGGACGCGCGCGGCTCCGTGATGGGCACGGGCCTCGAGACGTACTGGAAGTAGGCGGCCGCGACCCCCAGGGCAACCAGGATGAGCGTGAGCGTCATGATCAGCGGCACCGCGAGTACCGGCTCGCCGTGCGCGACGGTGCCGGTGACGGGCTCCAGCCAGGCGGTGAACGCGTTCCCCCGCGCGAGGACGAGCCCGAGCACGGCGGATCCCGCGGCGAGAATCATCATCGGGACCGTCATCATGAGCGGAGACTCGTGAGGATGCTGGTCATCTGTCCAGCGCTTCCCGCCGTAGAAGGTCATGAAGAAGAGGCGCGACATGTAGTAGGCGGTCAGGCCCGCCCCCAGCATCGCCGTCAGCCCGAAGACCCAGGGCTTCCAGCCGTCGCCGATGAACGCCGCCTCGATGATCTTGTCCTTGGACCAGAACCCCGAGAACGGCGGGACGCCGAGGATCGCGAGCCAGCCGAGCCCGAAGGTCACCCAGGTGAACTTCATCAGCGTCGCGAGGCCGCCGAACCGGCGCATGTTCACCTGGTCGTCCATGCCGTGCATCACGGAGCCCGCGCCAAGGAACATCCCGGCCTTGAAGAACCCGTGGGTCAGCAGGTGGAAGATCGCGAACGCATACCCGACGGGGCCGAGGCCCGCCGCCAGCATCATGTAGCCGATCTGGGACATCGTCGAGGCCGCGAGCGCCTTCTTGATGTCATCCTTCGCCATGCCGATGATGGCGCCCATCACCAGGGTGATCGCGCCGACCGCCGCGACGGCCAGGAGCGCATTGGGCGCCCCCGCGAAGATCGGGCCAGAGCGCACGACCAGATAGACGCCCGCGGTCACCATCGTCGCGGCGTGGATGAGCGCCGACACCGGAGTGGGGCCGGCCATGGCGTCACCGAGCCACGACTGGAGCGGGAACTGGGCCGACTTTCCGCAAGCGGCAAGAAGGAGCGCGAGCCCGATGGCGGTCAGCACCCCGGTTGAGGCGCCGGGGGCCGCGGCGAACGCGTGGGCGAAGTCGACCGAGCCGAGGTGGGCGAACATGAGCGCCATCGCGAGGATGAGCCCCATGTCGCCGATTCGGTTGACGATGAAGGCCTTGTTCGCCGCCGTGGCGAACTCGCTCTTCTGGTTCCAGAATCCGATCAGAAGGTACGAGGCGAGGCCCACGCCCTCCCAACCCACGAAGAGCAACAAGTACGAGTCCGCGAGAACGAGCAGGAACATCGCCGCGATGAAGAGGTTGAGGTACGCGAAGAAGGTCGAGCGGCGCGGGTCGTGCTCCATGTAGGCGACCGAGTAGACGTGGATCAGGGTGCCGACCACGGAAACGAGGAGCACGAAGGACATGGAGAGAGGGTCGACGAGGATGCCCGCGTCCACGCTCAACTCGCCCCCCGGGATCCAGCGGAAGAGCGTCTCGTGGAAGGCCCGGTCGCCCCGATCCAGCCCGAGCATTTGGACGAACGCGCCGATGCCCACGATGACCGTCGTCGCGGACGCCGCGACTGCCAGCCAATGGCCCCACTTCCGCGCGGCGCGACCGGCAAGCAGGATGACGGCCGCGCTCGCCAGCGGAACCGCGATGATGAGCCAGCTCAGATGCAGCATTCCTAGCCCTTCATCTCGGAGGGCTCGTCGAGCGAGATGTTCTGGCGCGAGCGGGACAGCGCGATGATGATCGCGAGACCCACGACGACCTCGGCGGCAGCGACCACCAGCACCGCGAACGCGTCGACTTGACCCGCGATGGCGCCGTTCACCCGCGCGAAGGTCACCAGGAGGAGGTTGGATGCGTTGAGCATCAGTTCGATCCCCATGAACGCGATGATGGCGTTCCTGCGCAGCAACACCGCGGTCGCGCCGACCGAGAACAGGACGGTCGCGAGAATCACGTAGTTCATCGGGTTCACGGCGTACCCCCTTCTCGCTCGTTCCCGTCGAACGCGGGCGGCTCAATCTCGGGGGCCTGCGGAAGTCCGGGGACCTCCAGCTCCTGCTTCCTCGCGCGAAGCACGCGGGAGATGGACGCCTCGAGCGGGTTGCCGAGCGGGTCGAGCGCGGGGGTGTCGAGCGCGTTGTGGCGAGCGTAGACGCCCGGCATCGGCTTGTTGACCGGGTCGAGCCCGCCCTGAATCCGCGCGTCTGACCGGGTCCGCTGGTTGAGCGTCGGGCTCATGCGAGGCACGAAGGTGAGAACGATGGCGCCAACGGCCGCGATCGTGAGGAGCACGCCGAGCGCCTCCATCACGAGCACGAAGGACCCGAACATCACCCCGGCGATCGCCTGGGGATTCCCCGCGGCGTTCGCCTGGGTCAGTCCGCCCACGTGAGCCGGGTCGATCACGACCTTGCCGAGAAAGCCGATGAGCAAGGCCGCGAGGCCCCCCGCCGCAAGGATCGAGATCACGCGCTGACCGCGAATGGTCTCGCGGAGGCTCTCGCGCTGGTCCACGCCGACGAGCATGAGGACAAACAGGAAGAGCATCATGACCGCGCCCGTATAGACGACGATCTGCACCACGCCGAGGAACGGCGCATCCTGCGCCACGTATATGACGGCCAGGCCGATCATCACGACGACCACGCCCATCGCCACGTGAACGGCCTTCCGCGCGAACAGAAGCGTGAGCGATGCGAGCACCATGACCGGCCCGAGCGTCCAGAACATCACTTCCTCACGCACGATTCACCTCCGGGAGGCTCGGGTCATTCGGGCGGTTCTCCCTGACCCACTCAATCTGGTCCTCGTCGACGCCGATCACGTCGCCACGGTAGTACTCCTTGTCGGTCGTGCCGAGCGCCATCGGGTGCGGGGCGGCGAGCATGCCCTCCCCGAGGGGCGCAAGCAGGTCCTGCTTCTCGTAGATCAGACCCTCGCGCGTCGGCCCGGCGAGTTCGTAGTCGTTCGTCATGGTGAGGGCGCGCGTCGGGCACGCCTCGATGCACAGCCCGCAGAAGATGCAGCGCAGGTAGTTGATTTGGTAGACACGCCCGTATCGCTCCCCCGGCGAGAACTGTGCCTCCGGCGTGTTGGAGTCGCCCTCAACGTAGATCGCATCCGCGGGGCAAGCCCACGCGCAGAGTTCGCACCCGATGCACTTCTCCAGGCCGTCGGGGTGCCGGTTTAGCTGGTGGCGTCCGTGATACCGGGGCTCGGTCGGAACCTTCTCTTTGGGGTACTGCTCGGTCTTGGGCGCGCGGAAGAAGTTGCGCATGGTGACGCCGAACCCGGCCACGGGTGCGAAGAACGAGCCGATCGGCCCCTTCTTGGGCAAGTTCGATTCGAAGGCGGGCTCACGCTGCTCCATCGGCGCCTCCCGTCGAATGGCCGCGGCGGGCGGAACCCGCGACGGTATGGCCCGAGCGCCGCGAAGGGGGCAACTTCTCCCCTGGCTTCGGCGGCACGGGGAAGCCGCCGGCGAACGCGTCGATCTCCCGCAGGGTCCCGGTGGCCGCCCCCGGCTTGCTGGGCACGTCCTTGTTCGGCCATAGCCCGGTGATGAGCGCCGCGATGGCCAAGACCACCGCGATTCCTATCAAGACCTGCCGCATGCCGGGGAGCACGCCCGCGTCGGAGGCGACCTGCGCGCCACCCCACAGCACGACCCACACGAGCCCCGCGGGGATGAGGATCTTCCAGCCGAGCTTCATGAACTGGTCGTACCGGAAGCGCAGGAGCGTCCCACGGACCCAGACGAAGAAGAACATCAGCATCCACACCTTGGCAAGGAACCATAGGAGCGGCCACCACCCGGTGTTGAGCACGCCGTCCCCGACGAGGCTTAGCGGCCACGGCGCGCGCCATCCCCCCAGGAAGAGGGTCGTCGCGACGGCGGAGACGTTGATCATGTTGATGTATTCCGCGAGGAAGAACCACGCGAACTTCATCGACGAGTACTCGGTGAAGTAGCCGGCGACGAGCTCGCCCTCTGCCTCGGGCAGGTCAAACGGCAGGCGGTTGGTCTCGCCGATCATGGAGATGACGTAGAGGAGGAAGGCGGGGAAGACGGAGACAATCCACCATCGGTGCTCCTGCGACGCCACGATGTCGCCCATCGACATCGAGTGGGACATGAGGAAGACCGTGACGAGGGACAGGCCCATCGCGAGCTCGTAGGAGATCACCTGCGCCGTCGACCGAACCGCACCCATGAGGGGGTAGGTCGAGCCCGACGCCCACCCGCCGAGCACGATCCCATACACGCCAAGCGCCGCGCACGCGAGGATGTAGAGCATCGCCACGGGGAAGTCGGTCAACTGGAGCGGGGTCACGTCGTGGGTGAAGGGGATGTGGACTGCGGGGCCCATGGGAATCACGGCGAAGGTGAGGAACGCCGCCCCAACGGAGATGACCGGCGCGACGAGGTACAGCACCTTGTCCGCTGCCGCGACGGTGACGTCCTCCTTGAACAGAAGCTTGAGCGCGTCACCCAGGGACTGCATCAGGCCGAAAGGTCCGTGCATGTTCGGGCCGCGTCGCTCCTGGAAGCGCGCGATGACCCGGCGCTCGAACCACACGGCGAACAGCACGCTCAGAAGTAGGAAGACGAGGATCGCGACGGCCTTGATCAGCACCACCCAGATGCTGTCGCCCGCGAGCGTGTCGGAGACGGGGATCACCTCAAGGGCCATCATGCGCCGAGTCCCTTCACGGTAACGCTGGCTCCGGGCCAGACTCCGAGCATCCGTGCGGTGTTGGCGCCCGGCGAGTTTGCGGGAAGCCACACGACGCCGTCGGCCATGCCCGGCGTCGCCACCACGGGCAGCGTAATCGACCCGCGCCCCGCGCCCGAAACCCGCACGACCCCGGCGGACCCGAGGGTCGCCGCCGTCGCCGCGCTCACGCGCGCGACGGCCACGCGGCCCGTGCCCGCCAGGTGAGGCTCGCCGTCCTGGAGGGCGCCAGCATCGACGAGCAGGTGCCACGACGCGAGCACGGCGTGTACCGCCGTGCCACGAGGCGTTGAGGACGGCGCGGCGAACGACGGGCGAGACGCGCGTGCCGCGTCATCCACCGTGATCGAGTCGAGTTCGGCGCGCACGGCGTCCACGGTCGGGGTCCCGAGGTCCGCGCCCATCGCCCGGGCGAGCATGTCGAGCGCACGGTGATCGCTCACCGCCGAGGTTTCGAACGCCGCCTCGAACGCCCTCGGCCGGCCCTCCCAGTTGACGAACGTTCCGGCCTTCTCGGAGGGAGGGGCGACGGGGAGCACGACGTCGGCGAGTTCGGTCACGCCGCTGCGGCGCACCTCGAGGCTGACGACGAACGGCGCCTTCTTGATTGCCGCCTCGGCGCTCGGCGGAAGATCGTCGAGCGAGACTCCACCGAGGACGAGCGCGCCCAGATGGCCGGACGCTGCGGCGGCCAGGATGTCGTCGAGACCGCGGCCGTAAGCGGCCGGGAGGCTCTCGATGCCCCACGTACGGACGAGGGCGATCTTGGCACCGGCCGAACCGGCGGATCCGCCGCCGGGGAGCACCCCGGGAAGCGCGCCAGCCTCGACCGCGCCTCGCTCGCCCGCGCGACGCGGAATCCAGGCCAGCCGGGCGCCGGTTGAGTCCGCGAGCGCGAGCGCCGCGGTGAGCCCGCCCCGTGCGGAGGCGATCCGCTCCCCAAGAATGATGACGGCTCCGTCGCCCTTCAGGGCTGCGACGACGTCGTGGGGAAGGGAGGCGAGGACCGCACCCTCGGCCCCGGGCACAGCCGGAACGAGCGTCGCGTCGAGCTTCCGCGCGCCGGGTGACAGGAAGGGCGCGATAGTGAACACCTTCTGTGAGCCGCGCGACTTTCGAAGGCGCAAGAAGACGACGCCACCCTCGTCCTCGGGCTCAAAGGAGACCATGAGGACCGCAGGGGCCTTCTCAAGGTCGGCAAACGTAACGCCGATCCCCGTGCCGGCGACGCTCGACGCGAGGAACGCGTGCTCCTCCTCGCTCGTCGCGCGCCAGCGCGCGTCGATGTCGTTCGTGCCGAGCACCGCGCGCGCGAACTTGCCGTACGCGTACGCATCCTCGAGCGTCACCCTGCCCCCGGGGAGCACGCCCACGCCCTTCGCCTTCGTGGCGACCATCGCATTGGCCAGCCCGGCCGCAGCGCGCTCGAGCGCCTCGGGCCAGCTCGCCTCGACCAGGACACCCGCGTCGTCGCGGACCAGGGGGTGCGTCAGCCGGTCGTCGAGGTCCTGCCAACGGAACGCGAAGCGGTCCTTGTCCGTGATCCAGTCTTCGTTGACCAGGGGATCGTTGATCGCGAGGCGGCGCATCACCTTGCCGCGTCGGTGATCGATGCGGACCGCGCTGCCCGAGGAGTCGTGCTCGGCGATTGACGGCGACGACACGAGGTCGAAGGGCCGAGCGCGGAACCGATAGGCGGCCGAGGTCAGCGCACCGACGGGACAGATCTGGATGGTGTTGCCGGCGAAGTACGACGAGAAGGGGCGCCCGGACTCGTCCTCGGTGGGGAGGCCCGAGGCCGCGAATCCCTCGAAGTCGAGCACGTCGACGTCGAGGAGCCCCACCTGCGAGGTTGCGCCGCGTTCCTGAAGTTCGATGAACGGGTCGCCCGGGATCTGTTCGCTGAAGCGCGTGCAGCGCTGGCAGAGGACGCACCGCTCTCGATCGAGGAGGACTTCCGACGTGAGCACGATCGGCTTCTCGAAGGTCCGCTTCTGGTCGCGGAAGCGGCTCTCGGCGTTGCCGTGGCTCATTGCCTGGTTCTGCAGGGGGCACTCGCCGCCCTTGTCGCACACGGGGCAGTCCAGCGGGTGGTTGATGAGCAGGAGCTCCATCACGCCCTTCTGGGCGCGGTCGGCGACCTCGGACGTCTCCTGGGTCTTCACGACCATCCCGGCGGTGAGTTCCACGGAGCACGACGCCTGGGGCTTTGGCATGGGCGTGAGGTTGCCGTCGCGGTCCGGAGCCGCTACCTCGACGAGACATTGGCGGCAGGCGCCGGCTGGCTCCAGCGCGGGGTGGTCGCAGAAGCGGGGGATCTCGACGCCGATGTCCTCGGCGGCCCGGATGATGAGCGTGCCCTTGGGCACGGTGACCTCGAAGCCGTCGATCGTCGCGGTGATGGTGGTGACGAGGTTCGCGTCAGCCTTCGCGCCTGCCGTGGTCGTCACGCGCCAGCCCCCTTCTTCTTCGCCGGGACCGCGAAGAGCGCCGTCGCCCTTGGATCGGTCGGGCAGCCGTGGCCCGACACGTGCGCCAGGTATTCCTCGCGGAATGCCGCGATGGAGGAGCTGATGGTCATGGTGGCGCTATCGCCTAGGGCGCAGAAACTGCGCCCGAGGATCGAGCGCGAGGTGTCGAGCAACTGCTCGATGTCCGCCTCGGTGCCCTCGCCGCGCTCGAGCCGCTCGTAGATTTGGCTGAGCCAGAAGGTGCCCTCGCGGCACGGCGTGCACTTGCCGCAGGACTCGTGCTTGTAAAACTCCGTCCAGCGAGCGACGGCTCGGACCACACACGTCGTCTCGTCGAAGATCTGCAGGGCGCGCGTGCCGAGCATGGAGCCCGCGCCCTCGACGCCCTCGTAGTCGAGCGGCACGTCAAGGTGCTTGTCGGTGAGGATGGGCGTCGACGATCCGCCCGGCGTCCAGAACTTGAGGTGATGGCCCTTCCGCACGCCGCCCGCGAGGGCGAGCAACTCGCGCAGGGTCATCCCCATCGGGCCCTCATACTGGCCGGGCCGCTCGACGTGCCCGGAGAGCGAGTAGATGACGTGGCCCTTGGACTTCTCTGTTCCCATTCCGGCAAACCAAGCGGCGCCGCGATCGATGATGCCGGGGACAGAGGCGATCGTCTCCACGTTGTTGACCGTAGTTGGACGCGCGTACAGGCGCTTGACCGCGGGGAACGGCGGCTTGAGCCGCGGCTGACCGCGGCGACCCTCGAGTGAGTCGAGCAGGGCCGACTCTTCCCCGCAGATGTAGGCGCCCGCGCCCGCGTGCACGGTGATTTCCAGGTCGAATCCCGTCCCCAGAATGTTCCGCCCGAGGTACCCGGCCTTCCTCGCCTCCGCGACGGCCGCGAGCAGGCGCCGGTACACGTGTACCACCTCGCCGCGCACGTAGATGAAGGCGTGATCGCACTGAATCGCGAGCGCGGTGATGATGGCGCCCTCAATCAACAAGTGCGGCGACGCCATTATGAGCGGCACGTCTTTGCACGTTCCCGGCTCGGACTCGTCGGCATTGACCACCAGGTAGCGCGGGCCGCCGTCGGGCGCCGCTAGGAAGTTCCACTTCATCCCGGTCGGGAAGCCCGCGCCGCCACGCCCACGCAGGCCCGATTCCTTCACGGCCTGGGTGATGTCGGCGGGGGCCATCTTCGCGGCCTTCTTGAGTGCCGAGTAACCGCCTCCCGCCTCATAGGCCGAGAGGGTCCAGGATTGCGGGGTCGCCCACGTGCAGGTGAGCACCGGGTCGAGCGCGGTCACTCCGCGCCCCCGTTAGGCTTCGCGCCTGCGGCGGCCTCGAGGCCCACGAGCGACGCCGGACCCGCGCCAACGCCCTCGCCAGCGCGGCCGTCCTCAAAGCCGGCGAGCACGCGCGAGACCTCCTTGAACGAGCAGACCTTCGCGGCGCCGCGGGTAGGCGCAACGTCCTTGCCCGCGCGCAGTGAATCGACGACCGCCTTCGCGGACTCAGGGGTCTGATTGTCGAAGAACTCCCAGTTGACCATCACCACGGGAGCGTAGTCACACGCCGCGTTGCACTCGATGCGTTCGAGGGTGACCTTGCCGTCCGGGGTCGTCTCGTCGTCGCCCACTCCCAGGTGCTTCGTCAGCGAGTCCCACACCGCGTCGCCTCCCATGAGCGCGCACAGGGTGTTGGTGCAGACCCCGACCTGGTACTCGCCTGTCGGGTGGCGCTTGAACTGCGAGTAGAACGTCGCCACCGCGCTGACCTCGGCCGTCGAGACCCCGAGTTGGTCGGCGCAGAACACCATCCCGTCGGGCGAGACGAAGCCGTCCTCCGATTGCACCAGGTGCAACAGGGGAAGGAGCGCCGAGCGCGCCTGCGGGTAGCGGGCGATGATCGCCGAGGCATCCTTGGCGAGGCGCTTGGTCTGCTCGTCCGTATAGGTCATCGGTCGACGCCTCCCAACACCGGGTCGATCGACGCGACCGCGACCACGACGTCGGCCATCTGGCCGCCCTCGCAGAGGATCGACAGCGCCTGAAGGTTGTTGAACGAGGGATCGCGGAAGTGCGCCCTCCACGGCTTCGTCCCGCCCCCGGATACGAGGTGGACGCCGAGTTCGCCGCGCGGCGCCTCGACCGTCTGCCACACCTGGCCCACGGGGACCTTGAATCCCTCGGTCACGAGTTTGAAGTGGTGGATGAGCGCCTCCATCGAGGTGCCCATGATCTCCTTGATGTGCTCGAGCGAGTTGCCCAGCCCGTCCGCGCCAAGCGAGAGCTGCGCGGGCCACGCGATCTTCTTGTCGGCCACCATGACCGGCCCCGGGTTTTCGGCGAGCCGAACGGCACACTGCCGCACGATCTTCATCGACTCGTAGACCTCCTCGATCCGTAGGACCGTGCGAGTGTAGGCGTCGGCCGCCTCCGCCACGGGAACCTGGAAGTCGTAGGTCTCGTACCCGCAATACGGATCCGTCTTGCGCACGTCGTACGGGAGGCCTGCTGCGCGGAGCATGGGGCCGGTGATGCCCAGCGCCATGCACCCCGCGAGGCCGAGGTGCGCGATTCCGGAGGTGCGGGCAAGGAAGATCGGGTTCTTCAGTTGGAGGTCGGCAAGCTCGCTCATCTTGGACGCGAGCTTTCCGTCGAGCTCGACCAGCCTGTCCACGATGTCCTCGGGCGCGTCTTGCGCCACGCCTCCCGGCCGGATGTAGCCGTTGTTCATTCGAAGGCCCGTCACGGCCTCGATGATGCGAAGCACGTCCTCGCGGGCGAGGAACGAGGTGGTCATGATCGTCGTCGCGCCGAGCTCGTTCCCGCCGGTGCCGATCGCGACCAGGTGAGACGAGATGCGATTGAGTTCCATCATGAGCACGCGCAGCACGCTCGCCCGCTCGGGAATGTCGTCGGTGATGCCGAGCAACTTCTCGGTCGCCAGGCAGAAGGCGGCCTCCTGGAACATGGACGCGAGGTAGTCCATGCGGGTGCACAGCGTGGAGCCCTGGGTCCACGTCCTCCACTCCATGCTCTTCTCGATGCCCGTGTGGAGGTACCCGACGCCAGCGCGGGCCTCGGTGATGGTCTCGCCGTCAATCTCGAGCATGATGCGTAGGACGCCGTGGGTCGAAGGATGCTGCGGGCCCATGTTCACCACAATCCGCTGGCCCGAAAGGCGTGCGGCCTCCTCCGTGACGTCCGACCAGTCGCCGCCAGAGGCGGTGAACTCGGGAACCGCCCCATCCTCCTGAATCGCCCCCGTGGCGTGCGTGGCCATTAGGACTGCCTCCGGTATTCCGGCGACGCGACGGTGGCTCCCTTGTACTCGACCGGCACCCCGCCGAGCGGGTAGTCCTTGCGTTGCGGGTGCCCAATCCAGTCGTCGGGCATCGCGATGCGGGCGAGCGAAGGGTGGCCGTCGAAGATGATGCCGAAGAAGTCGTACGTCTCGCGCTCGTGCCAGTTGTTGGCGGGGTAGACCGCCGTGGTGGTCGGGATGTGGGGGTCGAAGTCGGCCACGGCGACCTCGAGGCGAAGGCGTCGATTGTGGGTGATGGAGCGCAAATGATAGGCGGCGTGAAGCTCGCGCCCCGCGTCCGCAGGGTAGTGAACCCCGCTCACGCCGAGGCTCAACTCGAAGCGGAGATCTCGATCGTCACGAAGGTGCTGGCAAACCTCGACGATGAAGTCCCGCGCGATGACGAGGGTGAGTTCGCCGCGGTCCACCACGACGGCCTCGATCGCGGCGTCCGCGTTCGCGCCGAGCAGTTCCCTGAGGATGTCGACGCCCCCGTCGAACCACTCGCCGTAGGGGCGCTCCGTCGGGCCCGGCATCGCGAACGTCTGCTCAAGTCCGCCGTAGCCGGAGGTGTCTCCGGAGCCCGAGAACATGCCGTCTTGGACGGACAGCAGGGTCATGGGCGTTCGCCCGTCGCGCGCAGGCGCGCCGACGATCTCGTCGCCGCTCACCGGAGAAGTCCCGTCATGTCGGAGGTGGGCGGGGCCCCGAGCGCGGCCTGCTCCGCGGCGCGGGCGATACGGCGCCGGTCGGCGCCCAGCGGGGTTTCGCGGGCGTGCTTCTTGATCATCATGAGCGCGTTCAGGAGCATCTCGGGGCGCGGCGGGCAACCCGGGAGGTAGACGTCGACGGGAACGACGTGGTCGACGCCCTGGAGGATGGCGTAGTTGTTGAACATCCCCCCGGAGGATGCGCAGACGCCCATCGCGATGACCCACTTGGGCGCGGCCATCTGGTCGTAGACCTGGCGCAGGATGGGGGCCATCTTCTGGCTGACGCGGCCGGCGACGATCATGAGGTCGGCCTGGCGCGGCGAACCGCGGAAGACCTCGGAACCCATGCGCGCGATGTCGAAGCGCGGCCCCCCGGCCGACATCATCTCGATCGAGCAACAGGCGAGGCCGAAGGTCACCGGGTACACCGAAGCCCCGCGGGCCCAACCCGCAACGCCCTCGACCGTACCGAGAAGGAACCCCGGCGCGCTCTCCTCAAGACCCATCGATTACTCCCAGTCGAATCCGCCGCGGCGCCACTCATAGATGAAGGGCACGGTAATGAGGGCAAGGAACGTCACGATGGCGATGTAGCCGAACAGCGCGAACTGTTGGTACGCCACCGCCCAAGGGTAGAGGAACACCACCTCGACATCGAAGATGATGAAGGTCATCGCCACGAGGAAGTACTTGATCGGAACCCTGCCGCCGCCTTCGGCTGCGGGGGTGGGTTGCACTCCGGACTCGTAGCGGTCGAGTTTCGCCTGGTTGTAGCGCTTGGGCCCAAGGACGGCACTGAGCCCGACGCCCGCTACCGCGAGCACGCCAGCCACGGCGATCATCATGATCACCGGCACGTAGGGGTTCACCGAAAGGCTCCCTTCCTGACTCGGCCCATGATCACGCCTTCGGCGCAACACGCGCCATCGTGGCGAGGATTCGATCGGCCCAGTCGCCGCCGTGCGGCTCGTAGACGTCAGACAGCAGTTTATGGGTAATCCACATGATGGTTGGACGCGGAAGTCCGTACTTGGTGCACGCACGCATGACGGACGGGCGCTCGATGAGGGCGGCGAACACGCGTCCCAAGCTGTAGTAGCCGCCAAGGTCCGACTTCATGTGGCGCGGGTACCCCGCGAGCGCGCGCTCGCGGTCCCGGTCGCTCGTCGCCTCGCGGGCGCCGACGGCGGCCTCGGTCGCGCGGCGTGCCGCCTGCATCGCGTAGGCAATGCCCTCCCCGTTAAACGGGTTGACCATCCCCCCGCTGTCGCCGACGAGCATCAGGCCGTCGCGGTAGTGCGGCTGACGGCTGAATCCCATGGGGATCGCGGCGCCGAGCGTCTCGCCCGCCCTGGCCTCCTCAACGAATCCCCACTCACCCGCGGTGTTCTTGATGAACTCCTCAAGCATCGCCCTGTGGTCGAGCCCGAGCGGCTTGCCCCGCCCGCTGAGCGTCCCGAGGCCGACGTTGACCAACCCGTCTGCGACGGTGAAGATCCACCCGTAGCCGGGGAGGAGTTTCGACTTGCCCGCCTCGCCCGACCAGAGTTCGAGGTGTCCCTCCATCCACTCGTCCCTGGGGCGGTCGACGCGGAAGTAAGTGCGGACGGCGACCCCCATGGGCCGGCCCTTCTTGCGCTCAATCCCCGCGCTCGTCGCGATGCGCGAGCTGACCCCATCGGCCGCGATCACGAGGGGCGCACTGTAGGTGACGACGTCGCCGATCTTGCGACCCTTCGCGTCCGTCTGCCTGGCGGTCACCCCGACGGCCCGGCCCGTGCGCTCGTCGTGCAGGAGGCCCTCGACCGCCACGCCCTCGCGCACGTCCGCTCCCGTCGCCCGCGCGTGCCTCGCGAGCACGTGGTCGAACTGGGCGCGGGGCAACGTCAGGCCGTAGCCAGGGAAGGAGGCGCTCTCGATCCACGGAAATTCGAGTCGATGCCCACCGCCGATGATGCGTAGCCCCTTGTTGCGTACCCAGCCCTCGGACTCGGGAGTCGCGACGCCCATCAGGGAGAGTTCGCGAACGGCGCGGGGCGTCAGCCCATCCCCACAGACCTTGTCGCGCGGAAAGCGCGCCTTCTCGAGCGCGATTACGCTGAAGCCCTCTTTGGCGAGGTAGTGGGCGACGGCAGATCCGGCCGGACCCGCGCCCACGATGATGGCGTCGGCGTCCGTCTTCACCCCCTCAGCCTACGTTCTCTCCGAACGCGCCCTCGCGCGGTTGGGAGACCGTGAGGGGCGCGGGAGATGCGGACTTAGGCTTGGGGGCGTGAGCGTGCAGGCGGCGCACAGCCGCGACCCGTGGGTGATCAGGACCGAGGCGATTGCCGACCCCGGGGATCTGATCGCGGCCTTGCCCGTCCCCGGAATCTCCTGGGTGCGACGCGGCGAGGGAATGGTGGCCTGGGGCGAGGTCGCCCGATTTGAGGTTCGCGGAGCATCCCGGATAGCCGAGGCACGCGCCTGGTGGGCCGACGCGTGCTCCCACGCGGTCGTCCGCGACGAGGTTGGCGTCCGGGGTTCCGGCCCCGTCGCCTTCGGCTCGTTCGCCTTCGCGGATGCGTCGCCAGCCGGGGGGGTGCTCATCGTTCCTCGATACGTCCTCGGCACGCGCGGCGGCCGTTCGTGGCTCACCGTCATCTCCGACTCGGCGACCATCTCCCCGCCTGGCCCTAAGGCGGCGTTTGCGGGGGCGACGCCCCCCCGCCCGCTTGGCCGCGTCGATGTCGACGCCGGGGACCAGGCAATCTGGGCGGCGGCGGTTGGGGCGGCGATCGCGCGCATCGATGCCGGAACGGTCGACAAGGTTGTCCTGGCGCGCGCGGTGGACGCGCGCGCCGACGGCCCCGTCGACGTCCGGTCGATCCTCGCTCCCCTCGCGCGGGACTACCCCACCTGCTGGACGTTCCACGTCGACGGCATGGTGGGCGCGACGCCCGAATTGCTCGCGCGCGTCGACCGGGGCCTCGTGACGTCGCGCGTCCTTGCTGGCACCATTCGTCCGACCGGTGATGAGACCGCGGACCTCGCGCACGCGGCGGCGCTCGCGCGCTCCTCGAAGGACCGAGAGGAGCACGAGTACGCGGTCAGGTCGGTGGCCGACGTCCTGGAACGGCATTGCAGTTCGATCAACGTTCCCGAGGCGCCTTCCGTCATCCACCTGCCCAACGTGATGCACCTCTCGACCGATGTGACGGGCGTGCTCAGCAACCACACGACGAGCCTCGAACTGGTGGAGGCACTCCATCCCTCCGCGGCCGTGTGTGGCACACCCACCGATCGAGCCGCCGCCCTGATCGAGACCCTCGAAGGACTCGATCGTGGCCGGTACTCCGGACCCGTTGGCTGGATCGACGCTGGCGGCGACGGCGAGTGGTGCATCGCCCTCCGCGCCGCCGAGATCTCGCGCGCCGATCCCTCGCGGCTACGACTCTTCGCCGGGTGCGGAATCGTGGCGGCCTCCGACCCGGAAGCAGAGTGGGCGGAATCCGAGGCGAAGCTCGAGCCCCTGAGAATGGCGCTCGGCCTCGACGTCTCCTAGGTCGCTCCCAGCACGGGGCCGAACCCCGCCTCTCCCCGACGCGAGATCAGGGTATAGGCGGCGTCCCCCGCGAAGGCGTCGTGCACGCGAATCGCGCTCACTCCGTAGCCGGGTACGACGGTTGCGGCCCGATCACCCCAGAGAGCAAGAAGGTCACCCGACCACGCGAGTCCGGTCGGGGTGGGCTCTCCTGGGGGGAGGGACCACGCAAGGTCGCCGACGATCGAGTACGCCCGATTCCCGACGGCGATTCGTGTCGCGTCCGGCTTGACCGCGAAGAGCGGATCCGACGCAGTCGTCGGGATCACCGCGACCCTGACGAAGGTGTCGGTGCTCGCGGCCACCGCGTACAGCGCCGTCGAGCCGTCGGCGCGCGCGCACGCATCGAGAAGTTGCCGATTCGGCGCCCAGCTCACCGGGTCACAACGCGCCTCCTCCGGCGGGGCGCCGTGGTCAACGCGGTCCGTCGCCGCGTCGCCCGTGGGCTCGTCCACATACGTCACGGTGTTCCAGCGCTGCTCGGTGAAATCCACCCACGCTTGCGTGGCCTCAACCCACTTCTGGCCGACGGTCGTCACGAGTTCGCTCGCGACGTACGAAGCGCCGCTGGGGTCTTCGAAGAACACCCCCGCCGCCACGGGCGGAACGGCCTGTCCGATCGCCCGCCCGTCGAGGGACAGGCGCACCCACTGGCGCACGTCGGTGCCGTCGGTTACGAGGAGGGCGTCGCCGCCTGCCGAGAGGCGAACGTCGGCATTCGTCCAGACGGGGGACGCCGCGACTGCGTCAGGCGTGGGAGAAGCGGCGGACGTGGGTGCAACGGCGGGCGTGGGGGCGGGGGCGGGCGTCGCGGGAGGGCTCGCGCTCGGCAATGTTGTGGTGGGCGCAGGCGCGTTCGAGCCGAACGGCGGTGCCGCCGCCGGGCCGTCGAAAGCTGCGGAAAGGGCCCCCGTGACGACGTCGAAGGCGTAGAGGACGACCCGGTTCGATCCCGGCGCCTCTGGACGCGCCACGATGGCCGTCCGGCCACCGGGAAGCCATAGTCGGAGCTCAAGGCGGGAGGAAACCCCGAGGTCCGCACCCTCGTACACCGTGCCGGCGCGGTCGATCAGGTAGACGTGTCGCGTGCCGGGGTGATCCCAGGAGGGGAAGGAGGCGCCGCCGTCCCCTTGGCCCGAGGCCGCGCGCGTTGGGGCCGCGCCCGCTGGGGCAGCGCGCTGCTCGGCGGTGAGGTAGCGGCCCGAGCTCGAGTCGTAGCTCGTCAGCATCCAACCGGGCTCGACGGACTGAAGGACGAAGGCGGACAGGGGTATCGCCTCATCCGGGGCGGAGATCGGTCCGGCGCTCGTCGTCGGGGCCGGCTCACTAGCCGACGCGCTCGTCGAGGGGGACGCGGTACGACCATTCGATCCGCCCGTGCCCCATCCCATCAGGAGCGACGCGCCCACCACGAAGGCGAGCGCGAGCGCTCCAGTGAGGCCACCCCACCACCGCGAACTGCGAATCTGCGCCACGACACCCCTCTCGTCGCCGATGCGTCCTTGCCCCAGGCTAACGGGCTGCCCCCCAACGGAGAAGCACGCGACCCCTTCTCCTAGAGGAGCACAACCTCGATGACCTCGACCCCGACGGGCGGATTCGCGAGGGCTCTGTGAAGGCCCTCGACGTCGCCGACCCTCGTGTGGCTCGCCCCGTAAGCATTCGCGACCGCCCCGAGGTCGAGTCCGTGAGGAGTAGTGAAGACGCGCGCGAAGGCGGCGGGGTCCGCGCCCGCATGCTCGATGCCGGAGAAGATCCCGCCACCGTTGTCGTTGACCACCACGATCCGTAGCGTGGGTCGGCGCTCGAGGGGCCCGATGAGCAGGCCGCCCGCGTCGTGGAGGAAGGTGAGGTCGCCGACGAGGACGGTTACCGACGCGTCGAGGCCAAGGGCAAGGCCGGAGGCCGTCGACAATGTACCGTCGATTCCCGCGAGCCCCCTGTTGGCAACAATCATGCGGCGATCGCGAGTGGGCGCGCTCGGCAGCACGGCGTCGACCGCGCGAATTGCTCGGCTCGACCCGACCACGAGGGGGGTCTCCCCCACCGACGCCAGGACCGCGGAGGCGATGGCCCCCATGCCCCACGTGGCGGTCTCCGGCTCCACGGCGAGAGCGAGCCAACGCGAGAGCCACGCCCTCCCCTCGACGGGGGAGCCTTCGCCGCGAATCCAGTCGAACGGAACGTCGGGGACAACCACCTCGGCCCCGATGGGAGCCTCCCGCCACGGTGAGCCGTGCCTGGCAACCCAGAGGGTCGCTGCGCCGTCGACGAGCGCGCGCACCCCGCGCGAGAGCGTGGCGCGACCGATGAGCAGGAGGAAGTCCGTCTGCTCGATCAGTTCCCTCCCCTCGTCCGTCGCGAGGAGCGCGGCGTAGCCCGGCACCGCCGCCGCCCCGGCGCGGGCAGCCGAGGTGGGTTCGGCAAGCAGGGGCCAGCCACGTGAGGCGGCGATCGTCGCCGCCGCGGGTCCGGCGCGATCCCCCGCGATCACGACGCCCCGTTCGACCGTCGGTAGCGGGGGAACAGAGGCCTCGGGCTCGAAGGCGAGGTCGGCGGCGACCGCCGCGGGCCACGGCCCGCGACCGGGGCCGAGCGGTTCCGCGAACTGCAGGTTGAGGTGCACCGGTCCCGTCCCGAGCCCGGGGGGCGTTGCCGCGGCTCGAATCGAGTGGCCGCCGATCGAGCGGGCGCCGACCGAGCCGGCGATGGCCTCCCGCACCAGCGCGGCGGCCTCGGCGACGAGATCCCTCCCGGCGCCGGGCGGCATCACGTCTCTCTCGAGCCGAACGAAGGGGCCAAGGATCTTCCGCTGGTCCGTCGTTTGGTTCGCGCCCGTCGCGCGCAGGTCGAAGGGGCGATCCGCCGTGATCGCGAAGACCCGAATCCCCGAGTGATGCGCCTCCATGATCGCGGGAAGCAGGTTGCCCGCCGCGGTTCCCGACGTGGTCACGACGGCGCTCGCGCCGTTCGCCATGGCCAGCCCCAGGGCAAGGAAGCCCGCGGCGCGCTCATCGATGCGAACGTGGAGGCGAATCCGCGGCGTCCCCGGGACGATGCCCTCGGCGGCCTCGGCGAGCGCGTGCGCCAGCGGGCCCGATCGAGAACCGGGACACAGCACGATGTCGCGGACGTCGTTGGCGGCGAGGTTCGCAATCAGGGCGCGAGAGAAGGTCATCGCGGGGCTCGCCATCAGACGATCACCTCCAAGGGGGTCGACGCGAGCATGCCGTCGTGAGGCACGAGCGGATGGGCGACCACATCCTCCGCGAGGAGAACGCCCGTGCCGAGCCCGCACGCATAGGGGAGTTCTGGGAGGGCGAGCGCGAGCGCGAGGCCCGCCGCGAGACCGACCGAGGTCTCCATGGCGCTCGACACGACGACGGGCAGGCCGGCCGCGTCGGCGAGATCGAGGCACGCACGCACGCCGCCGAGGGGCGCAACCTTGAGGACGAGGATATCGGCGGCACCCGCCCTCGCCACGGCCAGGGGATCCGTCGCGACGCGCACGGACTCGTCGGCCGCGATGGGGACGGAGACGCGGCGACGGACGGCCGCGAGACCCTCGATCGTCGCGCACGGCTGCTCGACGTACTCGAGCCCGTCCACGCCTCCTGCTCGCGCGCCGAGGTCCAGTTCGGCGATCGCGCGGACGGCCTCGTCAACGTCCCAGGCGCCGTTGGCATCCACCCGCACCCGGGCGCGCGCCCCGCCGACCTCCTGAACCGCGGCCGCAACCGCCTCCACGCGAGCGCGGTCGTCAGCGCTGCTCGAGCCCGGCCCGCCCACCTTCACCTTCGCCACGACGCATCCGCCCGCAACCGCGAGGCGCGCCGCCTCCGCGGGCCCCACCTCGGGAACGATGCTGTTGACCGCCACCCTCTCCCGAACGGGGGCGGGCCACTCGCCCCGCGCGGCCTCCATGGCCGCGGCCCACCACCGCGTTGCCCGTTCGCTGTCGTAGTCGGCGAACGGCGAGTACTCGCCCCACGCGTCGGAGCCATCCTCCATGCGGCCCCTAACCAAGACTCCGCTCCGTTCCGTCACCCCGCGAAACCGCGTCGTGAGGCGCACGCGGAAAGGGCGGAATTCCATGGCGCCAGGCTACGGCCTGCCGCCCCCGCCACCTACGGGTCGGGCGTTTCCCTCTACGGCTGAATGAGAGCCCGGTAGCCGTCGGTTCCCACGACATGCGTGGCGCCCACGGCCCCGTTGGCCACGGTCCCGGGAAGCAGTTCGACCGTGGATCCGGTCGCGAAGTCCGCGAGCCAGAGGAGCCCGTCCCCGCTCACGAGGGCCGACGTCCCCGACGTGGCGAGGCAATGGCGGAACGTACGCGGGGGCTCCAACCCAACGCTGAGCGCTCCGCCCTTCAGAACGCCGAGGCGGCTCTGATCCCAGGTCACCTCCACCAGGGGCAGGTCGCCGGCGGAGCAGTAGCCAGACACAAAGAAGTCGGCGGGATTCGGAACGCCGAGCTCGAGGCGGAATGCCTCGAGTTGCGCGGACGTGACGACGTCCACGGGCGCCGAACCGTCGACCGGGAATTCCCACACATCGACGGTCCCTTCGCTCGAATAGCAGTACGCGGCGAACGTGTCCCCCTTCCCCTTGCCCAACAGGTAGCAGTCCCCCGCCATCGAGGAGGAAATGGTCGCCTGGGTTCCATCCGCGTAAAACGCCGTGAATCGCGCGTCCGGCGCCGTCTCGAATTGGCTCTGCACCTGAACGTCGCCCACGTCGAAGACGGTGAGGCCAAAACCCTTTCCGACGACCGTGCTCGGGCTTTCGACGCCGTTGTCGCCGTAGAGGCCGTCGATTCCCTCGCCGTTGCAACTGCCGCGCAGGAGCCACGCGCTGTCGCGCGCCGAGCCCCGGACGTACCCCTCGTGATCGCAGAACGGCCACGAGCCGTCGACGGCGCCCGTCACCATGTCGATGACCTTCATGTCCATGAGTTTGTCAACGATCAGGACCTTGTGCCGCGTGTAGTCCCACGCGACCAAGTCGGGGGCGGACATGCCCAGGGTGTTGAGATTCCCCACCTCGTACCGGATGCCCTCCGGCGAGATGAGGTAGAGGACCTTTGGACCGGGCGACTCGACACCCGCGCCATCGCGGGACGTGGCGTCGTAGATCGCGACCACCCACCCGCTGCCCGCCGAGGCAAGGACGGCTTCGGTCAGCAGTTGGCCCCCGGGCACGTTGGGCGCGACGGTCACTTGGCGCTCAACGAACGACGGTGGCGGGGAGGCGGTGGGGCTGGCCGACACAGATGGCGTCGGGGTCGGCTCGGAGCCCGAGCCGCCGAACGGCCACCAGCCCGCGAACCACGCCCCGGCACAGAGCGCGAGGAGCGCGACGGCGCCGGCGATCAACGCCCAGACCTTTCCGCCCAGCTTGGCCATGCCCACTCCTCCATCGGCCGAGTCCCGGCGTACCCTGGCAACGCGCTTCTCGAAGGCTAGGCTCATGGACGTGAGCGACGTTCCCGTCCAGGTCTCCCAAACCTTCGATTCCGCGCGGTGGCGCGCCATCGACGGCTTCCCTACTGGTGACATTACCTACCATCGCTGGGTTGAGCGCACAGGGCGCGGCGGGGAGCGGGACCTTCCCGCCGTGAGGATCGCCTTCAACCGCCCCGAACTGCGCAACGCCTTCCGCCCCCAGACCGTTGACGAGTTGTATCGCGCTCTCGACCACGCGCGCCAGACGCCCGACGTCGCAACCGTCATCCTCACGGGGAACGGGCCCTCACCCAAGGACGGCGTGTGGGCCTTCTGCTCCGGGGGCGACCAGAGCGTTCGGGGCAATGACGGCTACCTCTACGAGGGCGACGCCACCTCGGCGCCGGCCCACGGTGGCAGGCTCCACATCCTCGAGGTGCAGCGGCTCATGCGCACCTCCCCCAAGGTCATCATCGCGGCCGTGAACGGCTGGGCGGCGGGCGGCGGACACAGCCTCCACGTCGTGGCCGACCTCTCCATCGCGAGCCGCGAGCACGCCCGTTTCAAGCAGACCGACGCGAACGTCGGGTCGTTCGACGCGGGCTACGGGAGCGCGCTGCTCGCCCGCCAGGTCGGCGACAAGCGCGCCCGAGAGATCTTCTTCCTGGCGCGCGAGTACTCCGCCGAGGACGCCGAGCGGTGGGGTGCGGTGAACGAGGTCGTCGACCACGATCGACTCGAGGAGGTTGCGCTCGAGTACGCGGCGCTCGTCGCGGCCAAGTCGCCCCAAGCTATCCGGATGCTGAAGTTCGCCTTCAACCTCGCGGACGACGGCCTGGCTGGCCAGCAGGTGTTCGCGGGGGAGGCGACCAGGCTCGCCTACATGACGGAAGAGGCGCAGGAGGGACGAGACGCGTTCCTGGAGCGGCGCGAGCCGAATTGGACGCGATTCCCCTACGCGTACTGACGCACGCGGTACTCGCTACTTCCCGGTGGTGATGACCGTCGCGTCGAAGCTCAGGACTTGAGACTCGCGTGACCCTGACGAGGGAAGGAGTTCGACCCAGGTGTTTCCCGGCTGAAGGTAGACCGGTTGGCCGTCCAGCGTCGTCAGATGGAAGGTGTCTCGCCGATCCGCCTTGGACCACCGGATTTCCAAGTACTTTCCGCCCGCGGCGACGTATCCGGTTCCACCGACGGTTCCAGCGAGCATGGTCTCCGGGTCCTGGCTGATCTTGTAGCGCACGGAAGCGCGCAGGACGATGATGTTCGTCGCGCTTAATTGCCCGCCGGTCTGCTGGACATGTGACGTGGAGCCCTGGAAGCGTAGCCACTTGCCCGACGCGGCATCCCAGTTCCAATGCTGGTCCTGCGTGTGAGAGAACTTCAGATCGATAGTCGCCACCGGAGTGCCGGCCACGATCGCGGTCGCCAGCCCGTCGGGGTAGGCATAGTCGAACTGCGGTGGCGCGGGTGACGCACCCTTGGCGGTGCCGCACTTCGCGGCTTCCTCAAGGTGGATGTACGTCGAGTACGGCCGGTGCTTGCCGCTCTTCTGGTAGAAAGCGGGTCGACAGTTCAGCAGGTCCTCGGCCACGTAGATCTGGTCGGTCAGGGCCAGTGCCTCTCTCAAGGTCTGAGCGGCGGCACCCGAGAAGACCAGGGTTCCGTAGAAGGAACCGAAGATGTAGGGATCCATGGGGCGCATGGAGCGGGTGTTGCCAACCACGTCGGGGTAGTTGCTCTGAAACACGGCGACAAATCGCGTCCAACCCCCCGTCGCCATGTACTCCTCAAAGACGATGTCGGCGTACTGGAGGCCCTCCTGTGGGACGGCCTGCTGCCCCGTGCTGTTGTCGATCTTCACGGCGATCGCCTGACGCTGGACGTCCGCGGCAGCGGCCGCGGTCGCATCCAGCCCGGTCAGGGGCCACACGACCGCGGGCATGGGGTCCACCGGCGGCGACGGCACCGCCGAGCGGTTGTCCACGGGAAGAAGAGTCAGCGTCACCGCGGGCTGGTAGATCTCCTGCGGCGCGCACGCGGCGAGGACGAGGACGACGAGGGAGATCGCGGCCGCGCCGAGGCGGCTGGCGGTGCGGGTCATAGCCGACAGTCTAGGCACGCATAGGCTGGGAGGGTGACTTATGCGAGCCTCGCCCAGGATCCTGCCGGGGCTCTCGGGGCGGCCCTGGCGGGCGAAGTCGCGGGCGTCGCCGTCGCCACCTCGGGGTCGACCGGCGAGCCACGCATGGCACACATCAGTGGCGCCGCGCTACGCGCATCCGCCGAGGCAACACACGAACGCCTCGGGGGTCCTGGCCGCTGGCTCCTCACGCTTCCGCCCGATCGCGTTGCGGGGGCCCAGGTGCTCGTCCGCTCCGCGCTCGGCGGACACCCCTCCGTACGCCTGCGCGCGGGGAGCTTCGAACCGCGGGCATTCGCGGAGGCCGCGCTCGCTCTCAGGGCGGACACGGCCACGCGCGTGCCCCTCTACGTCTCGCTCGTGCCGACCCAACTCCACAGACTCGTGGAAGACCCCGCCGCCGCGCTCGCGCTCGCGGCCTTCGATGCCATCCTCGTCGGGGGCGCTGCGCTCCGACGCGACGTCGCCCCGCCCAACGCGATCGAAACCTACGGCTCCACCGAGACCGCCGGGGGATGCATCTACGACGGCCGTCCCTTGCCGGGCGTCGAGGTCCAGATGGAAGGTGACGGCCGGGTCCTCATCGCGGGCCCCATCCTCTTCGACGGCTATGCCGATGGAGGCGACGATGGGACGATCCTTCGGGACGGCACACGTTGGCTCCGCATGCCGGACGTCGGCGATTGGTCCGACGCTAGGCTCGCGGTGCTGGGGCGAGCGGATGACGTCATCGTCACCGGGGCGTTCAAGGTGCACCCCGCGACCGTCGAGCGAGCGCTCATCGCCCGCCCGGAGATCGCCGACGCGGTCGTCGTTGCCGTGCCGGACCAGCAGTGGGGGGAACGGATCGTCGCGCTCGTTTCACTCGCCGACCCGCGAGCGCCCATCACCGCGGAGGTCCTGAGGGCCGAACTCGCGGGCGCGCTGCCGCGCCACGCCCTGCCTCGGCAGGTGATCGTCCTGGAGAGCCTTCCGGTCCTGGACTCTGGCAAGATCGACCGGGGGGCCGCCCGGGCCCTTGCCCGCTCATCTCCTGGAGGTTCCCGTGGCCGCCACGACGCGTGACTGGGTTCGCGGGGCACGCCCCAAGACCCTCGCGTCGGCGATCGCGCCCGTGGCCGTCGGCTCCGCTTCTGCTGGGGCGATTGGCGGGTTCCGGCCGGGGATCGCGGCGCTCGCTCTTGGCGTCGCCCTCGCCCTGCAGGTTGCGGTGAACTTCGCCAACGACTACTCGGACGGGGTCCGAGGCACCGATGCGAACCGGGTGGGGCCAGAGCGTCTCGTCGCATCCGGCAAGGTGGCGCCGTCGCGCGTTCGAGCCGCCGCCCTGGCCGCCTTCGCCGTTGGCTCCGTGCTCGGCCTCGCGATGACACTCGTTTCGCGCGAGTGGTGGCTGCTTGCCGTCGGCGCCGCCGCGATCCTCGCCGCCTGGACCTACACGGGCTCCTCTCGTCCCTATGGGTATCGCGGTTGGGGCGAGGTCAGCGTCTTCATCTTCTTCGGCTTGGTCGCCACCCTTGGGACGATGGCGGCTCAGGCTAGCCGCGTCACGTGGTGGGCCGTCGCCGCCGCGACGGGAGTTGGTCTGTACTCGGTCGCGATGCTTCTCGTAAACAACATCCGCGACCTCGCACCCGATCGCCTGACCGGCAAGCGCACCCTCGCCGTTCGCCTCGGCGACGCCGCGTCGCGGCGCCTCTTCGCCGCGTCGGTGATGCTTCCCCTCGTCGCCAGTGGAGCAATCGCGTTCGCACGGCCATGGGCGCTCCTCACCGTCGTCCTCGCTGCACCGGCGGTCATGCTCGCCGCCGCGATGAGGGCCGGGCTCGCCGGCAGGCCGATGACGGTGGCGTTCGCGGCCACGAGCGCCATCGGACTCGCGTACGGCGCGCTGCTCGCGCTCGGGATCGCGCTCGGCTAACCGGATCGCAGGGCCGTGGCCTTGGGCTCGACGGGCGGCGCGTCCACGGGCTTGACACGAGCGATGGGTTTGGCGGCGGCTCGCGTCCGCGCAACGGGCTTGCTTGATGCACTGCCTGGGACAACGGGTTTGGTAGCGGTCGCGGCCACGATAGCGGCCTCGGCCCGGCCGCTCGGCGCGCCCTCGACCTTCGCCTCTCCATCCTCCCCGGATTCTTCCCCCGCGACGCCAGCGAAGCGGCGCGACACCCACCGCTCCATCTGCCGGGCCGCCGCGTCGTGCATGGACCCGAACATGGCGTAGGAGATCAGCCAAGCGATTGCGGCGGCGGCGAGGAAGGCAAACCCCGGCGTCCACCCGACTCCCCATAGGGCCACGAAGACGGCGAACACCAGGGCGAGTCGCGCGAGCCAGTAGGCGAGGACGTGCACGGTGTCATCGTACCGTTTCGGCGGGAACTCGAACCCGACGACGATCCCGACGACCTGGTCTGGCGCCGCGAGCGCGCGAGGCCCGGGAAGCTCGGCAACTAGGGCGTGGCGTACAGGGCCTCGATCTTGGGCCCGACGACCGCGACGTCGAATTCGCGCACGCGCGCCTCCTGATCCGCGCGAATGGAGGCACGGAGCGAAGGGTCGGCTATGAGGCGCGCCAGCGTCGCGGCGAAGGCGGCGGTGTCTCCCGGGTCGACGAGAACGTCGGGGCTGTCGCCGAGCACGCTCCGGTAGCCAGGGTTGTCGCCGCCGACGACGACCCCCGATCCACTGGCCATCGCTTCGGTGAGGACGATCCCGAAGCTTTCGCCTCCGGTCGCAGGGAAGACCGCGATGTCCGCCGCGCCGTAGAAGGCCGCCTTGTCCTCCTCGGGAACGAAACCGGCCATCTCGACTACGGCCTGAAGTCCGTGCGCCTCGATCGCGCCCTCGAGGTCGGCGGCGAGAGGTCCGCGTCCCCCGATGGTCACTCGGACGCGATCGCGCACCCGGGGCTCCAGCGCCGCCACGGCCTCGACGAATTCGAGGGAGCCCTTGCGCTGGACGAGCCGACCAAGGAATGCCAGGTGGAGGCGCGTCGAGCCGACGCGCGAGGCCCGACCCTTCGCTCCGGCGGCAGCCAAGAGGTCGACGGGGATGGGGATGCCGATCACCCTCGCATCGATGCCGAACACGCGGCGCGCGAAGTCCGCGGCCGGGGCCGAGACCGCGCAGAAGCGATCGAAGGCCCGCAGGTTGTGGCGGAGCACCAGCCCCAAAAGGCGGGTGCCGAGGGAGGCGATCCGCCCGTTGGGGAGGATGTGGAAGGTGCCGACGATCGTCACGGCTCGGCCCTGCACGCGGCGCGCCTGTCGAACGAGGCGAGCCGAGAACAGCGGCGAATGGGGCGTCTGGATGTGGAAGACGTCGAAGCGCTCCCGCGCAACGAACTCCCGGAGGGCGCGCCGGGAGGCGACGCGAGGGATGCTCAGGCCATTGCCGTTGAAGCTCACGTGGAAGTTGCCGACGAGCGAGTGCAGCGGCTGCTCAAGGTCGGTCCTCGTGGCCGACGAGCACACATAGTGAACGTCGTGCCCGACGGACGCGAGGTACCTGCCCACGCTCAACACGTATTGCTGCACCCCATCGGGCCGATCGAGGCTGTCGTCCAGAACGAGCGCGATCTTCATCCGACGAGCCCTCCCCGCCTCACCGGGGGACCTCGGCCCGGGCCGCGGGGTCGGCGTACTCGACTCCGACGATCGCCCCGTCTTCCACGACCAGGCTCGTCACGGACGCGAGCGCGCACTCTCGAACCGACGGGTTGTGGGCGAGCGCGCGCCCCTCCGCCGCGAGCCTCGTCACCCAGATAGGCAGTTGGTGGCTCACCAGGACGCTCTCGCGATCCGGCTCGGTCGCCGCGGCATCCAGCACTGCGGCGATCATCCTGTCGCGCTGACCCGCGTACGGCTCGCCCCATGAGGGCCGCCACGGATTGCGGATGCGCCAGAGCGTCCGCGGGTCCAGGGCGAGCCGGGCGATGGGGTGGATGCGCCTCCCCTCCCAGACGTTGCCTGCCTCGATCAAGCGATCGTCCGACTCCACGGGAAGCCCAAGCGCGGCACCGATCGCCGCGGCCGTCTGTTGCGCCCGGAGCAGCGGGGAGGACACGATCCTCGCGATGTCGCGGCCGGATTCCGCAAAGTACTGGGCGGTCGCCTCTGCCATGCGCTCCCCCGCCTCGGACAGCCGATACTCGGGAAGGCGCCCGTAGAGGACGCCCCCGGGGTTGTGGACGTGCCCGTGACGAACAAGGTGGACGACGGTCATGGCTCTAGTGTCCCAAACCTCGGGGCTACGACTCACCAGAGGCGGAACCGCCGCACGTGGCTCCGACGCGTGAGGCCGCGGGGCAAACCTGAGTCACGGACGCGGTGGGCCCGTAGGTAGGGTGGAACCCGTGACGCCGACCGAGCGCGAACTGGCGAACGATGGGCAAGGACGCATCGTCGCCTTCTTCGACGTCGATAACACGATCATCCGCGGCGCTAGCCCCTATCACATCGCCCGCGGCCTGCGCCGGCGCGGATTCTTCACCCGCAGGGAGGTGGTCGGCTTCGCGTGGGAGCAGGCCAAGTACCTCCTGTTTGGCGAGACCAAGCGGCAGATGAACGAGGTGCGCGAGGAGGCGCTCTCCATCATCAAGGGGTGGAGCGTCGCAGAGATGACCTCCATCGCCGAGGACGTCTACGACGAGGTCCTCGCGCTCCGCATCTTTCCCGGCACCAAGAAGATCTTGGACAACCACATGCGGCAGGGCCACGAGGTGTGGCTCGTGACGGCCTCGCCGGTCGAGGTGGGACGGATGATCGCGCGGCGGCTCGGCGCGACCGGAGCGCTCGGCACCATCGCCCAGCACGAACGCGGATACTACACCGGCGCGCTCATCGGGGACCTCATGCATGGCGAAAAGAAGGCCCAAGCCGCGCGCCAACTCGCGCGAGAGCGCAGGCTCGACCTCACACACTCCTATGGCTACGGCGATTCCCTCAACGACGTCCCGCTACTGGAAACCGTCGGCAACCCCTGCGCGATCAACCCCGAACTGCGCCTGCGCCGCTATGCGAAGAGGCGTGGCTGGGACCTCAGGGACTTCCGTGGTCGCAAGGGCAACGGACGCCGCAGCATCGTCGTGAGAACCACGGCAGGGACGGCGTGGGCGCTACTCAGCGTGCTTCGCATTCTGAAGCGGACCGTCGTCGGCGCCTTGCGTGGCCTGGTACACAGCCTCGTACGACGCCGATAACGCGCCGAGGCGCGTCGGGATTCCCTACTTCTTGTTGCGGCGCTGGTGGCGCGTCTTGCGAAGGAGCTTGCGGTGCTTCTTCTTCGACATGCGCTTGCGACGCTTCTTAATGACGGAACCCACGGGACCTCATTCTTCGGGCTGGACGATTCTGGCTTGCTCGCGACGGCACTGAACCTACTGTGCCCGCGAGACGGCTCCCTAGCCTACCGCGCCCGCAGCGGGCCCGTCGTCCTCGACCGGGTAGCCCCCAACGAGGGCGGCATTCTGCATGAAGGCGTCGACGGCCTGCTGGGGAACGCGGAATGAGCGGCCGAATCGAACGGCGGGCAGATCCCCTGCGTGGACCCAGCGGTACACCGTCATGCGCGACACGCGAAGCATGTCGGCGACTTCGGCGACCGTGAGGAAGGTCGTGCGAGGCGCAGGGCCGTCTGCCATGGTTTGTCTCACATCCTTTGACGACGTTCACCGTCACTATCGGCGCAACGTGTTCCCCACTGTAGGGGCTGTTGTGACGGATGTGAAGGGAAGCGGGGCCGCCGAAGGGGCGGCCCAACTTGGCGAGGTCGCACCCAACGCTCGCGCTTCGCCAAGCGTCTCCCTACTATGAACACCATGAGCACACAAATCCACGCGGCCCCGCGCCGCGCCCGCCGCGGCGGCCTCGTCGCCTCGCTCGTCGCCGTTGCCGCGCTCCTGGCCGGTTGCTCCTCCGCCGCCGACTCCACCTACGCCAACTCCGGAGGCGACCCTGTCAATGCCGAGTTGGGCGCCGCCGGAGGGGACGCGACCAAGGCCGACGCGGTGGCCGCCCAAGGTGCCGCCGCGCCGTCGACCGCCGACCGCTCCGTGATCATCACGGGCGCCATGTACATGACGGTCGAGGACCCGATCGCGGCCGCCGACCGGACAGCGGGCATCGTTCAGGGCGCGGGCGGACGCATCGACGCGCGCAGCGAGACCGCGCCCGATGAGAACAACGGCGGCTCGGCCTCGCTCACGCTGCGGATCCCCTCGAACCGCCTCGACGCGGTGGTCGGCGACTTGCGCAAGCTGGGCACGGTGGACCAGTTCAACACCGACTCCAACGACGTCACGACCCAGGTGACGGACCTGGAGGCCCAGATTTCCACCTTGCGCGCCTCGACCGCGCGCATCGAGGGCCTGCTGTCCGCTGCCAAGGACATTTCCGACATCATCACGCTCGAGAACGAGTTGGACGGCCGACAAGCGAGGCTCGAGAGCCTCGAGGCGCAACAGCGTGGCCTCAACGACCAGGTATCGATGTCCACAATCGACCTGTCGCTCACCACCGAGCCGGTCGTGATCGTCAACCACGATCCCGAGACGTTCTGGGGCGGTCTGGTGTCCGGCTGGAACGCGCTCTGGACGTTCGTCTCGGGCTTGCTGGTCGTTGTCGGGGTGCTCCTGCCCTGGATCGCGCTGATCGCACTGATCGTCGTCCCGGTGGTCGTCGCGGTCCGCGTCAGGAAGTCCCGCATCGCTCGCCGGGCTAGCCCGTCGGACGCGGCCCTTGCCGTCCCAGTGCAGCCAGCCCCCGGAGCCCGACGCAAATAGCTGCCTTCACCCAGCCGCCGAGGGGCGGTTCAACACCTCTAGACGGTCGCGGTGACCTGCACGGTCGAACCGGCGGGCGCGTAGGGCACCGTGTTGCCCTCGATGTCGACGCCGTCGACCGTGAGCCTGGCGCCCTTGGCGCCGGAGTTCTTGACCGCGATCACGTACGTCGCGCCGCGGATCTGCCGACGCACCGTGAACTCAGATACCTCGGCGCCGATGCACGGGTCAACCACGAGGCCGTCCCAGTCCGCTCGCACGCCGAGCAGATACTGCGAGACGGCAACGAAGTTCCACGACGCAGTTCCCGTAAGCCACGAGTTCTTGGCCTCGCCGTGACGGATCGCTTCCTTGCCCGCGATCATCTGGGCGTAGACGTAGGGCTCGAGGCGGTGCACCTCAGATATCTCCTCGCGATACGCGGGCGTGATCTGCTTGTAGTACTGCCAGGCGTACTCGGCGCGGCCCATGATCGTCTCGGCGATGATGACCCACGGGTTGTTGTGGCAGAAGATGCCACCGTTCTCCTTGTAGCCCGGCGGGTAGGTGGAGACCTCGCCGAGCTCGATCCTGTAGCTCGTGTACGCCGGGTTCTGCAGGACCATGCCGTGCGGGGTGTTCAGGCGCTCGCGCGCGGAATCGAGCGCGCGAATCGCCTTGCCGTCCTCCACGCCGATCCCGCCCATGATGCAGAATCCCTGGGGCTCGATCCAGATCTTGCCCTCGTCGTCGTCGTTCGTGCCGACCTTGTTGCCATAGAAGTCGTAGGCGCGCAGGAACCACGCGCCATCCCATCCGTGCTCCTCGACAACCGCCTTCATGGCGGCGACGGCCTTCTCGGCGCGCACCGCCTCCGCCTCGTCGCCGCGGCGGCGGGCCAGCGCGGCGTAGTCGGGGCCGATGGCGCAGAACATTCCGGCGATCAACACCGACTCGGCCACACCGCCGGCCTTGTTCTCGGTGGTCTGGAAGGACTCGCCCGGAGTGGAGGAGAAGCAGTTGAGGTTGAGGCAGTCGTTCCAGTCGGCCCGCCCGATGAGCGGCAGTCCGTGCGGGCCCGCCTTCTCGAGCGGGTGGTTGAACGAGCGGCGGAGGTGCTCCATGAGCGTCTGCGAGAGTGACTCGTCGTTGTCGAACGGAACCATCTCGTCGAGGATGGCAAAGTCGCCCGTCTCCTTGACGTAGGCGGCCACGCCGAGGATGAGCCACAGCGGGTCGTCATTGAAGCCCGAGCCGAGCGCGTGATTGCCGCGCTTGGTGAGCGGCTGGTACTGGTGGTACGCGCTGCCGTCCTCGAACTGCGTCGATGCGATGTCGATGATGCGCTCGCGGGCGCGCTCGGGAACGAGATGCACGAAGCCAAGCAGGTCCTGGTTCGAGTCGCGGAAGCCCATGCCCCTGCCGATGCCGGTCTCGAAGTAGGAGGCCGAGCGAGACATGTTGTACGTCACCATGCACTGGTACTGGTTCCAGATGTTCACCATGCGGTCGAGCTTGTCGTCCGTGGACTGGACCGCATAGCTGCCCAGCAGGCCGTCCCAGTAGGCGTTGAGTTTGGCGAACTCGGCGTCCGTCTTCTCCGTCGAATCGAACCTCGCGAGAAGCTCCTTGGCGCCCGCCTTGTTCACGACTCCCTTGGA
The DNA here is from genome assembly GCA_017882825.1 of Demequinaceae bacterium. GTDB lineage: Bacteria > Actinomycetota > Actinomycetes > Actinomycetales > Demequinaceae > JAFGBM01. The sequence goes on along the minus strand of JADGOS010000004.1, from coordinate 2,060 downwards.
TGCCCACTTCTGGTCCGCCGGGTTCTCGAGGTAGCCGAGCGTGAAGGTGAACGCCTTGGACTCTCCGGGGGCGAGCTCCACCTCAAGGCTGTGCGATCCGATGGGGTACCAGCCCGACGCGAGTGAGTTCTGGCTCTTGCCCGCGAGCGGTATGGCGGCGTCGGCGAATCCGTTCTGGGGGCCGAGGAAGGTGTCGCGATCGGTGTCGAAGCCCGCGATCGGGGCGTTGACGCCGTACACGGCGTAGTGATCGCGCCGCTCGCGGTATTCCGTCTTGTGGTAGATCGCGCCGTCCTCGACCTCCACCTCGCCGATCGACAGGTTGCGCTGGTAGTTCGTCTGGTCGTCCTCGGCGTTCCACAGGCAGAACTCGACGAAGCTGAAGAGCGACACTCTCTTGGTGGCGTCCGAGTCATTCGTCAGCCTCACCTGGTGGATCTCGGCATTGACGTCGACGGGGACGAAGAACAGGACGGATGCCGTCAGCCCGCCGCGCGCGCCCGTGATGCGCGTGTAGCCCATGCCGTGCCGCGTTTCGAAGGAGTCAAGCGCCGCCTTGTACGGAAAGTACCCCGGAGACCAGACGTCGCCGCCATCGTTGATCGTGAAGATGCGGCCGCCGCCGTCGCCGGGCACGTTGTTGTAGCGGTAGCGCGTCAGGCGGCGCATCTTCGCGTCGCGGGAGAAGCAGTACCCGCCCCCCGTGTGGGACACCAGGCCGAAGAACTCCTGGGAACCCAGGTAGTTGATCCACGGATAGGGGGTATGAGGGGTCGTGATGACGTACTCGCGGGCTTCGTCATCGAAGTGTCCGAACTTCATTTCCTGGGGGCGCCTTCCGTATGGAGCCGACGTGCTGGAAACAGCCTACTTGAACCGTGGGAGCGCTTCCACGGTACCGCCAAAATGGCGCCTAAAGTCGCGCGCGCACCCTTTGGACCCGTTCCTGAGGCCCTTCCCCGCTCTCGCCCGGCGCCCGCCCGGCACCGTCGATGCACGAGACCCATACCCCGAGCCGGGAGCCTCGCCGTCCGCCGACTCGCCGTGCCGACGCATCGCTTTCCCCTCCCGCGTGCGCCTCCGCGCCCCTAGGCTGTGTCCAGTGGATTGGAGCGTCATGAAGAATACTGCAGAGGCCATCCCGGCCGCACACCAAGGCCGCGCCGCGACGCGTGCCGCCGCCCTCACCCTCGTCGCCTTGGGCCTCCTGACCGCCTGCTCGCCCTCCGACCCGAAGGTCACCGTAACCGTCGGTCCGGCTCCCTCCTCATCGGCCTCCCCCTCGCCCTCGCCGTCGGCCTCCCCTCCCGTGGTTCCCGCGCCTCCCAAACCGGCGCCGAGCGCACCGGTCCCCCTCGGTTGGCCGCGCGCCGGTTGGACCCAGCAACTTGACGGTAGCCACGCCATCGCCTACTACCTCCCGAACTCCTGGACCTTTGACACCAACGAGTCGGGACTCTGGTGGGACGGGACGTACCACGTCTTCTGCGACGCCCGCGTCGACCACACGCTGAACAACCCTGGCGCGCCCACCGCGGAGAAGATCGCTACGACGCAGTGGGGCCTCATGGGGTACGGCGCGGTGGCGAACCAGCACGGATTCACCACCTTCTATGGCTACGACAGTTGGGGCGGCAACGTCACGCTTATGAATGGCGCCGTCGAGCCTCGGGCCTACGTGGTCGTCGGTGACGTGTGGATCAACTGCGGGGCCATTACCCGAAACACGTCGGCAACGGGCTCGGAACTCTGGGACATCGTCGACTCGATCATGATCGCCGACGAGTCGATCATGGAGAAGCACCCCTGGAACACGGCCCCCTAGGCGTGGACCGGGGCCGCTGCCGGTAGCCTAGGCAGATGCTCCTTTCCGACCGCGACATCCGCGCCGAGATCGAATCCGGCCGCGTGGTCCTCACGCCGTACGACCCCGGAATGATCCAGCCCTCGTCGATCGACGTGCGCCTGGACAAGTACTTCCGGGTGTTCGACAACCACAAGTACGCCGCGATCGACCCGGCGGTGGAGCAGGACGAACTGACGCGCCTCGTCGAGGTGGC
>JADGOS010000025.1 GCA_017882825.1 Demequinaceae bacterium | reverse complement strand
CTGCCTCTCCCCCGTCGTCCCCGCGCATACGGTCGTCTCCGGCCTCGCCGGGCTCTGGGTGCGCTGCGGGGGCAACGCGCACTCTGTCGTCGATCTCGTGGGCGCCAGGGGCCTCCACCGAGCGAAGCCCGGTGCCGACGCCCGCGGATGGACGCTCGTGTTTCACTCGGGCGGGGCCGCGACGGGGCCGCGCACCGAGATCGGGGGAATCGTCGTGGCGTGCGCGGAGCGGTGTGCGGCCGACGCACTGCGATGGCGGGACCTCGCGGCGGCCATCGAGGCCGTCTTCCTTGCGATTTGCGCCGACCTCGTCGACCCCGCCGCGATCGGGGCGCTCGTGCAGGGGGACGATCGGCGTGGTCACGGCGCGGCGCGCGCGCGGTACGCCTGGGGGGCGCTGGCCTCGGCGCTCGACACCTCCCGGACCACGAGTCCCGGCGGCTGCCCTCCACCCCGCCCTAGCGCTCCGGGCGGCGAGTTCCGGTGAGGCGCCGGACGTCATAGACGCCGTCAACCTTCCGAACCGCCGCGAGCACGGCTCCCAGGTGCGAGGGGTCTGCCATCTCGAAGGTGAAGCTCGACAGCGCGACGCGATCCTTCGTCGTCGAAAGGTTGGCCGTGAGGATGTTCAGGTAGTGGTCGGACAGGATCTGGGTGATGTCGCTCAGGAGGCGCTCCCGATCGAGGGCCTCGACCTCGATCTGCACCAGGAACGTGGCGTCCGCCTTGCCCGTCCATTCGACGTCGACGAGCCGTTCGGGCTGCTCGCGGAGCACTGCGAGGTTGTCGCAATCGGTCCGGTGGACGCTGACGCCGGAGCCGCGCGTGACGAAGCCCTGGACCACGTCCCCGGGGACGGGGGTGCAGCACTTCGCAAGTTTGACGACGACGTCCGTGAGCCCGTGCACGGTGATTCCCGGGTCGCCCTGAACCCTGCGCGGGCGCCGCACGCCGGGCCTGGTGCTCTCGGCAATGTCTTCCTCTGCGCCGGCCGCGCCGCCGACCGCCTGAACGATCCGGGCGACGACGTCGGACGCCTGCTCCCTGTGCTCGCCGATCGCGGCGTACAGGGCCTCAATGTCCTCGTAGTGCGACTCCCGGCACAAGACGAGGAGGGACTGTCGGGTCATGAGCCGCTGCATAGGGAGGTGCTGCCTCCGCATCGCGCGCGCCAACATGTCGCGGCCCGTCTCGATGCTCTCCTCGCGCCGCTCGCGCGTGAACCAGTGGCGAATCTTGTTGCGCGCGCGAGTCGACGCAACGAACTCGAGCCAGTCGCGCTTGGGCGCGGCGTTCTCGCTGGAAGAGGTCAGGATCTCGACGGTGTCACCATTGGCCACGCGCGAGTCGAGCGGAACCAGGCGCCCGTTGATCTTCGCGCCGATCGTCCTGTGCCCCACCTCGGTGTGGACCGCGTAGGCAAAGTCCACGGGAGTCGAACCCTCCGGGAGGGCGAGGAGCTTGCCCCCCGGCGTGAAGGCGTAGACCTCCGCGGGCCCGATTTCGCCGCGGAGGGCATCTAGGAAGTCGCTCGGGTCGGCCGTCTCCTGCTGCCAGTCAGCGATCTGCCTCAGCCACCCCATCTCCGCCGCGCCCTCGACCGGAGCCTTGGGGCCCTTGTCCGACTGCTTGTACCGCCAGTGCGCGGCCAGGCCGTACTCGGCCATCCTGTGCATGTCGTAGGTGCGGATCTGCATCTCGACCGGCTTGCCCGTGGGACCAATCACGGTGGTGTGAAGGGACTGGTACAGGTTGAACTTGGGGGTCGCGATGTAGTCCTTGAAACGCCCGGGAATCGGCTGGTAGCGGGCGTGGAGGGTTCCCAGGACGGCGTAGCAGTCCCGGACGCTCTCCACCAGGATGCGGATCCCCACCAGGTCGTAGATGTCGCTGAGGTCGCGGCCGCGGACGATCATCTTCTGGTACACCGAGTAGTAATGCTTCGGCCGCCCGCTGATCGTCGCCTTGATCTTCATCTCGTTCAGCGCCGCCTCGACCTCCCCGCGGACCACCGCAAGGTACTTCTCCCGTTCGGGCGCCCGCTCGGCGACCACATCAACGATCTCCTGGTAGATCTTGGGGTACAGGGTCGAGAAACTGAGATCCTCGAGCTCCCACTTCATGGTGTTGAGGCCCATGCGGTGCGCGAGGGGCGCATAGATCTCGAGCGTCTCCTGCGCCTTGCGGCGCGCCGTCTCGGGCGCGACGTGCTGCCACGTGCGGGCGTTGTGGAGACGGTCGGCCAGTTTGAGCAACAGGACGCGGATGTCTTTCGCCATCGCGATCACCATCTTGCGGACGGTCTCCGCCTGCGCCGCGTCGCCGTAGGCGAGCTTGTCGAACTTGGTGACCCCGTCGACCATCATCGCAATCTCGTCGCCGAACTCGAGCCGCAACTGGTCCACGGTGAAGCCGGTGTCTTCGACGGTGTCGTGAAGTAGCGCCGCGGCGATGACGTTCTCCGGAAGCCCCAACTCGGCGACGATGAGGGCCACCGCGACCGGATGGGTGATGTATTCATCGCCGCTCAGGCGCCGCTGACCCTCGTGCTGACGCTTGGCGACCTCGTAGGCGCGCTCAATCAGCGTCGTCTTCGCCTTCGGGTACATGTGCCGGAACGCCTCGAGGACGCCGTCCAGTTCGCCCGTGGGCGGCTTGGAGCGCCGGAGGAACCCGCGGGGACCGGCGGACGTGGAGGGGGCTTGCGTGTCGGTCACGGCGCCTCCTCCACGATCGGTCGTCCTAGTTTACGACCGCCGCTTGCTCCGGGGCTGCGCCTGAATGCCCCGGTGCTCGCCGGGCGAGATGGTCACGACGGGCGTGGGCGTCGAGGGATCGATCCCCTGCGCCGCCCGCAGCGCGAGAACCTCCTGGGTGTGCTTCTTCACCGCGGGCTCGGCGCCGCGGAGGGCAACCACGAACGGCGTCGCGACGAAGATCGACGAGTACGTTCCCACGGCGAGCCCGACGAAGAGCGCGAGGGAGATGTCCTTGAGGGTTCCCGCGCCGAAGAACCTTCCGATGAAGAGAATCGAGACGACCGGAAGGAGGGCGACGACCGAGGTGTTGATCGAGCGCACGAGGGTCTGGTTGACCGCGAGGTTGGCCAGCTCCGCATACGTGTATCGCTTCTGGGAGGCGAACTCCGCCGTGTTCTCTCTCACTTTGTCGAACACCACGACGGTGTCGTAGAGGGAGAATCCGAGAATCGTCAGGAACCCGATCACGGTCGCAGGCGTCACGACAAAGCCGATGCCCGCGTATACCCCGACCGTGAAGAGGAGGTCGTGGAAGAGGGCGATCAGGGCCGCGACGGCCATGCGCCAGGCTCGGAAATACACCGCCATGACGGCGGTGACCAGCACGAGGAAGATGATCAGCGCCTTCAGCGCCTTCGAGCTGACGTCGTGGCCCCATGAGGGGCCGACGATGCTCGTTGACACCGCCGTGAGGGGGTCGACTCCGTAGGCCGTCGCGAGCGCGGTGCCCACTTTCGCGGCCGTCGCGTCGTCGAGGCTCTCCAACTGCACTTGAATCGTCTTCGAGCCGTCGAGGCCCGTGAGCACGGTGGGGACGGGGGCCGCGAGCGGGTCGACGGTCGCGACGGCGTCCTTCGCGATCTGGATGTCGGGGTTGGAGACGCCGCTCACGTCGAATTGCGATCCACCGCGGAAGTCGATCCCGGGGTTGATGCCGCGCCCGAACAGGAGCCCGATCGACAGTGCCATCAGCAGGCCCGAGATGACGAACCAGCGCCTGCGCTGCATGATGATCGGGTAGGACTTCTTCCCTGAGTGGAGGTCGTTCCCCCACACTGCGAGGTTGAGAGCCATCAGCTCTGTCCCTTCTGAACTGCGGGCGCGGCGGACTGGCCAGCGGCCTTGCGTTCGGCAAGCGTCATCTCGGCCACGGCCACCCTGCCCCTCCCCTTGTAGAACGAGTCACGACCGAGTTGCCGTGGATCAAGCCCTGACAGGACGTGTCCCTGTCCGAAGAACTTGGTCCGGGCCAGGATCCCAAGCGTCGGGTGAGTGAAGAGCATGACGACCACAAGGTCGACGATGGTCGTGAGCCCGAGCGTGAACGCGAAGCCCTTCACGTTGCCGACGGCGGTCATGTAGAGCACCAGCGCCGCCAGGAAGCTCACGGAGTCGGACGCCAGGATGGTGCGGCGCGCGCGGCCCCAGCCATGTTCGACGGCGGCGGGCAGAGTTCTCCCGTCTCGTAGTTCGTCCCTGACTCTCTCGAAGTAGACGATGAAGGAGTCCGCCGTGACGCCGATCGAGACGATGATGCCAGCGACGCCGGCAAGGCTCAGGCGGTAGCCGATCAGGCCGGAAAGGTAGTCGATGGAGGCGAAGGTCACCGTTCCCGCGATCACGAGAGAGGCGACCGTGACGAATCCGAGCGCCCGATATTGGATCAGCGAGTAGAGGACGACGAGGATGAGGCCGATTCCCCCGGCGATTAGGCCGCCCTGGAGTTGAGCTGCACCTAGCGTCGGCGTGGTCTTGGCTTGGCTGAGCGTGGTGAGGGTAAGCGGGAGGGCGCCGAACTTGATCTGGCTCGCGAGGCTCTGTGCCGGGGCAAGCGTGGTGAAGCTCCCCGAGATCTCCGCCTTTCCCCCAACGATCGCGCTGAGAGTGTTGGGCGCGGAGATCACCAGCCCGTCGAGAACGATCCCGAACCGGTTGCGGTCGTTGCGCGCGGTCGCGCTGTAGAGCGGGGCGAGGCGCTTGGTCACGTCGCCGAATTTCGTCGTGCCGTCGTTCGTGAAGCTCAGGTTGACCTGGTACGAGTTTGGGATGACGCTCCCGGTCGAGTTGTATGCAGGCCCAGCCGTGGCGTTCGAGATATCCTGCCCCTTCAACTCCACGGGGCCGAGGATATAGCGGGCACCGAAGGGGGTGTCGGTTCCACACGTCACGAAGGCCGCCGCGGCGTCGCCGGGGTTGCCACCATTGAGGTTCGCGGGGAGCGTGCAGTCGAGGGCGAGGAACTGCGCCTTCACCGCGTCGGTGATCCACGAGTACGACGAGTCCGTGCCCGCGAACTCGGGGTGGTCCTCCGTCAGGGTGGGGAAGGTCTTATTCTCCCCGGTGTCGACGAAGAGGACGGGCCGGAACTGCATCTGAGCCGACTGCTTGACGAGTTTCTCGGTAGCGGGGTCGGGCGAGCCAGGGAGCGACACGATGATGTGGTCCGGGTTCTCCGTGGTGATGAGCGCCTCGGAGGTGCCGGTGGCGTCGACGCGGCGACGAATGATGTCGACGGATTGCTTCAGGGCGTCGGCCGACACCGCAGATCCGTCCAGCGTCTTCGCCTGGAGGATGATGACCTCGCCGCCCGCGAGGTCGAGGCCGAGTTTGGGGAGCCACGGGCTCTGGGTCGTCCCAGCCTGGGTCGTCGCAGCCGGTGTCGGCGTCGCAGCCGGTGTCGGCGTCGCAGCCGGTGTCGGCGTCGCAGCCGGTGTCGGCGTCGCAGCCGGTGTCGGCGTCACAGCCGGGGTCGGCGTCACAGCCGGCGTCGGCGTCACAGCCGGTGTCGGGTGCGTGAGCGCCTCGTACACGATCCCGCCTCCGAGGGCGACGATGATCGTAAGTAGCCACAGCAGCGAGTTGCGCGCGGCTTTGGTGACGGTCGACACGGTAGTCCTTCGGCTCGGGTGCGGCTCGGGAGAGCCCAGCCGATTCTAGGCGGTTCCCGCGACCTGCGTCGAACCGGCCCGCCCGCGCACGCCCAACTAGCCGAAGAGGCGCGACCCCCCGAAGCCCAAAACGCCCTCTCGGGGAACGTCGAGGCCGAGGTGCTCCCAGGCCGCGGGGGTCGCGATCCGGCCCCGCGGGGTCCGGCTCATCAGCCCCTCCCTCACGAGGAACGGCTCCGCGACAGTCTCGACGGTCTCCGTCTCCTCCCCCACCGCGACGGCGAGGGTTGACAGGCCCACGGGCCCGCCGCCGAAGCGGGTGCACAGCGCTCCGAGGACCGCGCGGTCGAGCCGGTCGAGGCCACGCTCGTCCACCTCGTACACGGCGAGGGCCTCGCGGGCGGCGGCGAGGCTTCCCCTTCCGTCGCCGTGGACCTCGGCCCAGTCGCGCACGCGCCTGAGGAGCCGGTTGGCGATGCGCGGGGTGCCGCGCGAACGTCCGGCGATCTCGCTCGCCGCGTCGGCGTCCACGGGGAAGCCGAGGAGCCCCGCTGCCCGTTCGATGATGCGTCGGAGTTCGTCGTCGGAGTAGAAGTCGAGGTGGGCCGTGAAGCCGAAGCGATCGCGGAGCGGGGCGGGCAACAGCCCCGCCCGCGTTGTCGCCCCGACGACGGTGAACCGGGGAAGGCTGAGCGGGATCGACGAGGCCCCGGCTCCCTTGCCGACCACCACGTCCACCCTGAAGTCCTCCATGGCGAGGTAGAGCATCTCCTCCGCCGGCCGCGCGAGGCGATGGATCTCGTCGATGAAGAGCACCTCGCCCTCGGCGAGCGAGGAAAGGATCGCCGCGAGGTCGCCCGCGTGCTGGATGGCGGGCCCGGAGGTGACGCGGAGCGTCGCGCCCATCTCGCCCGCGACGATCATCGCGAGGGTCGTCTTGCCGAGCCCCGGGGGGCCGGAGAGGAGCGCGTGGTCGGCCGGGGCGCCGCGGCCCCTCGCCGCCTTGAGGACGAGCCCGAGCTGGTCGCGCACGACGCGCTGGCCCACGAACTCGTCGAGCGACGACGGGCGGAGCGCGGCCTCGTTCGAGCGCTCGATCGCGTCCGCGTCGAGGTCGACCGCCCGCTCCGGCGCGACCGCACGTTCCAGGGCGACGATGGTCTCGAGATCGACGACCGGCTCATCCATGGGTTCCTCCCAGGCGCTGGAGGGCCGCCCGAAGGACGGTCGGCACCTCGGAGTCCTCGATCGGGCCGTGGGCAACCGCGTCGACCGCCGCGCGCGCGCCCTTGGCGTTCCATCCGAGGCCTATGAGCGCCTCGACCACCTGGTCGCGCCCGTCGCCCGCGGCGACGACGCCATCGGCGTCCGGGAGCGCGAGCTTGCCTCCGAGCTCAAGCAAGAGGCGTGCGGCGACCTTGGCGCCGATCCCGGGGACGCGCTCGAGGGCGCCCCTGTCCCCCGTCGCGACCGCGGCCGCGAGGGTGCGGGGCGCGTGAACGGCGAGCATCGCGAGCGCGAGACGAGGCCCGACCCCGCTCACCCCCTGGAGCGCAACGAAGGTGTCCCGCTCCTCCTTCGACGCGAACCCGAAGAGCGTCAGGCTCTCCTCGCGCACGACGAGGTGCGTCCACACCCGGATCGCCTGCCCCGCCCTGGCGCCAGCAAGCGTCCCCGGGGTCGAGAGCACGTGAAGCCCGACGCCGCCGACGTCGATAACGAGGGACGACGCGTCCACCGCGAGAACGGTCCCCGCAAGTTGTGCGATCAACGATCCTCCCGCGCGGCTCGAACGTATGTGCGAACAACGCTACGGCACGGGAGGCTTGCTCCTCGTGCGACGCGCCGCGCGTTCCGCGTCTGCCCAGCGGGCCTGGGCTGGCGTCGCGATGCCCTCCTCGGCGCGCGCGCCCGCGACGGCCCCGCGCCACGCGTGGCAGATGGCGATGGCGAGAGCGTCGGCCGCGTCGGCCGGTCCGCTCGGGACGCCCTCCCCGAGGAGCCGCCGCACCATCTGCCCCACCTGGGGCTTCGCCGCCCTTCCGCTTCCCGTGATCGCCGCCTTGACCTCGGACGGCGTGTAGAGCGCCACGGGAATGCCGCGACGCTCGGCGGCGAGCATCACGATTCCCGAGACCTGGGCGGTGCCCATGACCGTACGGACGTTGAGTTGCGCGAAGACCCGCTCGATCGCGATCGCCTCGGGGCGATGCTTGTCGAGCACCGCCTCCAGCGCGGAGGCGATGACCGCGAGCCTGCGGGGAACCTCGTCGCCCGGCTCGGACGTCGCGACGACGACCTCCACGAGCGCGACGCTCCGCGAGGCGCCCGCCTCGATTACGCCGAGGCCGCACCGAGTGAGGCCAGGGTCGACGCCGAGGATGCGCACGGCTACTCTGCCGCCGCCGCCATGACCTCGTCGGACGCGTCGAAGTTGGCGAAGACGTTCTGCACGTCGTCGCTGTCCTCGAGCGCGTCGATGAGCCGGAGCATCTTGCGGGCGACGTCAACGTCGACCTCCACCTGCATGGAGGGAACGAAGGACGCCTCGGCGCTCTCGTAGTCCATTCCCGCCACCTGAACGGCCTCGCGGACCCTGACAACGTCGGCGGGTTCCGAGAGGACCTCGAAGACGTCCCCCAGGTCGTTGATCTCCTCGGCGCCGGCGTCGAGCGTCGCCTCGAGCAGGCGATCCTCCGAGACCCCGGTCTCCTTGGGAACGATCACCTGGCCCTTCCGGGAAAAGAGGTAACTCACGGAGCCGGGATCGGCGAGGGTGCCGTTGTTGCGGGTGAGCGCGGTGCGAACCTCCATCGCCGCACGGTTGCGGTTGTCCGTGAGGCACTCGATGAGGATCGCGACGCCGCCGGGGCCGTAGCCCTCGTACATGATCGTCTCGTAGTCGGCGCCACCCGATTCCAGGCCGGAGCCGCGCTTGACCGCGCGATCGATGTTGTCGTTCGGGACCGAGGTCTTCTTGGCCTTCTGCACGGCATCGAACAGCGTCGGGTTTCCGGCGAGGTCCCCGCCACCCATGCGGGCGGCCACCTCGATGTTCTTGACCAGCTTCGCGAAGAGCTTCCCCCGCCTGGCGTCCACCACGGCCTTCTTGTGCTTGGTCGTGGCCCACTTGGAGTGACCTGACACGATGCGCCTCGCTTCTTCCGCGCCGCTCGGGACGCCCGCTGATCCGCTCATTCTAGGGTAGGGCGCGTGCGCCCCACCGGCGTCAGCCGCCGGGGCGTGTGCTACGCGAGCCTCACGCCCGCGGACTTGAGCTCCAGGCTCGCGAGGGCCCGCAACACTCTCTCGTCCTCGCGCCTCCAGGCCCCCGCTGGGTCGTCGTCGATCTTCGCGAGCGCCGAGAGCTTCTGGCCGCACAGCGCCCGGAGGGCCAGGAGGTCCCTGCTGTTCTCGTGCGCGAGCATCGCCTTCGCCTTGGACGCCTTGAGGGCGAATCGGATGCGCGGGACGAGCCAGAAGATCAGGATGGTGAGGACCGGGAGAACGGCGATGCCGATTCCGAGGCCGAGGGCGAGGTTGTGGACGGCCTCCTGCTGCGACTGGCCCGCAGACTCAAGGGCGGCGCCGGCGCGACTCGCCTGGTCGAACGGGGAGCGAATGCTGCCGCCGATCAGCCAGATTCCCCCGAGGTCGTCGCCGATGTTGGTCATCGTCCCCCGGAAGCCCGCGCCGGCCTGCTCCATCTCCCTTCCGAAGGCTTGCAGGCGCATGACGAGGGAGTAGAGCCACCATCCGAGCCACGCCCACAGCCCGATGTTGAGCGCGGCGAAGAGGTCAAAGGTGATCTGGCGGGCGCGCTGGGCGCCGTAGTCCGAGTAGAGCTTCATGAACCCATGATCCCGCACCGCGGGTTCGGTGGGGACGGGGCGGCGAGCGCGGAGGGTCCTCTAGGTCGCGGCGCGCGCGATCTCGATGAGAAGCCGGTGAACCCTGGTCTCCCCCGTCAACTCCGGGTGGAAGGCGGTCGCGACCAGCGCGCCATAGCGCACGGCGACGACCCGCCCCTCGTGGTGATCGTCCTGGGCGAGGACCTCGACGGCGGGGTCGAGCGCTTCCACCCACGGGGCGCGGATGAAGGTGGCGTGCATGAGGGTCCCGTCCGGGCGCCACACGATCTCAGCCTCGGACGAATCGACCTGGCGCCCGAAGGCGTTGCGCCTCACCGTCATGGGGATGCCGCCCAGGGTCTGCTGGTCCGAGGTGCCGTCGACGATGGAGTCCGCGAGGAGGATCATTCCCGCGCACGTCCCGAGCGCGGGCATCCCAGCGCGCAGCCGCTCGCGCAGGGGTTCGAACAGCCCGAACGCCCTGAGCAACTTGTCGATCGTCGTGGACTCTCCCCCGGGGATAACGAGGGCTTCGACCGACGCGAGTTCACGCTCGCGGCGCACCCCGAATCCCTCGACGCCGCACGCGTCGAGCACGGCAAGGTGCTCGCGCACGTCGCCCTGGAGGGCGAGCACGCCCACGCGGAGCCGGGGGCCGCTCACGCGTCCTCCGTTCCCAGGTGCTGGAGCACGCCGTCCCATGGGAGCACCGTCCGGAGCGCGTCGCCGAGCATGGTCGGGAAGACCTCGATCTCCGCGCCAACGATCTCCTCGACGCTCAACCAGGCGGTCGCCTCGAGGGTCTCGTGCTCGATGGCCGTCCAGGCCACGTCCTCGCGAGGCGAGTCCGCGCCCACCCGTGCGACGAAGAACTCCTCGTGCTGCACGTAGGGCCGCTCCATGAAGTCGAATACCGCCGTCCGCTCCCATACGGGCCCCACCAGGTCCTCGGGCGCCAGGACGAAGCCCGTCTCCTCGCGAGCCTCGCGAGAGGCCGCCTGCCGCGCCGTCTCGCCCTCGTGAAGGCCGCCGCCCGGCGTGAACCACCAGGACCGTTCCGGCAAGGCCGGGTCGTGCCCGCGCAACAACAGGAGGCGGTCGGATCCGTCAAATACCAGGACTCGGGCGGCCTCCCGGGGAGTCCCCTCCTCGGCGCCCACGCTCTACCAGCCGCGCTCGGCGAGCCGGTGAGGCTCGGGCACGTCCTCGACGTTGATCCCGACCATGGCCTCGCCCAGCCCGCGCGAGACATCCGCGATCACCTTGGGGTCGTCGAAGAACGTGGTCGCCTTGACGATCGCGGCGGCGCGCTCGGCGGGGTTTCCCGACTTGAAGATCCCAGAGCCGACGAACACGCCCTCGGCGCCGAGTTGCATCATCATCGCGGCGTCGGCGGGGGTGGCGATGCCACCCGCGGTGAACATGACGACGGGAAGCTTGCCGCTCTGCGCGACCTCCTTGACGAGGGCATACGGGGCCTGAAGCTCCTTGGCCGCGACGTAGAGTTCATCCTCCGGCAGGGTCGTGAGCCTCAGGATCGCTCCCCGGATGGAGCGCATGTGGGTGGTCGCATTGGAGACATCGCCGGTGCCCGCCTCGCCCTTGGAGCGGATCATCGCCGCGCCCTCGGTGATGCGGCGGAGCGCCTCGCCCAGGTTGGTCGCCCCGCACACAAAGGGAACGGTGAACTTCCACTTGTCAATGTGGTTCGCGTAGTCGGCGGGCGTGAGCACCTCGGACTCGTCTATGTAATCGACGCCGAGTGCCTGAAGCACCTGCGCCTCGACGAAGTGGCCGATGCGCGCCTTCGCCATCACGGGGATCGACACGGCGTCGACGATCCCCTGGATCAGGTCGGGGTCGCTCATGCGGGCCACCCCGCCCTGGGCGCGGATGTCGGCGGGGACCCGCTCAAGGGCCATGACGGCGACCGCGCCAGCATCCTCGGCGATCTTGGCCTGCTCGGCGTTGACGACGTCCATAATGACGCCACCCTTGAGCTGCTCGGCCATGCCGCGCTTGACCAGGTCGCTGCCGGTCTTCGGTGCGCTTGTGCTGTCCTTCGATGCCATGGTGCCTCCCCCGTGCCGATCAGTCCGAAACGGCCATTCTAATCGCCTCGCGATAGGTGGCCTCGACGCGAGGCGCAACCTCGGTCCAGTCGAAGTGCGACGCGGTCTCCTGGCCGCGCAGCGCGAGGGTGTGGCGTTCCTCGGGATTCACCAGCAGGCGGGTGACGGTCCGTGCCATGTCCGCCGGGTCGCGGACCTTGTGCAGGGCGATGCAGGGCTCCGGCCCAAGCGCCGTGCCCACGTCCCTGAATGCCGTGAGGTTGCTCGCAACGACGGCCGCGCCCGCGGCCATGGCCTCGACGAGCACGATGCCGAAGCTCTCACCCCCGGTATTGGGCGCGCAGTAGATATCGACCGATGCCATAAAGCGCTGCTTCTGGTACTCGTCGAGCGTGCCGATCGCCTCGGCACCCGCAGCGCGGATCTTGTGGGCGAGCCTCGCCGAGTAGCGACCCGCGGCGAGGAACCTGGCGCCCGGCACCTCCGCCCGCACGAGCGGGATCATCTCCAGGAAGTCGTCGAGCCCCTTGCGCGGCTCGTCGAGGCGGCCGAGGATCCCGACCGTCGGCTCATCGGCCGTTCCCATCCACGCGGGTCGGGGGTGGGCCTCGACGTACGCGGACGTGTCGACGCCGTTGGGGATGATGTGAGTCGCGTCGAGGCGGAAGTGGTCCTTGACGGTCCGGTCGGCCGACGGCGAGACGGCGATGCGGGCGTCGAGGACCTCCATTCCCGGCTTGACGAAGGGTTTCGCCATTCGCATGATCGCCGACGAGTCGTTGGAGGTGTGGAACGTCGCGACCATCGGGCCATGGCGCGCCCACATGGCAAGGAGCGACAGCGAGGGCGCCCCTGGCTCGTGTACGTGGACCACGTCGTAGTTGCCGTCGCGCAGCCACCGGCGAACGCGCCACGCCGTCACCAACCCGAACCGCAACCGCGCCGTCGAGCCGTTGTACGGGATAGGGATCGATTTGCCCGCGTTGTCCACGTTCGCGGGGAGGGGAAAGTTCGGCGCGGCCGGCGCGAGGATGCGCACCTCGTGTCCGAGGTCGGTCAGCGCGCTCGCGAGGTCGAGGACGTGGAGCTGCACGCCACCCGGACGGTCGAGGGCGTAGGGGCAGACGATTCCGATCCTCATTCGACCCACCCGAACCGCTGCAACATGTGCCAGTCCTCCGGGTAGGTGGCGATGCGATCGGCCAAGATCGTCGCCCATTCCTGGGACATGCGCGCGATCTGCTCGGGCTTGGGGCCCGCGTGTACCTCGATGACGCCGCCGAATTCCATGACGCTCCCCCAGCGCGATCCGGCCCGCCAGCGTCGGATGCCGTAGATGCGTTCGTAGCGGGCGTAGAGGACCGCGAGCGTAGTCTTGGTGGCGATGGCGAAGGCAGCGGGGCCGGGGGCGACGCGCACCTTCTGGCCCCACATGTCCACCGGAATGCCCGTCCCCGACAGGTCCCGGTCGGATAGGAGGGCGACGACTCCCCCCTCGCGCGTGGCGATGGACATGAGTTGGCGGAATGTTCCCCCGCCCTCGAGGCCCAGGACCGTCATGCCGACGCCCTCGCGCAGGCGCACGAACTCGTCGAACACCTCGCGGGGCTTGAGTACCTCGGCGACGGTGCGAACCGTTCCGAGGTTGCGGCAGGTCCACGCGCCCACGAGGTCCCAGTTCCCGGAGTGCCCGAGCGCGACGCAGATGCGCCCGTTCGCGGCCATCGCCGCGAGGGACTCCTCCATGCCCACGACGCGCATGCGCGCGTCAATCTGTTCCCCCGTCATTCGCGGGAGCTCGAGCACCTCGGCGTAGTAGCGACCCGCCGAGGCCATCCCGCGCCGGGAGAGTTTGCGAAGTTCGCGGCCCTCAAGGCCGGTGACGCGGTGGAGGTTGTCCTCGAGCCGCCGCACGCCCTTGGCGCTCCGGAGCCACGCGATCCACGAGCCGAACCCCGCGACGAGGCGAATGAACCACACCGGCGCGAAGCGCGACACCTTCATCGCAAGAAGGAAGCCGTTCATCGGGCGGAGCCGTTCATGAGGGGAAGCCGTTCATGTGGTCGTCCGCTGAGCGACGGGGCCACTCAGCGTGGGGTCCTTTCTGCTCGCGCGGGCGACGACGGCGCCACGCTGGACGACCGTGATGGCGGCGGCGAGGGCGAGGGCCCACAGCGTGTAGGTGAGAATCGCGAGCGGAAGGCCGAGGCCCACGAGCACCGCCGCGATTCCGCCGACGACGAGCCGATCGGCCCGCTCGGCGATCCCAACCTTCGCCTCGATCCCCAAGCCCTCGGCGCGCGCCCGCGCATAGGGGACGAACGAGCCCACCGCGAGGCAGACGAAGGCAGCGAGCGCCGTCTGCCTGTCAACGTCGATGAAGCCCCACGCCAGCGAGCCGAAGATCGCGGCGTCCGCGACCCGGTCAAGCGTCGAGTCGAGAAACGCGCCGAAACGCGAGGCCTTGCCGCTGAGGCGCGCCATGGTTCCGTCGAGCATGTCGGTAAACGCGAAGACCATGATGACCATGGTTCCCGTGAAGAGGTTGAAGCCACCCTTGGGGAAGAACCACAGGGCGGCGGCGACCGCGCCAACCGTTCCGAAGACGGTCACCGCGTTGGGCGTGACGCCCAGGCGAAGCAGGCCCTTCGCGGGGGCCTTCCACACCTTCGCCATGAACGGTCGCAGCCAGCCGAGCATCAGGCCACCCTCCAGGCGTCGCTCACGCGGCGCCAAGTGTCGTCGAGCAGTTCGGGCATCGCCTTGGTCTTGGCGATAATCGGCAGGAAGTTCGAGTCGCCCACCCATCGTGGCACCACGTGCTGGTGGACGTGCTCGGCGATCCCCGCACCGCCCGTCGCCCCCTGGTTCATACCGGTGTTGAAGCCCTTGGCGCCGCTCACCCGCCGCAGCACGACGATGGCACGCTGGGTCATCGCGCCCATTTCGTCGCGCTCGGCGTCCATGAGGTCGGTGTACCAGGCGACGTGGCGGTAGGGGCAGATCATGAGGTGCCCGGGGTTGTACGGGAACAGGTTGAGGATCGCGTAGCAGTGCTCGCCGCGCGCGAGGATGAGGTTTGCTCGATCGTCGGCGGGGTCCTTGGCGCAGAGTTGGCAGCCGTCGACGGGCCTGGCGCCGGAGCGGTCCTCCGCGCCCTTGATGTACGCCATGCGGTGCGGGGTCCACAGCCGCTCGAATCCGTCGGCGACGCCGCCCATCATCTCCGCGTCCTCGATATCCCCCACGGCTAGACCTGCTCCCGCGAGGCGATGGTAGCGACGATGCGCTCGATCGCTGCATCGACCGGCACCTGGTTGTCCTGGGTGCCATCGCGGAAGCGGAACGAGACCGCCCCGGCCTCGACATCCTCGCCGCCTGCGATCAGAACGAACGGCACCTTCTCCTTGGAGGCGGTGCGGATCTTCTTGGGGAAGCGCTCGTCGGACGCGTCGATCTCCGCCCGGACGCCGCGGTCGCGAAGACGCGCCACGACGTCGGCGAGGTAGTCGTTGAAGGGCTCCGCGACGGGGATCGCGAGCACCTGGACGGGCGCTAGCCATGCGGGGAACGCCCCCGCGTAGTGCTCCACCAGGATCGCAAAGAAGCGCTCGATGGAGCCGAAGAGCGCCCGGTGAATCATCACGGGGCGCTGGCGCGATCCGTCCGGCGCCGTGTATTCAAGTTCGAACCGCTCCGGGAGGTTGAAGTCCAGTTGAATGGTGGACATCTGCCACGAGCGCCCGATCGCGTCGCGCGTCTGGACCGAAAGCTTGGGGCCGTAGAACGCGGCGCCGCCCGGATCAGGGCGGAGTTCGAGCCCCGATGCCTCGCCGACCGCCTTGAGCGTCGCCGTGGCCACCTCCCACGCCTCGTCGTCGCCGACGAACTTCTCGGGATTCTTGGTGGAGAGTTCCAGGAAGAAATCCGTGAGGCCGTAGTCCTTCAGAAGGTCGAGGACGAAGTTCAGGGTGGTGGTGAGTTCGCCCGCCATCTGGTCGCGCGTGCAGTAGATGTGGGCGTCGTCCTGCGTGAAGCCGCGGGCGCGGGTGAGGCCGTGGACGACGCCGGACTTCTCGTTGCGATAGACCGTACCGAACTCGAACAGCCGCAGCGGGAGCTCGCGGTAGGAGCGGCCGCGCGAGCGGAAGATCAGGTTGTGGAAGGGGCAGTTCATGGGCTTGAGGTAGTAGTCCTGGCCCTGCTTGGTGATGTTGCCCTCGGCGTCCACCTCCTCGTCCATGTGCATGGACGGGTACATGCCGTCCGCATACCAGTCGAGGTGGCCGGAGACCTGGAAGAGATTCGCCTTGGTGATGTGGGGCGAGTAGACGAACTCGTACCCCTCCTCGAGGTGGCGGCGGCGGGAGTACTCCTCCATCTCGTGGCGGATGATGCCGCCGCGCGGGTGGAACACGGCGAGCCCCGAGCCGATCTCGTCGGGGAAGCTGAAGAGGTCGAGTTCCACGCCGAGCTTGCGGTGGTCCCGGCGCTCGGCCTCCGCCAGGCGCTCCTTGTAGGCGACCATCTCGTCCTTGGTGGGCCAGGCGGTTCCGTAAACGCGCTGGAGCGGGGCGTTCTTCTCACTCCCCCGCCAGTAGGCGGACGACGTCTTGGTCAGCGACCAGCCGTTCGTCAGGACTTTGGTGGTCGGGAGGTGCGGGCCGCGGCAGAGGTCTTTCCACGCGACGGTGCCGTCCTTGCGGACGTTCTCGTAAATGGTGAGTTCGCCCGCGCCGACCTCCACGGACGCGCCCTCGGCACCGGAGGCCTCGGCGTCGCCCGCGTGGGATTTCAGGCCGACGAGCTCCACCTTGTACGGCTCGTGCGCGAGCTCGGCGATCGCCTCGGCGTCGGTGACGACGCGGCGGCGGAACGACTGGGTCTCGTTGACGATCCGCTGCATCGCCTTCTCAAGTTCCTTGAGGGACTCGGGGGTGAAGGGCTCGGCGACGTCGAAGTCGTAGAAGAAGCCGTTCTCGATGGGCGGGCCGATGCCGAGTTTCGCCTTCGGGTTGATCTGCTGGACGGCCTGGGCGAGCACGTGGGCGCACGAGTGGCGCAGCACGGCGAGCCCGTCGGGGCTACCGATCGTGACGCCCTCGACCGCGTCTCCGTTCGCGAGCCCGCGGGCGAGGTCTCGCAGTTCGCCTGCAACGCGCATCACGACGACGTCCTTGCGGTCGGCGTAGACGTCGGCGCCCGTCGTGCCCGCGTCAAGCTTCCGCTCGTCGCCGTCCACGGTCACGTTGATGGTCGCCACGTCTGCTCCTCGGTGTCTCGCCTGCCCCCATGATGCTACCGAGACTCGGGGTGCGTGGTTGGCGCGGCCGGGGCCACGGCGCTAAGCCGCGTTGTCGCGCGCGGCCGCCGCGGCCGCCGCGGCCGCCTTGACTGCCTCCTCCGTGCGCTTGGCCCGCTCCTTCACGGCCTTCTCGGCGTTCTTGACCTCGCGGCCCGCCTTGCGCGACGCGCGCTTGGCCTTTCGCGCCGCGCGCCTCGCCTTGGAGGCGACGCGCCTCGATTTGCGGGCCTCTTTGCTTACGCCCTTCGCCTGATCGCGCGACGCCTTCGCGGCAACCTTCGCCGCGTCCGCCGTGGTCCTCGCCCGCTCAACCGCGAGGCCGAGGTCGTCACTCGTGGGTGTGGTCATGTCTCTCACCATCTCCTTCGCCCCATCGCGGGGCATCAACTGCGGTTTGGGCTTGCGGATTCGATCGCCGCCGCTACGGACGAAGTGCGGAGGCGGGCCTCACACGAGTGCGTGGCCCGCCTCTCCAAACGCTGCGCGGTCAGGCGCGAGACGCCGGCTAGCGCCTGTGGTTCCACGTTGTGGCGAGAAGCGCGAGGATCACGCCCACCACCAGGATGACGAGCCGCAGGGTGATCTCCGCGCCGTCCACCATGACCAACCCGAGGATTTCGATGAGAGCGAGCGTCGCCGCGGCGATCGCCGCGTACACGGCCCAATTGAGCTTCCCCATGAGAAGGAAGACGATCACGCCGATGCCCGCCGCAAACAGGACGAGCGTCGCGGGCGCTTTGAGGCCGGAGGTCGAGATGCTGAATCCCGACCCGGTCATGAGAGCGGCGAGGGCGATCAGGACCCCGCCGATGACGCCGAGTTGGCGATTGTGGCTGGTATATGCCATGTTGGTGCGCTCCTTGGATTGAGGGTGCCTAGACGCCCCGCATCACGGGCTCGCGGGCGGGGTCTGGACGCTCTCGCCGAGGGATGCTGAGCAAACGAGCGGCGCGGCAACGACCATTGGGACTTACGTGTGAAGGTCGCCCATCGGGTGGTCCGATGAAGGACGTTGCGCGTCATGTGATGGCAAACTATTCGTTAGCCAATTACCAAGATAGCACGCGGGGGTCTCCGGAGGGCGGGTCGCGGCGCGTGGTGGGCGATACTGGGATCGAACCAGTGACCTCTTCCGTGTGAAGGAAGCGCGCTACCCCTGCGCCAATCGCCCGTCGGCCAGCCATACTACCGCGCGTCAGGCGGAGGCCGGGGCGGGATCCGGGTCGGCGTCCGCCCGCTGCTCCCACAGAACCTTGAGCCTGCCGAGAAGCGCGCCGGGTACCACGTCGACGCCGTCGAGGATCGTCACCTGCTGCACGCCCCGCGTCGCGGACGAGATGGCCATGGCCGCGGCGCGCGAGGCGACGAAACTGGGCGCTCCCGTCACTCACCACCGCGCCTCCCGTCGCTCTGTGGACCACGCTACGGCCCCTCGCCGACCCGCCGGTCGGCCCGCCCACACGGAGTTGGCTTGGCCACTCGTTCTGGGCTATTGTCATACGGCGCAGTCACATGCGAAGTGCGGACGTGGCTCAGTTGGTAGAGCATCACCTTGCCAAGGTGAGGGTCGCGGGTTCGAATCCCGTCGTCCGCTCGAAGGGCCGGCAGAACTCACGGCTCGCGGTGGAGTGGCCGAGTGGCTAGGCAGCGGCCTGCAAAGCCGTCTACACGGGTTCGAATCCCGTCTCCACCTCGGAGCGGATTGGTAGCAGCGGGCGATTGGCGCAGCGGTAGCGCGCTTCCCTGACACGGAAGAGGTCACTGGTTCGATCCCAGTATCGCCCACCACTTGAACTTGACCCGGTATCTCATCGGGAAGGCCGTTCGGCGTCCCCTTTCCCCCCACCTCCCACATCAAGGTTTGCGGTGTCGGGTCGCGCGGGAAGGAGGACGGTCAGGACGAGTACGAGCCAGAGGCCCCCGCAGACCACCCCGGCCAGGACATCGGTCGGGTGATGCATTCCGCGGTACATGCGCGCCAGGCCAACGACCACCGGCAGCAGGCACAGCATCGTTGTGAGTGTCACGGCGAACCATTTCGGCCGGAGTTGGCGCACCACGATGATGGCGAGGCACCCGTACAGGGCGACGGCGGCTCCCACGTGCCCGGACGGGAAACTGGAAGTCGGCGGCGCCACGTCGAGCTGCGGGACGTCGGGCCGTGGCCGGTTCACGATTGCTGAGACCGCGAGGAATATGGCCAGTTCGCCGACCAGCGCCGCAAACAACACCACCGACTCGCGCCACCGTCCGAGCCACACGCGCAGCACCACAACCATCACTATGAGCAGTGCAATGCACGTCACTGTGTTGGCGAGGTAATCGCCGACGTGACTCAGCGCGTCCAGGCGTGGTGTCCGGTGCGCGACGAACCACTGGTTGACCCGGTCTTCCCATGCGGTCATCGCCGATGGCGTCGCGAGGTGGACGATGGCCCACCCGACGAGGGAGAGCGCGAG
>JADGOS010000024.1 GCA_017882825.1 Demequinaceae bacterium | reverse complement strand
GACCGCCCGATCAGGTGGACCTCGGCGCCCTTGGCCTCGGCGATTTGGGCGCACAGGAGCCCAATGGTTCCCGCCCCGATGATCAGCACGGGCGCGCCGGGTCGCAGGCTCGCGCCGCGCACGGATCGCACGGAGTTGCCCCCCGGCTCGACGAGCGCGCCGAGCGTGGGATCCACGGCGTCGGGAAGATGAATGAGCGCGCTCACGGGGACGGGGAGGCGCTCGGCGAGCGCGCCGGGCCAGCCGTGCCGGACCCCGATCTCGTATCGGTCGTCGCAGAGGTGCTGCCGGCCGGTACGGCAACGCTGGCAGGAGCCGCACCCGAGCATGGTGTCTCCCGTGACGCGCCGTCCGCGCCACGTCGCCTCGACGCCGTCGCCGACCTCGACGACGACGCCGCACCACTCGTGGCCGATGCGGATCGGGTACTCGGCGTCGCCAGAGTCGAGGTAAGTCATCGCGCCGGAGAAGAACTCGGCGTCGGTGCCGCAGACCCCGACGCGCTCGACCTCGACGATGACCTGGCCGGGATCGGGCGAAGGCTCTGGGACCTCGAGGACCTCGCCGGTCTTGGGGGCCGTGATGACGAATGCGCGCATGTGCATCCCCGGGGTCTCGTTGACGAGTGAGGGACCCATTCTAGAAGCATTCCGCCTAGGCGAAGCGCATTCGGATTAGTGGAATTCCGCGCGCGCGGGTGGCATCCTGGGGTCTAACCCTCTAGCGCTCTAGCCCCCTCGCTCGGCGGATCGGAGAAGACGACGTTGGCATCGCAACTTTCTCCTCAATCGGAGCCCGCCGAACGCCTTGTCGGTTCGGATCGCGTCCTGGCGCTGCTGATCGAACTTGCGAACCGGCCGGGTGGAGCCAGCCTGGACGAGCTTGCGCGCGCCGTCGCGAGCCCCAAGTCGACGGTGCATCGCGCGCTCGCGGCCCTGACGCGCGCGAGGCTCGCCACCAGGGAGGGTGCCGGCCGGTATGCGCTCGGCGACGAGTTCGTGCGCCTCGCCTTCGCCTACCAGGACGCGCGTCCCGAGGCAGTGCGCATCGTTCCGGCGCTCCGCGCCCTCGCGGACCGTTTCGGAGAGACGGCGCACTACGCCATCCTCGACGGGGCCGAGGTGGTCTACCGAGCCAAGGTCGATCCCCCCGTCGGGGCGGTCCGGCTCACCTCCACGATCGGCGGCCGGAATCCGGCCCGCGCGACGGCGGTCGGCAAGGTGTTGCTCGCACACCTGTTGACCGACGACGCCGCCGTCGCGGCCTGGGCGCGACTGCACCCCTTGGCGCCCCGCACCCCGCGAACGCTGACCGACGATGGCGCCTTCGTCGCCGAGGTCGCCCGCGCCCGCGCGCTCGGCTACGCCGTCGACGACCAGGAGAACGAGGCCGGGGTCAACTGTGTCGCCATTCGTGTGGGCGATCCGTACGGCGAGGGTGCCGTCAGCGTCTCCGGACTCTCGTACCGCACGCCGCTCCACGTGCTCGAGGAAGCCCTCGACGACATCCGGGCGATCGTGACAGCGTCCTACTGAATCTCTGCCGCCGTCATACCGTCGTGCCGACGTCGCGCCCTGCCGTCTTGGCACCGTGCCGACTCGTCGGCCGAGCATGGAAGGATTGGCGCGTGGCCACGATTCGACGCTTCGCCGCCCTGCGCCCGCCCCGCGAACTCGCCGGACGGGTAGCCGCGCCCCCGTACGACGTGGTGAGCACGGACGAGGCGAGGGCCCTCGCGGCGGACAACCCCGAGAGCTTCCTCCGGATCTCCCTCCCGCAGACGAATCTGGGCCCGGACGCCACGGCTGGCCCCGAGGACGTCCACCGGCTTGGGCGCGCGACCCTCGAGGACTTCGTGCGACGCGGGACGCTCGTGCGCGACGAAGAGCCGGGGCTCTTCGTCTACCGCCAGAGGATGGGCACCTCCTCCCAGACCGGCGTGGTGGGTTGCGCGAGCGTCGAGGAGTACCGGCGCGGCGTGATCGCCGTCCACGAGCACACCCGCCCCGACAAGGAAGACGACCGCACCCGGCACATCGAGGGCCTGGGGGCCCACGACGAGCCCGTCTTCCTCATGTACCGCCCCGACGCCCCGGGCGCGGGGGCCATCGCGGACGCGGTCGCGCGCGTCACGGTCGGTGAGCCGGAGTACGACTTCACCACCGAAGACGGCGTCGCTCACACGTTCTGGACGGTGGGGGACGCCGCGACGCAGGGCGCGCTGGAGGCGGCCTTCGCGCAGGTCCCGACGCTCTACGTCGCCGACGGGCACCATCGCAGCGCCGCCGCGGCCCGGGTCGCCGCCGAGCGGGACGAGGAGGAGGCCGGGTTCTTCCCCGTCGTCGCCTTCCCCGCGGACCAGCTGACGGTCATGGCCTACAACCGGGTGGTGCGCGACCTCGGCGAACACAGCGTCGAGTCCTTCCTCGAGGCATTGGCCGCCAGCTTTGACATTCAGCGCTTTGACGCCCGCCCGTCGTCCGGCACGCCGACCCCGGCGCTTCACGAGTTCGGCATGTACACGGGCGGCGCCTGGTTCCTGCTGACGGCCCACGCCCAGATCGTGGACGAGTCCGATCCGATCGCTCGCCTGGACGTGTCGCTCCTGCAACGCCACGTGCTCGCGCCGCTCCTCGGGATCGAGGACCCTCGAACCGATCGGCGAATCGGGTTCGTCGGCGGCATCCGCGGCACGGCGGAACTTGTGCGGCTGGTCGACTCCGGCTCCTTCGCCGCAGCATTCACGCTGCATCCCACCTCGCCGCTGGAGGTTATGGACGTGGCCGATCGCGGCGAGGTCATGCCGCCCAAGTCAACATGGTTTGAGCCCAAGTTGCGTTCGGGCTTGTTCGTTCATCCCATCGACCTCTAGTCCGCCCCGGAGCGCATCCCCGGCGGCGCTGGCGGTACCATATGGGCACGGTGTTCCCCCAGGGGGGCGTCTCGCGACCGGAGGTTGCTCGCGTCGCCTGCGTTCGACGCAGGCCCTGTACCCCGTGAGGAGTGAGTCATCCCGTGCTGACGCGAAGGTCGGTCGCGGCACTACAGTCCCGCGTTTCCGACAGCGCCCGCGCCTGCGTCGCGGTGGCGACGGTCGTCTTGCTCCTCTCGGGGCAGGGCTTCCGCTACTTGTTGGGCCTGAGGCTGTACGCCGTCCTGTGTGTAGCGATCGTCCTCGCCGTCGCCGCCTGCTTTCCCCCGTCGCGGAGGAATCTCCGGGTGCCACCCTTGCTCGCCGCCTATGTTGCGGTCGCCGCGGTGGGCATTGCGTGGTCCGCGACGCGTCCCGTCACGGCTCTGGCGGTGCTCGTCATGATCGCCACGACGTATGTTGCGCTAAGCATCGTCAACGGGATGAGCGACGTGGGGTTCATGGCGTCGCTGTATCGGGGCCTCCAAGTGAGCCTCTTTGGCGCCGTGCTCTTCGAGCTGGTCGTCACCTTCGTCGTCGGCCACCCGATCCTTCCCGTGTCCAGCGATCTCGCTCGGCTCGCGCCCAACGTCGCGGCCGTTTCGTCGGTTCCATGGTCCGAGGACCTCCTTCTCCGCGGAGGCCCCATCCAGGGGTTCGTGGGAAACAGGAATCCCACCGCGGCGATCGCGCTGTTCGCGGCCATTTCCGCGCTGATCGTGTGGTGGGAAGGGCGTGTTCGGCGTAGCGACGCGGTCGCGACGCTCGTCGTCGCAATCGGGGTGATGCTCGTGACCCGTTCGGCCACCGTGACCGCCGCAGCGCTGTACGTCGGAGTGTTGACG
Organism: Demequinaceae bacterium; assembly: GCA_017882825.1. Classification (GTDB taxonomy): domain Bacteria; phylum Actinomycetota; class Actinomycetes; order Actinomycetales; family Demequinaceae; genus JAFGBM01. The sequence continues at coordinate 15,659 of JADGOS010000024.1, read as the reverse complement.
CTCGCGGCGTTCGGGGTCCGAGTAGCGCCGACGCGCCTCAAGAGGCTGGTCTCGGTCGCCCTCCTGGTCGGCACGGCACTCACTGTCGTGATCACCATGAGGTTTCGGTGGCTCGTGTTTGGGTTGCTGGGGCGCTCGGTCGAGGCTTCGCACCGCACCACCATCTGGGGTGCGGTCCTAGACGCGGCCGAACGACGCCCCCAGGGGTGGGGATTCGTGGGCTACTGGCCCGTGTGGGAACAGCCGTACTCCGGCATCATTGGGAAGGCCGGGGTCTTTGCCTCCCACGCGCATAACGCCTTCCTCGACTCCTGGCTGCAGATGGGCGTCATTGGGCTGGCGCTCCTCGTCGCCCTCGTCGTCCAAATGGCTGGTAGCGCGTGGCTCCTGGTCGAGGCCTCAACGCCCCGGAGCACGAACCTTCCCCTCGGCTGGGCCTTGATGGCCGCAGCGCTGTTCGTGGAGGCGTTGACGGAGTCCCGAATGCTGGTCGAGGGTGGTTGGTTCCTGCTTGTTGCGCTCTTGGTCTCTGCGCTTCGCGCAAGGGAACTGGCCGGACCCTCGGGCAGTCCTCGTAGGTACCGGCGCCGCACGCGCTCCCACCCCTCGGCGCTCCGCTCCGCAGACCACGGGCAAACTCCGGCGCGCGAATGACGGGCGGGCGCCCGCGGCGGGGTTAGATTCGCTCCGTGACTTCAGACGGCGCCGGCCCCGGTCGGGACGACGCGGATTGGCTACCCGAAGCGCGGGGCCCAAGGCCCCCGTCGATCCCGCCGAGTCATCCTCGCCCCCGGGCGACGGACCCTCGGAGCGTACCCGTCTCGCCAAAGCCCCCTCGTTTCGCGAGCCCCACGGGGCGACCCACCTCGGCCCCGCGCGCGGATCGAGGCGAAGCGCCCCGTACCGCGTCGGCCGCCTCGCGAAACCGGGCCGCGCGGACTCGGCCTCCGCAACGCCGCGGCGCGCCGCCACCCTCGGCCCGCAGGCGGCAGCGGCACCGGTTCCGGCGCGCGCTCATCGCCCTCGCGCTGATCGTGCTCGTGCCGCTCGGCGCCTTCTGGCTGTGGGTCGACTCACGTATCACGCACGTGGACGCCCTGAGCGGCGCGCCCGATACGCCCGGTGACACCTACCTCATTGTGGGATCGGACTCGCGCGAGGGTTGGGCGAACGACGGCACCGTCGGAGCCAGGACCGACACGATCATGCTCCTGCACCAGCCCGTCAGCGGACCGGTGGCGCTCATCAGCATCCCCCGGGACTCCTACGTGGAAATCCCGGGCCACAAGAAGAACAAGATCAACGCGGCGTTCGCCTTTGGCGGCCCGCAACTGCTCGTGCTCACCGTGGAGAAACTCACGGGCCTGACGATCGACCACTACATCGAGGTCGGCTTCCTGGGGGTGTCCGACGTCGTGGACGCCCTAGGCGGGGTCGAGCTGTGCTACGACACCGATGTCAACGATCCGCGTAGCACCCTGGTCTGGGCGGCCGGGTGTCACCAGGCGGACGGCGCCACGGCGCTTGCGTTCGCGCGGATGCGCTACTCCGACCCGCTGGGAGACATCGGCCGGACGCAGCGCCAGCAGCAACTCGTCTCGGCCGTCGCCGATAAGGTCCTGAACCGCTCGATGCTTCTCAACCCGTTCGCGGTGATCAGGGTGACCGACGCCGGCCTGAGCGCGTTCCGTGTGAACGACGGGACGGGCACGCTCGACCTGGCGCGGGCGGCGAAGGTGTTCAACGCGGCGCGCGGGGCTGGCGCGGTCACCGGTACGCCGCCGCTCGCCAGCCTGGACCATCGGGTTGACGGCGTGGGCTCAACGGTGCTCCTGGACCCCAACACGATCGACGAGTTCTGGCGACAGATCGCGAACGGCGACCTGCCTCCCGGCCCCGTTGGTGGGGTGAAGTAGCGGCTTCGCGCCGCAGAATTGTTGTTGGGATGCGTAACCTTCCGTCAGCGCGCGGACAATACCAGGTGTGAGCGATGCGTCGGGGGCCGAGCGCGAACTGTGGACCCGTGCACTAGCGGGTGAGGGCGAGGCGTTCGGCCTCGTCTTCGACCTCCACCGTGGGCGGGTACTGCGACACGCGTTCTGGCACCTGGGGAATCGGCACGATGCCGAGGATGCGACGGCCGTAGCGTTCCTCGAACTCTGGCGCCGTCGCGCCGACGTCAGGGTCGTCGACGGCTCTGTGTTGCCGTGGCTGCTCGTCGTCACGGAAAACGTCTGTCGCAACGTCGCACGCGGGCTTCGGCGGTACCGGACGACGATCGGGGCCCTTCCCCGCGACGCGCGTCCCGAGCCCTCGGCGGAAGAGGCGGCCCTCGGGCGCGCCTCGGTCCTTGAATCGGGAGAAGCCCTCCTCGCCACGACGATTCGCGGCCTTCCGACGACGACGCGAGCCCTCGTCGCCCTCACGGCGATGGAGGGCTACTCGGTCTCCGAGGCCGCGGCGGCGGTCGGCATATCCGTCGGCGCCGCAAAGACGCGGCTCTCGCGGGCGCGCGCGGCGCTGCGCGACGCCCTGCCGGCCGACCGGCCGGACGCACGACGGAAGGAGCGTTCCTCATGACCATCGACATGGATCCGGTGTTCGCCGCGGCCCTGAGGGACGTGCTCGTGCGGCGCGCGGCAAGCGCCGCCCCCGCCCGGCGGCCCCGTCGACGGTTGTGGATCGGCGCGGCGCTTGGCGTCGCGCTCGTCGGCGGAGCCGGGGTTGCCGCGGCGGAACTGCGCGGGCTTCCCGGGAGCGAGGTCGTCGAGCCGGTTGCGAAGCCCATTACCGTTGACGGCGTGGGCCCGCTCCGGATCGATCTCGGCCCAGTGCCCGAGGGCGGGACCGCCGTGACGTTCGCGCTCACGTGCCGGAGCGCGGGGTCCTTCACCTACCCCGACGGCGCGTCGAGTTCGTGCGCTAGCTTCGACGCAGGAGGCGTCCCGTCGGTCACCTCGGAAGAGGTACCCCTGGCTGTCCTGGACGGGACCGTCTTCGCCCTGGGAGCCTCACCTCAGGCGCGGTGGACGCTCACCCTCACCTACGTCCACGCGGAACGCGCGCCCCTGGCGGTTAACGCACGGGGCGAGACGTACGGCGTCGCGGGCGAGGGTAGCGAGCCGGACCTCATCGCGGCGATCGCGACCAATGGGCGCGAGGGTTACGTGCGCAGGAGCGCGTTGGACGCCGCGGCGGGGGCCAACGCCTCCACTCCGGCGGAGGCCCTCGCCTGGCAGGACGCCCACGCGGGGAAGACCTTCTACATCCCGGTGTACGAATCGGACGGAGAGACGGTCATCGGCACATTTGCGGTGGGGGGTCCCTGAACGTCGAGCGAGATCGGCGCCAAGGTACTTGCAACTCCACCGCCCGGCGGGCGCTCCTGTGGGGCTAGCTTCCCGCGGGGCTAGCTTCCCGCGGGGCTAGCCTGCGTGCTCGGCGGCCGCCTTGAACTTTTCGAGTGCCTTGCGCGTCTTCTCCAACGCGCCGGCGCCGTGATCGGTGTAGTTCATCGCCTTGGGGTTCTCGGTGACGCGGACGAACGTGTGGCCGTCGGGGGTGGGCTCGAACTCCCAGGTCTCCTCGGACCAGTCGTCGGCGAAGGTGACGAACGAGCCCTCCTTGATCGCGCTGACCGTGGAGATCATGCCCTTCTCGAAGCGGAGGCGCCCGCCGACCTCCCAATGCGCCGTCGACAGCGACAGCCGGGACCACCGGTGCCAGTTGTCGGGTTGCGTGAAGTAGGCCCAGACGAAGTAGGGCGGGAGTTCGACGACGATTTCGGACTTCAGCATCGGGGGCAGCTTTCGTTGATCCGCGAAGTGTCACTCCGAGCCTAGGCCTTGCGGGTGTGCTTCGCCATGGCGCCCGACGCGGCGGTGGTGTCATCGCGGCGAAGCGAATTCCGGGACGCCTTGCGCCTCCTTATCGGACGCCGATCCCCCGGGGCGACCTTCGCCGATCGTTGCTAGATTCGTGGAGACAACCCGAAGCCCAACTCGACGGAGGCGCGCATGAGTGCAGATGAGGTTGAGGTCGCGTGGGAAGACCTCGGGACCGAACACGTTGGGCGTGCGGTACACATCGTCGCCGTGAACGACAAGAAGCACGAGTGGGGCACGATCACGCGCATCGAGATGGGCGCGTGGAGGAAGACCCTCTTCTTGGGGGACGAGCATCCGTTCGCCCAGCAATCGTCCACGTCCGATCGACTGTACTTTCTCGCCTAGTCCCTCGGCGCCCACCCGGACTCTCCACGTCCTTCGCGGTTCCGGGGGCGTCACGCCCACCCAGCGTCAGCCCGTGTGTGCGGCGTGTTGTGCGGCAATGCGCGCCGCCTCGGCGGCCTGCGCCGCGGCGCCCACGATCCCGGCCTCGTTTCGGAGGGCTGCCGGCACCACGGGCGCGCGAAGGTTCAGGAGCGGCACGAAGTGCTCGTACTCCTTGGACACCCCGCCGCCGATGATGATCAGGTCCGGCCAGAGCAGGCGCTCCATCTCCTGGAGGTACCGGTTGACGTGCGCGGCCCACTGGGCCCAGTCCAGATTATGGCGCTCGCGCGCGGACTCGGCCGCGTACTCCTCCGCGTCCTTGCCGTCGATGATCAGGTGTCCGAGCTCCGTGTTCGGCACGAGCCGTCCATCGGCGATGAGGGCGGTCCCGATCCCGGTCCCGAGCGTCACCATGAGCACGACCCCGTCCTTGCCCTCGGCGGCGCCGTACTGGTATTCGGCGTAGCCAGCGGCGTCGGCGTCGTTCATCACGCGAGTGTCCCGACGCGCGTGCCTACGGATTTCCCCTTGGAGGTCCACCCCGATGAGCGAGGGATCGAGGTTGGCGGCCGTCCTGATGACGCCCTTCTGGACGACGCCGGGGAACGTCACGCCGATGGGCACCTTGGCTTTCGGCTTGAAGTGCGCGATGACCTCGGCGACCGTTCTGGCGACGGCATCGGGCGTGGCAGGCTGCGGAGTCTCGATGCGAAAGCGTTCCTCGGTTAACTCTCCCGACCTCAGGTTCACGGGGGCGCCCTTGATGCCGGACCCCCCGATGTCCACGCCGAACGCCACTCCGCTCATCGAAGCCCGCTCATCGCAGCCCGCTCATCGAAGCCCGCTCATCGCAACTCGCGCATCGCAACTCGCTCATGGCAGCGTGAGCACCTCCGCGCCGTCGTCCGTCACGACCAGCGTGTGTTCGAACTGGGCGCACCACGACCCGTCGTCCGTCGACACGGTCCACCCGTCGTCCCACTCGTAGTTCAGTTCGCTTCCCGCGACGAGCATCGGCTCGACGGTGAAGACCATCCCCGGCTTGATGACGTCGGAGTGCATGGGGGCGGAGTCGTAGTGGGGGATGACGAGGCCGGAGTGGAAGGCGGGTCCGACGCCGTGGCCCGTGTAGTTGCGCACGGACTCGTATCCGTTCCGCGTGGCGTACGCCTCGATCACGCGGCCGATGACGTTCACCTCCCGGCCCGGCTTGACCGCGGCGATTCCTCGGGCGAGGGCCTCGCGCGTCGCCTCGACGAGGTCGCGGGCCTTGGGCGATCCCTCGCCAGCGATGAAGCTCCCGCAGTTGTCGCCGTGGACGCCGTCCTTATAGGCGGTGATGTCCACCTTGACGATGTCGCCCGGCTGAATCACCGTCGAATCGGGGATGCCATGGCAGATGACCTCATTGAGCGAGGTGCACAGCGACTTGGGGAATGGAGGGCGTCCGGCGGATCCGGGGTAGCCGAGGGTCGAGGGGTAGGCGCCATGGTCGACCAGGAACTCGTGACCGATCCGATCGAGCTCGTCGGTCGTCACGCCGGGGGTGACGTGGCGGCCCACCTCGGCGAGGGCCTGCGCGGCGAGTCGACTGGTCGCGCGAATCCGCGCGATGGTCTCGGCGCTGTGGACGTCGCCGCCTCGCCATTGTGATGCACGCCGCTTGCCCACGTAGTCCGGTCGGGGGATGCTGGGGGGGACGCTGCGGATTGGCGAGACGTCCCCCTTGGACACTGGAACTCGAGCGGGACCCATAGGCGCAGTCTAGGAGTGGAGGCGGTACCGATGGGAACTCAGGTAGCTCCGGACGGTGACTTCTTCTTCAATATCCGGACCAAGATGGTCGAGCACGGGCGCAAGAGCCCGTGGGAGCACCTCATGGGCCCGTACGATACTCGCGAGGAGGCCGAACGCGCGCTCGAGATTGCCCAGGCTCGCACGGCCAACTGGGACAAGGACCAGGTGGAGTGGGACCAGGAGGACGCCCACCCCGACACCCCGTGACAGCGCACATCCCCGGAAAGTGGGAGAGGATGGGCCCATGGAAATGAACTCCGCGATGGTGCGGATCGGCACCCCCGCTCCCGCGTTTACCCTTCCGCGCGCCGACGGTTCGGGTGACGTGTCACTGGGCAACTACTCGTCCGCCCCGGCGCTCCTGGTGGCGTTCCTGTGCGTGCACTGTCCATACGTGAAGAACATGGAAGTGGAGTTCGGCGAGTTCGCGCGCGAGTACGAGACGAAGGGCCTCGTGGTGCTCGGGATTTCCTGCAACGACGTCGAGGCATATCCCGACGACGCGCCCGAGCAGATGGTCGCGCAGGCGAGGCGGGCGGGATTCACCTTCCCCTACCTCTACGACGAGTCGCAGCAGGTGGCCCTCGCGTTCATGGCGACGTGCACGCCCGATCTGTTCCTGTACGACAAGGACAGGAAACTCGCGTATCGGGGGCAGTTCGACGAGTCGCGCCCTAGCAACGGCCTGGAGCCGACGGGGCACGACCTGCGGCTCGCGGCTGACCTCGTCCTCATCGGAAAGCGCGTGCCAGCGCCCCACGCGCCGAGCGTGGGCTGCGGCCTCAAGTGGAAGCAGGGGAACGAGCCGCTGGCGCACCGCGCCCACCACTAGCCGCGCGGACTACTCATACGGACCAGCGCAGCACACGGTGCGTTTGGCTACTTCTTGCTCTTCAGTTCTTTCAGTATTTCGAGCTGTTCTTCTTGGATCTTCAGAAGCAACTGCAGGTTATGGTGGTCAACATCCGCTTTGGCTTGCTGGTGCGCAGCCTGGAGATTCTGACCCACAATGATGATTGACAGGAGAACAAGCTGTAGGAATGTCTGGGCCACCCAGCTAACGATCACAATCACGCTCTTTGAGCTTATAGCCGCTGGGAGGGATATAAAAGCGATGACGGCGAAGATATACGCCATTGCCATCGTTCCCACGGCTGCGGTGATCTTAAGGGCTAGCGCGCGATTGAACTTGACAACCCTGTTATCGAGCCGGTGCATTTCCTTGATTAGTTCGTCCGGGTGTTGGATCTGCAGGTGCGCGGCCTTCATGCTGCAAGTCCCACGGGCTCTTGATGCGCCTTAACCCCACGGACTCTGCCCTGAAACCACTTGCCCATATAGAGATATTCCATTGAATGCTCCCTTTTCTCATTCAGCAGTGAGGTGGCAAAGGCGCCGATAACGACCCCTGGGGTCAACTTGACGTCACTCCCGCGCCAAGGGGAATGAGTGCGCCTGGTCGGGGAACTGCCCGCCCTTGACCTCGGAGACGTACGACGACGCGGCGGCCGCGAGCGCCGTGCCGACCTCGCCGAAGTGCTTGGCAAAGCTCGGGGACCAGTCCGCCATCCCCGCCATGTCGAGCCACACCAAGACCTGGCCCGAGGTGCCAGGACCCGCGCCGATGCCGATCGTCGGGACGTCGAGCGCCGCGGTGAGTTTGGCCGCGATGGGCGCGACGACCATCTCGAAGACGATGAGGCACGCCCCGGCGTCCTGGAGGGCGAGCGCGTCCGCGAGGAGCGCGTCGTATGCCCCTTCGAGGCGGCCCTGAATCCTGCGCCCGCCCAGCGCGTTCTCGGACTGCGGGGTGAAGCCCAGGTGCCCCACGAAGGGGATGCCTGCGTCCACGACGGCCTTGGCCTGGGCGGCGACCCGCCGCCCGCCCTCGAACTTGACGGCGTGGGCGCCGCCCTCCTTCACGAGCCGGATGGAGGACGCGACGGCCTGCTCGGGGCTGATCTCGTAGCTCCCGAAGGGCAAGTCCGCGACGACGAACGCGCGCTCGGTGCCGCGGGTGACCGCGCGGACGTGGGGGATCATCTCGTCGAGCGTGACGGCCGCGGTGTTGCCGTGGCCAAGAACGTTGTCGCCGAGCGAGTCTCCAACCAGGAGCACGTCGATGCCCGCCGCATCGAAGATCTTCGCGGTGGTGAAGTCGTACGCGGTGAGCATGGTGATCTTCTCGCCCGCCGCCTTCATCTCCTTGAAGTGATGAATGCGGATCTTCTTGCGCTCGGTCATAGTTCCACTTTCTCACGCCACCGGGAGGTAATGGGGAGGCGCCGATCGCGGCCGAACGCCAAGGCCGTCACCTTGGGCCCCGGCGGGTACTGGCGGCGCTTCCACTCGGCGCGGTCAGTGAGCGACAGGACCCGATCCACGACCGCCTCGTCAAACCCGCGCGCAAGGAGTTCGGCCCGGCCCTCGGCATGCTCCACATAGGAGTCGAGGACTTCGTCGAGGAGGTCGTAGGGCGGCAGGGAGTCCTGGTCCACCTGGTTTGGCCGGAGTTCCGCGCTCGGGGGCTTCTCGATGGAGCTGGGGGGGATCGGCGGCGTCTTTCCGCGCGAGGCGGCGTCGGCATTGCGCCAGCGGGCGAGGTCCCACACCCGGGTCTTGTCAAGGTCCTTCAGGGGCGCAAACCCGCCCGCCGCGTCTCCGTAGATGGTCGTGTATCCGGTGGCGAGCTCGCTCTTGTTCCCCGTTGCGAGCAGGAGCGGCCCCTCGGAGTTGGAGATCGCCATGAGGATGATCGCCCGGACCCGGGCCTGGAGGTTCTCCGCCGGAACCCCATCGAGCCGGCGTCCTTTGTCAAACGTCAGCGTCGCCTCAAACGCCGAGACGAACGGCTCGATCGCGATGACCCGGTAGTCCGCGCCCAGGTTCGCGGCGAGCACGGCGGCGTCGTCCTTGGAGTGGTCCGAGGAGTACCGGGAGGGGAGCGAGACGCCGACGACGTTCTCGCCGCCCAGCGCGTCCGCGGCGATCGTCGCGGCGAGCGCGGAGTCGATGCCCCCCGATAGCCCCAGCACCACCTTGCTCATCCCGTTCTTCCGCACGTAGTCGCGCAGCCCGGTGACGCACGCGCCGTAGACCTCGGCGTCCGTGCTGAGCGGGGGAAAGATCGCCGACGGCGAGGGCGCCTCGTGGTCCCCGGGCACGTCCCACAGGAGCAGGGCGTCGGCGAACGCCGGCGCCGAAGCGAGAAGTGCACCGTCCGCGCCCACGACGAAGGACTGTCCATCGAAGACGAGATCGTCCTGGCCGCCCCAGAGGTTCACGTAGGCGACGGGCGCCGACACCTCGCGCGCGCGGCGCGCCGCCAGCTCGTGTCGGATGTGCCCCTTGCCCTCCTCGAAGGGCGAGCCGTTGATGACCACGAGCACCTGCACGTCGGCGGCGACCATTCTGCTAACGGGACCGCCGTCCTGCCAGATGTCCTCGCAGATGACGATTCCGAGGCGTCGGCCACGGGCCTCCACGACGCACGTCTCGTCGCCCGGCGCGAAGATGCGCCGCTCGTCAAAGACGCCGTAGTTGGGCAGGTGGTGCTTGGTGTACCGCGCGACGACCTCGCCGGCCTCGATGACGGCCGCCTGGTTCACCGGTCGCCCGTCCCCCGCGACGCCCAGCGTCCCGAGGATCACGGTCATGTCGCCCATACCGTCGGCCGCAAGGCTCGACGCGACCTCCTGGACGGCGCGCTCGGCCGCCCGCTGGAAGGACTTCCTGAGGGCGAGGTCCTCGATGGGATAGCCGGCAATAACCATCTCGGGGAACGCGACGACGTCCGCCCCGGCCGCGTGGGCCGCGCGGCAGTGTTCCAGGACGATGCGGGCGTTGCCCGGGAAGTCACCGACGCACGGGTTGACCTGGGCCAGTGCGAGGCGAAGCGAAGGCATGGGATGAGCCTACGCGTTAGCGCGCGGCGGACCCCGTGCCCTGCTCGAACGCGAGGGCGACGCCGGTCTCCCTCTCGGAGACGGCCCACAGGGCCTCGATCGCGGCCTTCAGGCCGGGGCGCCGGACGATCGGGCGCCGGACCGGGGCGCCCGTCGCGACGAAGCGCGGCGCATACAACTGCCCGCCCCTCGCCCGGGGGTCGGTCGCCGCCCGGAGCTGAGGCAGGGCTCCCCGCGCCGCCGTCATCCCCCGGCGCTCGGTGACCTTGCGCCAGAAGGTACCGCTCGAGCCCGCCCCTCCCTGTTGCTCCGTGACGACCTGGAGGTTCGTGCGCGACAGGCCGGGGTGAGCGGTGAGGCTCGACGCCCGGGCGCCGTGGCGCTCGAACTCGTGCTGGAGCCCGATCGCGAAGTGGTAGTTGGCGAGCTTGGCGTCGCCGTAGGCCCGCCACGGCGCATACGCGCCCTCGTGGTACGGGTCCTTCGGATCGAGCGCCTTGCCCTGGTGGCGTGCCAGGGACGTGACGGTGACGACGCGCGCGGCGTCGGCCTTGAGGAGGGAGGGAAGGAGGAGCGCCGTGAGCGTCCAATGGCCGAGGTGGTCGACGCCGAGTTGGGTCTCGTATCCATCCTCGGTTCGACCCTCAGGGAGCGCCATCACGCCCGCGTTGTTGACGAGGATGTCGAGCGTGGGGTGCTTCTTCGCGACGGCGCTCGCCGCCGCCTTGATCGAGGCCTGCGACGCGAGGTCCATCGCGAGGACCTCAAGCGACGCCTCGGGGACGGTCGCCCGGACGGCCGCCTCGGCGGCGCGCGCCTTCTCGGCGGTCCGCGCGGCCAGGATAACGTGCGCCCCGGCCCCGGCGAGCGCGCGCGCGGTCTCCAGGCCGAGCCCGCTGTTCGCCCCGGTGACGAGCGCGACGCGGCGGGCGAGGCTCGGGATGCTTGCGGTGGTCCAGGCCATGGCTACTCCTCAGGTGAACGACTCCCCCTAGTGTCACGCATCCGTAACATCCGTGGGGCAGGATAGAGCCATGGATAAGCAGCAGGAGTACGTGCTCCGGAGTGTCGAGGAGCGAGACGTCCGGTTCATCCGGCTCTGGTTCACGGACGTGCTCGGAGTCCTCAAGTCCGTGGCGATCGCGCCCGCCGAGTTGGAGAACGCGTTCGAGGAGGGAATCGGCTTCGACGGTTCCGCGATCGAGGGCCTCACGCGGGTGTACGAGGCCGACATGATCGCGCGGCCCGATCCCACCACCTTCCAGATCCTGCCTTGGCGCGGCGATCGCCAGACCGTCGCGCGCATGTTCTGCGACATCCAGACGCCCGAGGGGGAGCCAGCGATGGCGGACCCCCGCTATGTGCTCAAGCGCGCCCTCGACAAGGCCAGCGCCCAGGGCTTCACGTTCTACACGCACCCGGAGATCGAGTTCTACCTCTTCGAGCCGCTCGTCGACGGCGAGCCCCCCAGGCCCGTCGACCAGGCCGGGTACTTCGACAACGTGCCCCGGGGTACGGCGCATAACTTCCGCAGGCAGGCGATCACCACGCTCGAGTCCATGGGAATCTCCGTGGAGTTCTCCCACCACGAGGCGGGGCCCGGCCAAAACGAGATCGACCTGAAGTACGCCGACGCGCTCACCACCGCGGACAACATCATGACCTTCCGCGCCGCGGTCAAGGAGATCGCCCTCGAACAGGGCGTCTTCGCGTCGTTCATGCCGAAGCCCCTTGACGCCGCCCCCGGCTCCGGGATGCACACCCACTTCAGCCTGTTCGAGGGCGATCGGAACGCCTTCTTCGATGCGGCCGCGCCGCTGCAACTGAGCGACGTGGCCCGGAAGTTCATCGCCGGGTTGCTGCGCCACGCGCCCGAGGTCACGGCGATCACCAACCAGTACGTCAACTCCTACAAGCGACTGTGGGGCGGGGCGGAGGCCCCTTCCTACGTGTGCTGGGGCTCCAACAACCGGTCGGCGCTCGTGCGGGTGCCGGTGCGCAAGGCGGGCAAGGGTCAGTCGAGCAGGATCGAGTACCGCGCGCTCGATTCGGCCACCAACCCCTACCTTGCCTTCGCGGTCCTTCTGGCGGCGGGTCTCAAGGGCGTCGAGGAGAACTACGAGCTTCCCGACCGCGCGGAGGATGACGTGTGGGAACTCAGCCCGGGGGAGCGCAGGGCCATGGGCTACGAGCCCCTCCCCGCCTCGCTGAGCGACGCCATCAATGTGATGGAGACGAGCGAGCTGGTCGCCGAGACCCTCGGCGAGCAGGTCTTCGACTTCGTGTTGCGCAACAAGCGCGCCGAGTGGGACGCGTACCGGTCGCAAGTGACCGCGTTCGAACTCGAGCGCTTCCTCCCGGTGCTCTAGCGCCCCGGAGGCGCCCCATGACCACCCGTAGCGTCTCCGAAGCCTCGGTGCTGCGCAGGGCGGGGGTGGCCGACCCCGAGCGGGTCGCGGGGCAGATTGCGCAGATCGAGGCGGCGACCGGGCTCCGGCTCGCGGCCGCGGGGGTCAACCCCGCAGGAATCGACGCTGCGGGAATCAACCTCCCGGGGATCGATCTGGCGGTCCTGGCCGATCCCGATCTCGCGGTGCTGCAACTGTTGAGGCTCGTTGAGGCGGCCATCGAGTCCGGGGACCTCGATCGGCTGGTTTCCGTGGTCACGGCGCCGACGGCGGCGCGCCTCGCCGCCATCCTGGGCGCATCGTCGGCACTCGGGGACTTCCTGATCCGGCATCCGTCGCTCGTGTCGACCCTCGCGAGTCCCGAACCTGCGCTTCCCCTCTCGGCCTCCGCCGCGCGCGCCGCACTCCTCGTCGCGGTGGGCGCGGACCCGTCCGCACCCCTGCCCGTCGCGACGATCGTCGGCGCCCCGGGCGTCGACGCCCTCCGCATCGCGTACCGGACCCTCCTGCTGCGCGTCGCGTCGGAGGATGTCTCCTCCCCTTCGCCAGTCACGATCGTTCCCACGGTCGCCGAGGCGCTCGCCGACCTCGCTGGCGCGGCGCTCGAGGCGGGGCTCGCGCTCGCCAGGGCGGACGAGCCGGGCTACGCCGAGACGCGTCTGGCGATCATCGCGATGGGCAAGTGCGGGGCGCGCGAACTGAACTACGTCTCCGACGTTGACGTCATCTTCGTCGCGGAGCCGGGGCCGGGCGCGGACGACGCGCGCTCCATCGCCATCGCCACCCGCCTGGCGACCGCCGCCGCCCGCGCGTGCGACCGCCCCTCGAGCGAGCTGGCCCTGTGGCAGGTGGACGCCAACCTCCGCCCCGAGGGCAAGGACGGCGCGCTGGTCCGCAACGTCGCCTCGCATCGCGCCTACTACGAGCGCTGGGCGAGCACGTGGGAGTTCCAGGCCCTCCTGAAGGCGCGGCCGGTGGCGGGGGATCGGGAGGTCGGAGAGGCGTATTTCGCCGCCGTTGAGCCCCTGGTGTGGGAGGCGTCGCAGCGCGAGAACTTCGTGGAGGACGCTCAGGCGATGCGCAGGCGCGTCGAGGAGCACGTCCCGGCGCTCGAGGCGGATCGGCAGATCAAGTTGGGTCCGGGCGGCCTTCGCGACGTCGAGTTCACCATCCAATTGCTGCAATTGGTCCACGGGCGCGCCGACGAGTCCCTCCGGATTGCGCCGACGCTCGCCGCGCTCGCCGCGCTGCGCAAGGGGGGCTACGTCGGGCGGGACGAGGCCGACAGGATGGACCACGCCTACCGCCAGCTCAGGGTCTGGGAGCACCGGGTCCAGATGGCGCGGATGCGCCGGACCCACCTGCTTCCGGACTCCGAGGAGGGGCTTCGGGCCCTGGCGCGCTCCTCTGGCTTCGCCTCGTCGGAGGCGCTCCTGGAGGCGTGGCACGAGATTCGCCGCGACGTCCGATCCATGCACCTCGAGATGTTCTACCGGCCCATCCTCCCCGTCGTTGCGCGGTTGAGCGCTGGTGAGGCGTCGCTCGATACCGATGCCGCCGGTGAGCGGCTCGCCGCGATCGGTTTCGCCGACCCCGAGGCGGCTCAGCGCCACCTCGCGGCCCTCACCGAGGGCGTCTCGCGCAAGGCGGCGATCCAGCGTCAGCTCCTCCCGGCGATGATCGGGTGGTTCGCCGAAGGCCCCGATCCCGACGCCGGCCTGCTCGCGTTCCGCACCCTCTCCGAACAACTCAAGGACGCGTCCTGGTACCTCAAGATGCTCCGCGATTCGGGGACCGCCGCCGAGAGGCTCGCTCGCCTGTTGTCGACCTCGGCCTACGTCACGGAGGCCCTGCTCGCCTCGGCGGAGGACGTCACGTGGCTAGACAAGGACGAGGACCTCGTGCCCCGGGACGAGGCGCGCCTCGTCCACGAGGCCGACGCGATCCTTGCCCGCTCGCAGGACGCGGACCAGTGCATCACGGCCCTGCGGGGCCTTCGCGGGCGCGAGCTTGCGCGCACGGCGGCGGCGGACGTCCTCGGACTCCTCGACACCCTCGAGGCCGCGACGACGATCACCCATGTCGCGGACGTCGTAGTGGGCGGCGCGCTCCGCATCGCGATGAGCGAGGTGGGGGGAGGGAAGGCGCCCTTCGACATGGCGATCATCGCGATGGGTCGCTACGGCGGCATGGAGATGAGTTACCCGTCCGACGCCGACGTCATGTTCGTCTACGAGCCCCACGACGGGCCGGAACCTGCGGAGGCCGACCGTATCGCCCAACACGTCGCGACCGAAGTCCGGCGCCTCCTCCAGACGGCGAACCCCCAGCCCGCCCTCGACGTCGACGTCGATCTTCGACCGGAGGGCAAGAATGGGCCGCTCGCGCGCTCGCTCGCCTCGACCGCCGAGTATTACGGGCGGTGGTCGGAGCCGTGGGAGGCTCAGGCGCTACTTCGCGCGCGCCCAGCGGCGGGCGATGAAGGCGTGCGCGCCAGGTTCGTCGAGGCCATCGACGCCATCCGCTTCCCCTCGGAGCTGGGGCCCGAGGCTCTGAAGCAGATGCGGACGCTCAAGGCGAGGATGGAGTCCGAACGCCTCCCGCGAGGGATCGATCCCCGACGCCACGTCAAGTTGGGCCCAGGCGGGCTCGCCGATGTCGAGTGGACCGTCCAGCTACTCCAACTGCTCCACGCCCACGAGCATCCCGAGTTGCGCACGACCCTGACGCTTCCCGCGATCGAGGCGGCAGTTGCGTCTGGGGTTCTCCGCAACGACGACGCCGCGGTTCTGGCCGAAGCCTGGCGGCTCGCCACCAGGCTACGGGGAGCCATGGCGCTGCGGGGCTACGCGAGCCAGCGGACCAACGTCATCCCCGGCGACGCGCGCGAGCTGAAGGTGCTTGCCGGGATCCTCGGCGACGGGTGGACGGGAACGCAGTTGGACGAGAACTATGCGCGCGCGGCGCGGAGGGCGCGCGTGGTCATGGAGCGGGTCTTCTACGGTTGGGAGAAGGAGTAGTGATGAGGATCTTCAGAGGCTTTCTCGCCGTGGTCTGCTTCGTTCTCGGGGTGGTGTCGCTCGCGGTGTGGGGCGCCTCGACGTTCATCATTAGGTCCGTCGAGGATGGCTCGATGGTAACGGCGGTCGCGGAGAAGGTGGTGCAGCAACCCTGGGTCACGAGGCGCATCGCGGATCAAGCCCAGTCCGCCGTCAACGCCAAGCTCGCGGCGAACGGTGTGGACCTTGCCTCGGTGGGGCTCCAAGGCACGCTCG
>JADGOS010000023.1 GCA_017882825.1 Demequinaceae bacterium | reverse complement strand
ATTCGAACCCCCGAGGGCTTTCACCCAACACGCTTTCCAAGCGTGCGCCATAGGCCACTAGGCGAATCCTCCAGGGGCACCGATGCTACCGGAGCAACGACGCGGATACGACCTCGGTTCCCGTCTGAGCCTCTCTGATGCGCGGGCACCACGGCTAGACTGGCCGTGACCCCTCACGTGGCGTCATCGTGCGGAACTCCCCCAGGGCAGAAATGCAGCAAGGGTACGCAGGCTCTGCCGGGTGCGTGAGGGGTCCTTCGCGTCTGTGGGCGGCCTGGCCTAGAGTCGTGTGTGTGAACCAGGCCCTCTATCGCCGCTATCGACCGGACACGTTCGCGGACATCGTGGGGCAGGACCACGTCACCGAGCCGCTCATGCAGGCCCTGCGGTCCGACCGCGTCGCGCACGCCTACCTGTTCTCCGGTCCGCGGGGTTGCGGCAAGACCACCTCGGCCCGGATCCTCGCGCGCTGCCTCAATTGCGCCGAGGGACCCACGGACACGCCTTGCGGGAAGTGCGACTCCTGCGTCGAGTTGGCGCGTGGCGGGACCGGATCCGTCGACGTTGTCGAGATCGACGCGGCGTCCCACAACGGCGTCGACGACGCCAGGGAGCTTCGCGAGCGCGCGGCCTTCGCTCCTGCGCGAGACGCGTACAAGATCTTCATCCTCGACGAGGCACACATGGTGACCCCGCAGGGGTTCAACGCGCTCCTCAAGCTCGTTGAGGAGCCTCCGCCACACATCCGCTTCATCTTCGCGACCACCGAGCCGGAGAAGGTGATCGGGACCATCCGCTCGCGGACTCACCACTACCCGTTCCGGCTCGTTCCCCCGGCACTGCTGACGGACTACCTGGGGACCCTGTGCGAGGCCGAGAAGGTCTCGGTGGCTTCGGGAGTCCTGCCGCTCGTCGTGCGCGCCGGCGGCGGGTCCGTTCGTGACTCGCTCTCGGTGCTCGACCAACTCATGGCGGGGTCGGGGCCGGAGGGCGTGACCTACGAGCGCGCGATCGCCCTCCTCGGCTTCACCGACGCCGCCCTGCTGGACGACGCCGTTGACGCCCTCGCGGCGGGAGATGGGGCTTCGCTCTTCGCCGTGGTCGAGCGCGTCATTCAGACGGGCCACGAGCCCCGGCGATTCGTGGAAGACCTGCTTGAGCGCCTCCGCGATCTGCTCGTCCTCTCTGCCGCGGGTGAGGACGGCGCGAAGGCTCTCGGCCAGGTGCCGCTCGACCAACTTGACCGCATGCGCGACCAGGCACGTCGACTCGGGCTCGAGCGCGGCTCGCGCGTCGCCGACCGGGTCAACGACGCCCTCACGTCGATGATCGGCGCGACGTCGCCCCGACTCCATCTTGAGTTGCTGTGCGCGAGGCTCATCGCGGCCGAGACTCCTCAGATGCGCGCGACCCTCGGCGAGGGTCGGGCGGGTCCGCCCGCTTCGGCAGTGGGTCGGGCGGAGGCGTCCGTCCCAGACCTAAGGGCGGCCGCTGTCGCGGCCGATGGGGCCAGAACGGACGCCCCCGCCCGACCGCTCAGCCCCCTCGCCGCCCTGGTTGTGTCGAACCGCGAGCCGGCCTCGGGACCCGTCGTGCCCGAACCGGCCGTGATCGAACCCACGGGAATCGAACCCGCCGCATTCGAACCCCTTGCTCCCGAGACCGTCGCGCCCGAGCCCGCGGTCCTCGATGCCGTCGTGCCCGAAGCCGTCCTGCCAGAACTCGTCGCCCCGGAACTCTCGCCCGAGATCGCGCCCTTGCCGGAGACCCCGCCCCCACCCGCCGCCGCGACCGCCGTCGATCTTCCGCCTCCTGCCCTTACCGCGCCGGTTCCACAGGTGGCCTCCGCGGCCACAGGCGTCCCACAAGAGCCGTCCGGGGCCGGGGACGCCGAACTACTGCGCCGCAGGTGGGCCGAGGTTCTGGGGACCCTTGAGCGTCGGAGGGTGACGTGGGTCCTGGTGAGTCAGAGTGCGCAGGTTGCGCGGGTCGAGGGCACTGACGTGCACCTCGCGTTCGCGAGCCCCCAGCTCGCCGAGCGCTTCAACGGGGGCCAGCACGCCGAGAACGTCGCGCTCGCGATTCGCGAGACGCTGGGGCTTGAGGTTCGCGTGATTGGGGCGGCGGAAGGTACCCCGACGGCTTCGCCGCGCGCCGCGTTGACCCCAACGCCGCCGCGGGCCACCCCCGACCCCGCGCCTCTCACCGCCCCTACGCGGGCAACTAGGCCCTCCGCGGCGGCCTCTTCGGACACCCCGAGGGTCGCCGCAACCGAGGACGAGGCATCCGACGGGGACGCCTATGCGCCGGACGCACACCTCACGGGGCCGGAGGTCATCGCCCACATGCTCGGCGGCACGGTCGTCGAGGACGCCTAGCCCTCCACCCCTCCCGGCGCCCGAGTGGCGACGCTACCACCAGACGAGTTCGACGACGGGCCTTGCAGTTCGACGCGCCCGCTGGTACCTTTTTGTCGAAGCGGTTCGACGATGAAGGGCGGATTCGTGGCGACCATTGGAGACGTGGCCCGAGTTGCAGGGGTTTCCCGCAGCACGGTGTCGTATGCCCTCTCCGGCAAGCGCTCGATCTCTGGCGACACGCAACGCAGGATCCAGGCGGCGATCGCGGAACTCGGTTTCACCGTAAATGCGGGCGCCCGGGCGCTCGCGACGGCGCAGACGATGTCGATCGGACTACTCTCCCAGTTCCACCAAGACGAGTTCGCGCCAGCCATGCTCCAGTACATCCGGTCCGTCTGCGACGCCGCGCGCCAACTTGGCTACGACGTCTTGTTCGTCACCGACGGCGATGGCGCGGGCGCCGTCAAGCGGATCACGTCGTCGAACCAGGTCGACGGCGTCGTACTCCTCGACGTTACTCATGCGGACCCGCGCGTCGCGCCGTTGAGGGCCGCGCGCCAGCCAGGGGCGCTGATTGGCCTTCCCAGCGACACCGCGGGGCTGGATGTCTTCGATCTCGACTTCGGAGAGTCGGCGCGCATGCTCGTCGACCACCTCTATGGCCTCGGGCACCGGGAGATCATCTTGATTAGCCCGCCCGAGCACGTCTTCGAGCGCGGCGGCGCCTACGGCTGGCGCTTTCGGGACGCGGCGATTGAGCGCGCAGGCCGCTACGGGATTCGGATCCACCCTCACTTCGGCGAGTCGCAACAGCCGGCGATCGGCGTCAACATCAACGCCGTTCTCGACGCCCGCAAGTCCGCGACCGCAATGATCGTGCACAACGACGCGACGGTCGCGGCCCTTCCCATCGTTCTCCAAGCGCGGGGCGTCCGCGTACCCGACGACCTGTCGGTGGCGAGCCTCTATTCCAGGGACTTCGGACGGATCTTCTCGCTGCCGTACACGGCGGTGGAGAGTTCGCCCGACAAATTGGGCCGACTTGCGGTCCAGCAATTGGTGCGACGAATTCTCGATCCGGATCAGGCAGGGCCGACCGTCGTGAAGTTCATTGCGCCGGAGTTGATGGACCGCGGAAGCACGACCTAGGCGCGCCCGCCTCGGCGGGCTTTCGTAGGGCTCTTGTCTAACCGGTTCGACAAGGAATGAAACCAACAGGAGGAAATTGTGAAAACCCCGAACAAGAGGCTCCGCATCGTTGCGCTCCTCGCCTTGGGTGCCGGACTCGCCGGCACCCTGTCCGCGTGCTCCGCTTCAACGACCACTTCCGCCGCTTCGGCGACGACGGCGGCGGCGGGCGGCACGTACACCCTCTGGGACCCGTACCCCAACCGTGACGCCACCTCGACGTGGGCCGTCGCTATCGACGCCTGCGCTACGCAACTCGGCATCACAATCAAGCGGAACTCGGGCAACACCGGCGACACGGTCAAGGACCTTACGACCGCCGCGTCGAACCTTCCCGATATCGCGATGGTTGACAACCCCAAGGTCTCTACGCTCGCTGACGCCGGCCTTCTGACGACGGCCGCTGAGAACGGTCTCGATGTCTCGAGCATCTCGGCCAACATCCTCAGCGCCGGCGTGCTCAACGGCGAAACCTACGGCGTGCCCGTCGGCGCCAACACCCTCGGGCTGTACTACAACCCGACCGTGCTTGCGGCCGCCGGCGTCGACATCGCCACCGTCAAGGACTTTGCGTCCCTGACGGCGGCGCTTCAGAAGGTCGTCGCCTCGGGCAAGAAGGGAATCACCTTCTCGGCCGTCGGAACCGAGGAAGGAACGTTCCAGTTCCTTCCGTGGTTCTGGGGAGCTGGGGCCGACCTCACCAAGCTCGACTCCGACAAGTCGATCGCGGCGCTTCAACTCTGGACCGACTGGGTAAAGAACGGGCTCGCCCCCAACTCCGTCCTGCAGAACACGCAGGGCACGAGCTGGGATGAATTCAAGACCGGCGACTACGGGTTTGCCGAGAACGGCTCGTGGTTCCAGGGTGATGCCGACACCAACAAGTGGGGCGTCATCCAGGTCCCAGGCGTCAGCGGCGGAACGGCTCCCGCGCCGACCGGTGGCGAGTTCATCACGATCCCGGTTCAGAAGGACACCTCGCGCTACGCCACGTCGGCGAAGATCGTGGAGTGCCTCACCAACGGTTCAGCCGGTGCCACCGCCCTCGGTTACGTCGCTCCCACGAGCGCCGGCGCCCAAGCGCAGGCCGCAGCGACCACTGCCGGTGCGAACGCCTTCTGGGTCAAGGCGGTTTCGGACGCAAAGCCCCGTACCGCCGATAACCTGGGTACGAACTACGGCATCATCTCCGAGCAGCTCTACACCGCGATGCAGAACGCTCTGAGCGGCGCAATGTCGGCTTCGGACGCCCTGAAGGCGGGCCAGATCGCCGTCGACGCGAAGCTGAAGAAGTAGTTTCGTACCTGTAGACCAAGCGAAACAGCAACCACCACGAGGCAGACATCATGCGAATCGCGAAGACCACGAACACAGTCGACGGCGATGATGTTGGGCGGGTGACCGGACAGGCTGGACCGGTCACCCGCACCCCGCGGACGCGGAGCGCCCGGCTACCCTCCCATCTCGTCGCGTGGGCATTCCTCGCCCCGGTCGTGCTGTACCTGGCGGTCTTCTACGCATATCCGCTTGGCCGAAATGTCGACCTCAGCTTCCGCGACTACACGCTCCGCTCTTTCATTGACGGCACGGCGAAATTCTCGGGCTTCGACAACTACGTTGAGGTGATCCATAGCCCGACGTTCGTCCCCGCACTGACGAACACCGCGGTCTTCACATTCGTGTCGATCGCCTTCCAGTTCTCCATCGGGCTTGCGCTCGCCGTATTCTTCTTCAAGAAGTTCCCCCTCGCCGCGACCCTACGCGCGCTCTTCCTGGTCCCGTGGCTCCTCCCCCTACTCGTCTCCGCCTCGGTATGGGCGTGGATGCTCAACAGCGAGTCGGGAATCGTGAACTCGGGCCTGGAGCACTTGGGGATGCACCAGATCAATTGGCTCACGTCGCCTCAATGGGCGTTGGTGTCGGTCCTCATTGCGAATATCTGGATCGGGATCCCGTTCAACCTCGTGCTGATGTACAGCGGCCTCCAGAGCATTCCCGGCGAGGTATACGAGGCGGCCTCCCTCGACGGCGCCTCCAAATGGCAGGTCTTCTGGCGCATCACCTTTCCGCTCCTTCGGCCCGTTTCGGCAATCACGATCCTCCTCGGACTCGTCTACACCCTGAAGGTGTTCGACATCATCTGGATCATGACGCGCGGAGGGCCAGGGAACTCGTCGGTGACCTTCGCCATCTGGTCATACCGCCTCGGGTTCGGCGGAGGATCGCCGGATCTCAGTCCGGCTGCGGCGGTGGCGAATCTTCTGATCCTCGTGGCATTCGCCTTCGGCCTGGTCTACATACGCATGCAGCGACGGTTGGTGGAACTGTGAGGAAGCTTCGCGCCGGCACGACGACCCTCATCGGCGTCGTCCTCACGGCCGTCATGCTGTTCCCGCTGTACTGGATGGTGAACGTGTCCCTGACGCAGCCCACCATGCTCAGGAAGGACCCCCCGAGCCTCTTCCCCTTCGACCCCACGTTCGACGGCTACCGTGCCGTTCTCAGCCAACAAGGCCCATACCTCCTCACGAGTCTCATCGTCGGCTTGGGCACCGTCGCCCTCACCGTCGCGCTTTCGGCGCCCGCAGGATACGCGCTTGCGAAACTTCGCCCTCGGGGCGGAGGGACGGTCAGCTTCATCTTCCTCATCGCACAGATGATCCCCACGATCATCATGGCGATGGGCTTCTACCTGATCTTCAACAGTTGGGGCATCCTCGACACCCCCTGGGGCCTCATCCTCGCGGACTCCACCCTCGCGGTTCCCTTCGGGGTTCTGATCTTCACCGCTTTCATGTCCGGAATTCCGGGCGAACTACTCGCGGCCGCGCACGTGGACGGGGCAGGACCGTGGCGGACCTTCCGCTCAATCGTCATGCCCATCAGCCGCAACTCGGTGGTGACGGTGGCGCTCTTCACGTTCCTGTGGGCGTGGTCCGACTTCATGTACGCATCCACCCTCGATCGGGGAGGCTCGCTCCAACCCATCACGATGGGCATCTACCGATACATCGGCAACAACACCCAGGACTGGAACGCCATCATGGCGACCGCCGTGGTGGCCTCGATTCCCGCGACCTTCCTGCTGGTGATCGCGCAGCGGTATGTGGCGGCAGGCGTCACCGCGGGCGCGCTCAAGGACTGAAACCCCCTCCTCCGATTCCGAGAGATCACCATGTCATCTGAGGTCAACGGACCAACATTCGTTGTGTCCGAGATTCCCTTCAGCATGCGGGGCTCGTGGCTCGACCTGTCCCCCGTGGTGGGCCTCCACCGGCACGCCGACGACATTCACCTCGTGTCACATCAGAACGGGATGCACGGGGTCCTTGCGCTCGTGCCAGAGGCCTCCGGCGCGCGCGTTGCGACCACCGTGGCAGGGACGCCAGCGATGCTGCGGTGGAATGGCCCCTCCGGCTCGATCGAGGCCACGTTCGACGGAACGCACGCCGTGCGGCTCCGTGGCGATGGCCTATCGCTCCGGATTGCGGACGCGGCGGGAGGCCTGACGCCCTTCACCGGGACCTATCTCTTCACGGAGCCCGGAACCTCCTGCGCGGTCTTCACCTCATACGAGACCGGCAGGCGGTACCGGGTTACTCCCATCCTGGGCGAGTTCTCCGTGGAGGGAGACGGCCAACTGGGGTCCGTCGCCCGGGAGGTGACGGTTACGGGACGCCGGTGGGAAATCGCCATCGAGGAGTTCGAGACCGCGCGTCACCCGTACCGCGCCTCCCGCACCTTCCAAAGCCTCGTCGAATTCAACTCCCGCACCTTCCGCGACTACCTGGACGCGATCGCCCCGTGGCGCTCAGAGGAGACTCCCGGCGCCCCCTTGGCGGCCTACGTCCTGTGGTCCGCCACAGTCGCGCCCATGGGCTACCTGGGGCGAGAATCCATCCTTATGTCCAAGCACTGGATGGACAAGGTCTGGAGTTGGGACCATGCATTCAACGCGCTGGCGCTCGCGCCGGGTCTTCTTCCGGAAGCGCTCGACCAGTTCCTCGCTCCTTTTGACCACCAGGATGCGTCGGGTGCGCTCCCCGACTCCGTGACCCACTCCGAAGTGCTGTACAACTATGTCAAGCCGCCCATCCACGGCTGGGCACTCCACCGGCTACGGACGCGCGCGAATCAACCCCTGACGCACGACCACCTCGTCGAGATCTACCGTGGCCTCTCCACCTGGACCGAATTCTGGCTGGACTATCGACGCATCGGCGGGCACGCGCTCCCGTACTACCAACACGGCAACGACAGCGGCTGGGACAACGCGACGACCTTCGATCGAAGCCGCGTCATCGAGTCTCCCGACTTGGCGGCGTTCCTCGTGGTGCAACTCGACACGCTTATCGGACTCGCGGGTGAGTTGGAGACCGGGGACGCCCCGAGGTGGGCGGATCAGCGCGAGCGGATTCTCGCCGCGCTGTGCTCGGAACTGTGGGACGGGGATCGGTTCTTCGCCCGCGCCGCTGACGACGGCGCACCCAGCACGTCAACGAGCCTGCTGAACCTCCTCCCGATCCTCGCCGCCGAACGCCTTCCCCTGGAGATGCGCGCCCGACTTGCCGCGCACATTCGCGATCACCTCACGGAGTTCGGGCTCGCGACGGAGATTCCCGGAACCGAGCACTACGAGTCGGACGGGTACTGGCGGGGACCCATCTGGGCTCCCTCGACCGTACTGATCGAGTCGGGCCTCCGCGCGAGCGGGTACGTCGAACTCGCCGATGACGTGAGCAGGCGGTTCCGCACCCTATGTGAGCGCTCCGGATTCGCCGAGAACTTCGATGCCGTGACCGGCGCCGGTTTGCGCGACCGCGCGTATTCGTGGACGGCGAGCGCGTACCTCATCCTCGCCGGCGAGGCCCAGGCTCGCCGCGACTAGCGCACCCGTGCGTGTAGGGCGAGGCTGCGTCGGGCGAGGGTGCGTCGGGCGAGGCTGCGTCGGGCGAGGCTGCGTCGACCGTCTCCGCCGCCGCCTACGCTGGGGGCATGTATGACGGCGCGGTTCAAGACCTGATTGACGAGCTCGGGCGTCTGCCTGGCATCGGACCCAAGAGCGCCCAGCGCATCGCCTTCTACCTCCTCGGAGCCGACGCCGCCGACGTCAACCGGCTCGCACAGACGCTGCTCACGGTCAAGGAGAAGGTGCGCTTCTGTGAGATCTGCGGGAACGTGGCCGAGGGCGAGCGCTGCCGCATCTGCCTCGATCCGCGGCGCACGGATGACATCATTTGCGTCGTCGAGGAGCCCAAGGACGTCATGGCCGTGGAGCGCACGCGCGAGTTCCGGGGGCGCTACCACGTACTCGGCGGGGCCATCGATCCCATGTCGGGCATCGGGCCCGACGACCTTCGCATCCGCGAACTCCTCGCGCGGCTCGGACAAGAGACCATCACCGAGGTCATCATCGCGACCGACCCGAACATCGAGGGCGAGGCCACGGCGACCTACCTGACGCGACTCCTCGCTCCCCTCGGCGTCACGGTTTCGCGGCTCGCGTCGGGGCTGCCGGTGGGCGGCGACCTGGAGTACGCCGACGAGGTCACGCTCGGGCGGGCGTTCGAGGGCCGCCGAGTCGTGAGTTAGGCCGGACCACGACCCCTGGCCGCTCCCGCTAGAATTGGGCGAGCCACCCGGCCGCCGCCGAACCCGCCGCCCAACCCGGAGACCCTGATGAGCCTCATCGTCCAGAAGTACGGTGGTTCGTCCGTGTCCGATGCCGCGGCCATCAAGCGCGTGGCCGCCCGGGTCGCCGAGACCAAGAAGGCCGGCCACGACGTCGTCGTAGCGGTTTCCGCCATGGGCGACACCACGGACGAACTCATCGAACTTGCCCACGCCGTCTCGGGGGGCTCTCACGCGCGCGAGATGGACATGCTCCTCACCGCGGGCGAGCGGATTTCGATGGCGCTCCTCGCCATGGCCATCCGCGATCAGGGCGTCGGGGCGCAGTCCTTCACGGGTTCGCAGGCCGGAGTGATCACGAGCGAACAGCACGGCCGCGCGCGCATCATTGACGTCACGCCCGGGCGGGTAGTCAAGGCCATCGAGGCGGGCGACGTCGCGATCGTCGCCGGCTTCCAGGGCGTCTCCGTGGACACGAAGAATATCACGACCCTAGGCCGCGGCGGCTCCGACACCACCGCCGTCGCGCTCGCGGCCGCACTCGGCGCGGATGTCTGCGAGATCTACACCGACGTCGACGGCGTCTTCACGGCAGACCCGCGCGTAGTGCCCGGCGCCCGTCGCCTGGATCGCATTACCTACGATGAGATGCTCGAACTCGCGGCCTCGGGCGCCAAGGTCCTGATGCCGAGGTGCGTCGAGTACGCGCGCCGCTTCAACGTCCCTATCCACGTGCGCTCGTCCTTTTCCGGGAGGGAAGGGACGTGGGTCGTGGCCGCCACCGAGCAGGGAGACACCATGGAAGAGCCCATCATCTCCGGAGTCGCGCACGACCGCTCCGAGGCCAAGATCACCGTCATCGGCATTCCCGACGTGCCAGGCAAGGCCGCGCGGCTGTTCGAGGCGGTCGCGAAGGCCGACGTCAACGTGGACATGATCGTCCAGAACGTCTCCGCGCACTCCACGGGCGTCACCGACATCTCGTTCACGCTGCCCAAGAGCGACGGCGAGCGCGCCATCGCCGCCATCAACGGCGCCAAGGCGGACATCGGCCACGCCGAGGTGCGCTACGACGACGCGATTGGAAAGCTCTCGCTCGTCGGGGCGGGAATGCGGTCCAGCACGGGCATTAGCGCCAAGTTCTTCGCCGCGCTCCGGGACGCGGGGGTGAACATCGAGATGATCTCCACCTCGGACATCCGCATCTCCGTCGTCACTCGCGCCGAGCACCTGGAAGACGCCGTGCGCGCCGTCCATACGTCGTTCGGCCTGGATTCGACCGACGGCGAAGCTATCGTCTACGGGGGGACCGGGCGATGAGCGCTACGACTGCCCGCCCCGTCGTCGTTGCGGTCGTGGGCGCCACCGGGCAGGTGGGCGCGGTCATGCGAAGGCTTCTCTGGGAGCGCGGCTTCCAGAACGCCACGGTGCGGTACTTCGCTTCAGCCCGCTCGGCGGGTTCGACCCTGCCGTGGGGCGACCGCGAAGTCGTTGTCGAGGACGTCGCGACGGCATCCCTCGCGGGCATCGACCTGGCCCTCTTCTCGGCCGGGGGCGCCACCTCCAAGCAGTACGCGCCGCTCTTCGCCGCGGCCGGTGCCATCGTCATCGACAACTCCTCGGCCTGGCGCATGGACCCCGACGTCCCGCTCGTCGTCTCCGAGGTCAACCCGGACGCCCTCGACTCGATCCCCAAGGGGATCGTCGCGAACCCCAACTGCACCACCATGGCGGCTATGCCGGCGCTCAAGGTCCTCCACGACGAGGCCGAGCTCCGGCGGCTCGTCATCTCCTCCTATCAAGCCGTCTCCGGCGCGGGGCTCGCGGGCGTCGCTGAGCTCGACGGCCAGGTCAAGGCCGTTGTCGACGGGGCCACGGCGCTCACTCACGACGGTGCCGCGGTCGCGTTCCCCGCTCCCTCGGCGTTTGCCGCCCCGATTGCCTTCAACGTGCTCCCGCTTGCGGGAACCATCGTGGACGACGGCTTCAACGAGACCGGCGAGGAAAAGAAGCTCCGCGACGAATCGCGGAAGATCCTCGGAATCCCCGGCTTGCTCGTGAGCGGAACATGCGTCCGCGTTCCCGTCTTCACGGGACACTCCCTCTCGATCAACGCCGAATTCGACCGGCCGATCTCGCCCGCTCGGGCCTACGAACTCCTCGCAGGCGCGCCTGGCGTGCGCGTCGTCGAGGTTCCGACGCCGCTTCAAGCCGCCGGAGGCGACGACTCGCTGGTGGGCCGAATTCGCGTCGATGAGGGTGTTCCCGACGGCCGCGGGCTCGCGCTCTTCGTCTCCGGCGATAACCTTCGCAAGGGCGCCGCGCTGAACGCGGTTCAGATCGCGCAGTTGCTCGCGGATCGCTTCACCAAATAGGAGCCGAACCGTCGGGGTGTTCCGGCGCCTGCGGCGGCTACCAACACCGAATGCGGAGGTGGGACGGCATCGCCGTCCCACCACTCGCGGTCGGGGTGACAGGATTTGAACCTGCGGCCTCTTCGTCCCGAACGAAGCGCGCTACCAAGCTGCGCCACACCCCGTGAACCCCGTCGAGCCGATGCACGACCGAGCCAGCCTAGGATAGCCGACCTCGGGGCAGCCCACGAAACGGCAAGCCCGCGCAGCCCCACTCGTTTAGGTGCCTACGGCTACCAGGGTGAGCAGTGACGCCTCCGGGCGACACGCGAAGCGCACCCGCGCGTACGGCGACGTCCCGATTCCCGCCGACACGTTGAGCCAGATCGACCCCTCGCCCCCCGGCTCGTCCGGCCGCGCGCCGGGCCAGCCGCTCAGTCCTCGGGCGCGGCGGCGGTCAAGGTCGCAGTTCGTCACGAGCGCGCCGAACCCGGGAACGCATACCTGGCCCCCGTGAGTGTGTCCCGCCACGATGACGTCCGCACCGTCGTCGCGAAGCGCGGCGAGCGCCCTCGCGTACGGCGCGTGGACGAGCCCCAGGCGCAGCTGTTCGCCGCCCCCGTCCGGGCCCCCGTTCGCGCGCGTGTCCGGGGCGATCGCGGGCATCTGATCGCGGTCGATGTGCGGGTCATCGAGGCCGACGAGATCAACATGCGCCCCGCCGACCTCGATCGTCGCCCTCGCATTTCGCAGGTCGCGCCATCCCGAAGCCACGAAGGCGTCCGTGAGCGCCTCCCACGGCAGCGCGGCCGGGTCGGGTCGAAGCGCCGTGGGGCCGCGAAAGTAGGTGAAGGGATTCTTCGGGACCGCGCGGAAGTAGTCATTTGAGCCGTAAACGAATGCCCCGGGAAGGGCCAGGAGCGGGCCGAGGGCATCGAGAAGGGGGCCCACAGCTCGGGGGTGCGCCAGGTTGTCGCCCGTGTTGACTACGAGGTCCGGCCTCAGTGTGCCCAAGGTGCCAAGCCAGCGAAGTTTGGCCCGCTGGTTCGGCATCAGGTGAATGTCCGATAGGTGGAGCACCCGGAGTGGTGGCGCACCCTGGGGCAGAGCGGGCACACGGACGTGCCGGATCGTGAACGCCCTCGCCTCGAAGGCCCCCCACGCCAATCCGCCGGACGCGATCCCCGCTGCACTGATTCCCGCGACGCCGAGCGCCGCGGAACCGAGGAGCGTCACGCGGCCCGGGCCCCGCTCACGGCGTCGGGGTTGGCGACGGCGTCACCTTCGGGGTTGGCGTGACGACCGGCCCGGGGGGCGGCGGCGCCGGGGGCGTCGAGGTGGCGAGGGTGATCTCGACCGTCGCACTCGCACTCGCCGTCGAGCCCGCCGGTGGCCACTGAGAGACGACCGAGCCCTCGGGGACTATGTTCGAGTAGGTCGGGACCGGGTTGACCGACCACGAGAAGCCCTGGTCGTTGATCGCATGCTCGGCGTCGAGTGCGCTCAGGCCCCGAACGTCGGGGACGACGCCCTTCCACGACCCTCCGAGCCCGGGTGGCCTGCCGGGAAGCGGGATGTTCGGCTGGCCCGCGAGAGCCGCGTCCATGAAGTGCTTCCAGTTCTGGCCGGAGATCGTGGCGCCGAAGACGCTCCTGTAGTGAACGCCGCCGATCCAGATGTTCTGCTGGGGAACGTCCTGGGTCGGGTTGCCCTCCCACGTCACCGTCACGAGTTGCGCCGTGAAGCCCATAAACCATCCGTGCATGTTGTCCTGGGAGGTTCCCGTCTTGCCTGCCGAGGGGCGCCCGCCTGCGAGCCTCGCGGACGAGCCCGTTCCGCCGAGCATGACCTGCTGCATGCCGTACTTGACTCCGCGGGCGACCGTCTGGGTGATCACCTGCGTGCACGTGCTGGCCTGACCCCCGAGAAGCTTGCCATCGACCGTCTCGACCTTGGTGATCGCGATCGGGCTGCACTTGAGGCCGTCGTTCGCGAAGACCTGGGCGACCGACGCCATCGTGAGGGGCGAGGCATTCTGCGTTCCAAGGCTCGCGGAGGGGACAATCTCGAAGTCCGCGCCGTCCGCCCGCTTGAACCCAAGCTTGAGGGCCATGTCGCGGATGTGGCACAGGTCGAGGCGGTTCGTCATGGCGGCAAACGCCGTGTTGACCGAGCCCTGGGTCGCGGAGAGCGCCGTCATCTGGCCTTTTCCCTGGCCGTCGGAGTTCGCCGGATCCCAGGGCTTCGAACCGGCGAAGGGGTGCGGCCCGAGGCACGAGGCCTTCCAGGACGCCGGGTCCCATTTCCGGTGGTCGGCGCCAATGATCTCGTCCAGGCCGTGGCCGTCCTCGAGCCAGGTGGCAAGGACGATCGGCTTGAAGGTCGAACCGGGAGAGAATCCGCGGGAGCCGCCGTACTCACGATCGGTCGAGTAGTTGAGGGACGTCGTGCCCGGAGCCGGCTTGTCGGACGGGTCGTATCCCGTGTCCTGGGCCATCACCAGAATCGCGCCGGTCGACGGATCGAGGGACACCATGGCATCGGCGAACCCCGACGAATCGCCCTGAGGGATCGTGCTTCGGAGCACGTCGTTCGCGATCCGTTGCTTGGTGACGTCGAGGGTCGTGTAAATGTTCACGCCCTGCTTGAGCCACGCCTTGCCCTGGCCAGCGAAGATCGGGTCGCTGGTGAGGACCTTCGTGACGTAGTCGCAGAAGAAGGGGGCGTCGACGGCGGCGCTGCAACTCATCTTGGGCTTGTTGATGTGTAGCGTGTCGGCGATGGGCGTCGCGACGTACTCGTCGTACTCCTGCTGCGAGATCATTCCCTGCTGCCGCATGGTGAGGAGCACCGTGTCGCGCCGATCCTGAGAGGCTTTCGGCTTCAGGAGGGGGTCGTAGGCGAACGGGTTCTTCGTGATTCCCACGATCGTCGCGGCCTCGAGCGCCGTGTCCTCCTTGGCGGAGTGGCCGAAGTACAACTGCGAGGCGGTCTCCACGCCATACACGGACGCGCCGAACTGGGCGACGTTCAGGTACTGCTGGAGGATCCTCTCCTTGCCGCAATCCGCCTTGGGATCCGCGGTGCACACGCGTCCATAGAGATCGCCGAAGTACTTCTCAAGGTTGAGCGCGTAGCGCGCCTCCCGCAGTTTCCTTGCGACCGAGACTTGGGTCGCTTCCTTGACGGCCTTGGTGCGGTCGGGCTCCGGAAGTTGTTCGGCGGCTTGGAT
This sequence comes from Demequinaceae bacterium, assembly GCA_017882825.1. Taxonomy (GTDB): domain Bacteria; phylum Actinomycetota; class Actinomycetes; order Actinomycetales; family Demequinaceae; genus JAFGBM01. The sequence goes on along the minus strand of JADGOS010000023.1, from coordinate 4,672 downwards.
GAGCGTGTTCTTCACCAACTGCTGGGTGAGCGTCGACGCACCGGGGCTGTTGGTTGAGGTGAAGTTGATGTAGACGGCCCGAAGGAGGCCCTCGCCGTCGACCCCGTTGTGCTTCCAGAAGCGCTTGTCCTCCACGGCGACGACAGCCTGCTGAAGCCACGGCGAGATGTCCTCGAGCGGTACGATCACGCGGTTCTGGTCGTAGAACTGGGCGATCAGGCTGCCGTCGGCCGCGTAGATATTGGACTGCTGCGGCAGGTCCCCGAACTGGAGCTCGGCCGGCATCTCGTCGAAGAGGCCTATGCCGCCCTTGGTCGCCGAACCGGCGATGGTCGCGGCGGGAATCGCCAGGCCAGAGAGGAGCACCCCCGCGACGATGGACAGCACGATGAACGCGACGAACGAGCCCAGAAGTTCAATCAGGGTCAATCGTCCGGCGCGCGAAGAACGGAGTCGCGACATGGGACCACCTTACGTCGGATGCCCAACGAATGAGGACTCTCGCGGGTTGCACTTCGGGGGGTACCCTCGCGATATGACCACCTGGGAGTACGCCACCGTGCCGCTCATCGACCACGCCACCAAGCAGATCCTTGATCAGTGGGGGCGGGACGGATGGGAACTCGTCCAGGTGCTCGTCATGCCGAGCGGCGGCCTCGTCGCCTACCTCAAGCGCCCCCTGGCGGCCTAGCGTGACGGCCTCGGGGAGGCTCGCGGAACTCGGCATCGTGCTCCCGGCCGTCGCAACCCCCGTCGGCGCCTACGTCCCCGCCATTGCCTACGGAACGGTGGTCCGCACTTCGGGGCAACTTCCGCTCGAGGGCGGGGTGTTGAGGACGACGGGACTCGTGGGCGAGGGACCCGGCTGCGTATCGATCGATGACGCCGCCAGTTGCGCGAGGACCGCCGCGCTGGGAGCTCTCGCCGCTCTTGCCGAGGCCGCCGGCGGCGTCGACGCGATTGCCCGCATCGTCCGCGTGGTCGGCTACGTGGCCTCGGAGCCCGGCTTCACGGGCCAGGCCGCGGTGCTGAACGGCGCGAGCACGCTGATGACGGACGTCTTCGGCGAGGCGGGAAGGCACGTGAGGTCGGCGGTCGGTGTGGTGAGTCTTCCGCTCGGCGCGCCCGTCGAGGTCGAGGTGGAGGCGCTACTCTCCTAGCGAGCGCGGGCGCGGAGCCGGTCCGGCTCGTACACGACGACCGAGCCCATGTGTACGTCGATCCAGCCGCGGCTCGCGAAGTCCGCAAGCGCCTTGTTCACGGTCTCCCTCGAGGCTCCCACGAGCTGGGCCAACTCCTCCTGCGTGAGTCCATGCCGGACGATCACCTGTCCGCGGTCGGCTCCGCCGAATCGGTGGCTGAGGTCGAGGATCGCCTTCGCCACTCGCCCGGGGACGTCGGTGAAGACGAGGTCGGCCATGGTGATGCTTGTGCGGCGAATCCGTTTCGCGAGCGCTCGCAGCAGGTACCGCGAGGCCTCCATGTGGTCCTTCAGCCAAGCGTCGAGCGCCTGCTTGGTGAGTTCGTAGGCCACCGTCTCCTCGGGGACGTGCGCGCGCGACATTCGGGGCCCGGGGTCAAAGACGCTCAACTCGCCGACCATGTCCCCGACGCCGAGGAGCGAAAGCAGATTCTCGCGTCCATCGCGCGCGGTGCGCGCGAGCTTCACCTTGCCCTTGACGATCACATATAGGGCGTCGCCGGGAGCGCCCTCGAAGAAGATCACCGCGCCGCGGGTGTACTCGCGCCGCGTCATCACGGAGATCAGCGAACGAGCGGTCTCCGGGTCCATGGCGCTCAGCAGCAGGGACGAACGCAAAGCGTTCTCTTCCTGCGCCCGGTCCTGTGCCACGTCCGCCTCCGACCTACCGTGCCGCGCCCATTGCGTCGATCATGTCCGCCGTTACACCCTCAAGGTTGACAGAAAGTCGGCGTTCGTACGAGCCCAATCGCCTGTCGATCTCCTCCAGGCGTTGAACCAAGTCTGCCGTGGCGCTCTCCGCGCCGGGCCAAATGACCTCGGCGAGTTCACTCGACGTCGGGGCGCCGGAGGCAAGTGCCTCCCACGCGGCTTCCATGCTCGCGTCGGGGTCGGTCGCGCCAGCCATCTGGGCAATCGAGAGTTCCCGACGCGAGGCGATGAGCCGACGCCACCAGCGGACCCTGGCGAGTTCGCGCCGAAGCTCGCGACGCTGCTGCCGAAGATCGGCAACCGTCTGCGCGACCGCGTGCGCCATGCCCGCTCCCCTTCCACCGCGATCCACGGGACCGCGCTCCAACGATGTATCGGCTTGAGCGAGTCAAGGCTTGAGGGTCGCCTAGGCTGGCCGCATGGCCTCGCGCCCTTCGCTTTCGGTCGCCATCGCTGGCGCCGCACGTCCAGACGCGGCCCTGGTTCGGCGCGCTCGGCGGGTCAATCGCATCCTCGCGGACGAATACCCGGACGCTCGGTGCGAACTCGACTACCGGAACCCCTTCGAACTGATCGTGGCCACCGTCCTCTCCGCGCAGTGCACGGATGTCCAGGTCAACGCGGTCACGCCCGCGCTCTTCGCCGCGTTCCCCAACGCCGAGGCGCTCGCCGCCGCCCCGCGCGAACGGCTCGAGGCCCTCATCCGCTCGACGGGCTTCTTCCACGCCAAGGCCCAGTCTTTGCTCGAACTCAGCCGCGCACTCGTGGAGCGCTTCGGGGGGGAAGTCCCGCCCCGCCTCGATGACCTCGTCACCCTGAGGGGCGTCGGCCGGAAGACCGCGAACGTCGTCCTCGGCAACGCGTTTGGCGTGCCCGGGATCCCGGTCGACACGCACGTTGGCCGCCTTGCACGAAGGCTGGGCCTCACCGTGAATGCCGATCCCGATGCCGTGGAGCGGGACCTCGGCGCGCTCATACCGCGCTCGGAGTGGACCCAACTGTCCCATCGGCTGATCTTCCACGGGCGCCGCCGGTGCAGGGCCCGCAAGCCCGCGTGCGGCGAGTGCCCAATCCGCTCGCTCTGCCCGAGCGCGGAGTTTTAGGCGCGGAGTCCTTGGGGGCGGAGTCGTAAGGGTGGGGTCTTGGGGGCGGAGCCCTAAGGCTGGGGTCTTGGGTGCGGGGTCGTCGGGGCAGAGTCCTAGGGTCGGGGCACGCCGGGACGCCGCGGGACGCGGCCGGCGCCCGAGTTAACGCGCCGCGAGCTCGTCGGCCGCGACGCCGGTCTTCGCCGCAGTGGGAGCAGGGTCGAACCTATACCCGACGTTGCGAACCGTGCCGATGAGTTGCTCATGCTCGGCACCGAGCTTCGCGCGAAGGCGTCGCACGTGGACGTCGACCGTGCGGGTCCCCCCGTAGTAGTCGAAGCCCCACACCTCTTGGAGCAGCTGGTCGCGGGTGTAGACCCGCCCAGGATGCTGCATGAGGTACTTCAGTAACTCAAATTCCTTGTACGTAAGGTCGAGCGGAACCCCGCGGAGCCGCGCGGTGTAGCCCCCCGTGTCGACAGTGAGTTCCCCCGAGGTGAACTCCGACGCCTTGTCGAGCGGATCCGCGGCTTCGGCGCGGCCGATGAGCAGGCGGATCCGCGCGTCAAGCTCGGCGGGCGAGGCGGCCGCCAAGATGATGTCGTCCGTCCCCCAGTCTGCATTGACGACCGACATTCCCCCCTCGCTCAGCACAAGGACGAGCGGTACGGCGATTCCGGTTGCGCGGACGAGGCGACATGTGGAGCGGGACGATGCCAGGTCCGTCCTGCCGTCGACGACCACAACATCGGCGTCGAGGGCGTCGACCATGGCCGATGGCTCGGGGGGGAGGACGCGAACGCGATGGCCCAGGAGATCAAGGGAGGGCAACACCGCGGAGGCGCCCTGGTTGGACGCCGTCAGCACCAATAGGTCGGCCATGGACACCTCCGGTCCCCACAACTCTACCGGGCCAAACCATGGCACACTGTGCGCCATGAACCCGTGGACCCGCGCAACAGTTGCGGCGGCGTCGGCCGCGCTCCTTGCCGCAGGTGGACTGTACGGCGCCCGTTGGCTCGCCCTTGCCGTACTCCTGCTTTCCTTTGTCCTCGCCATCGGCTGGCCCGTGCTCACCTGGACTCCGCACTGGATCGCGGGGAGCGCCATCACCTTGGGCGCGGGTGCCCTTTCGGTCGTGGGGGTTCTCCTTGGCCGCGACGAACCGTTCCTTCGCCACATGGTGATTGCCCTCGCGGCGAGCACGGTTGCCGCCCTGATCGTCGAGGTGGTCTACCCCAGCCCGCCGGGACAAGTCGTCACGGCCGTCGCCGGGACCATCTCGGGTGCGACCGTTGCCGCGTCGGGCGCCGCGTGGATCGCCGCCGCCCGGACACCCGGCGCCGAGGATCTCGTGGTCGCCGGCGCCGTTGCGCTCGCGATCTCGGCGATCGCGTCCGTGCTCACGACCCACATGGGAATCAACATCGCCGTTGCCCTCACGCTCAGCGTGGTCGTGGGAGCCGGAAGCGGATACATCTTCACTTCGATCCAGTGGTATGGCGGCGCTTTCGTCGGCTTCCTCGCGGCAAGTTCGTTCATTGCCGTTCACGAGCTCACGAGGCGCGAGGTCGCCAACACCAGCGTCTGGGCGGGAATCGCCTCGGGCATCACCCCTGTTACCGTGGCGGGCGCTCTGGTCTACATCGGAGGCCGCATCCTCGTCGGCTAGGCG
>JADGOS010000022.1 GCA_017882825.1 Demequinaceae bacterium | reverse complement strand
TGGTGCGCCTGGCCGGACTCGAACCGGCGACACCCGCCTTAGGAGAGCGGTGCTCTATCCACTGAGCTACAGGCGCAAGACCCCCATGAGCCTACCGGGCGCCGCGAGGCGCCGCGGCTACCACCGCCCGTGGACGTGCTCTCGGATATCCCTGTTGTAGATCTCGGCGAGGGCCGCGTGCGTCTCGTCGCTCAGCGAGGGCAGGTCGCCAACGGCGGCATTCGTCACGGCCTGCTCGACCGTCCTCGCGCCGGGGATGACCACGTCGACCTTCTGGTCGAGAATCCATCGAAGGGCCATCTGGGCCGTCGTCCAGCCCGGGGGCGTCAGTGCCGACACCTTTCGGGCGGCCTTGACCCCAACCTCGTAGGGCACTCCGGAGAAGGTCTCCCCCACATCGAACGCTGCGCCGGTCCTGTTGTAGTTCCGGTGGTCGTTCTCCGGGAAGGTCGTCCCCTCGTCGTACCGTCCGCTCAGCAGCCCGCTCGCGAGGGGGACGCGCGCGATCACCATGATTCCCGCCGCGTGGGCCTCGCTGAGCACGCGTTCGAGCGGCTTTCTGCGGAAGATGTTGACGATGATCTGAACGCTCGTCACGCCGGGCTCGCCGATCGCGACAAGCGCCTCGCGAACGGTCTCCACGGACACGCCGGCGTTCTCGACGCGCCCCTCCGCCACGAGCGTGGCGAGGTTCTCGTAGGTGCGAGGGTCAGCGAGCACCGACGAAGGAGGGCAGTGAAGTTGGACGAGGTCCAGGCGATCGACGCCGAGGTTCTCTCGCGAGCGATCGGTCCAGGCGCGAAAGTTGTCGAGCGTGTACGCCTCGGCGACGTGGGGATTCGCGCGGCGACCCATCTTGGTAGCGACAACGAACCGTTCCGCGTCCGCTCGCGACTTCAGGAAGCGACCGATCGCCTTCTCCGAGCGACCATCCCCGTAGACGTCCGCGGTATCGAAGAAGGTCGTACCCGCCTCGGCGGCCGCGTTCAGGATCGCCTGGGCAACGTCGTCGTCGACGTCGCCCCAGTCCGCTCCCAGTTGCCAGCAGCCCAGGCCGATCGCCGAGACGCTTCTTCCCAGTCTGCCGGGCAAGGACATACGCATGTTCCGACGATATGCCACGCGTCTCGGCTTCGGGCCGTCACCGGTGAAGATTTGTCACCCGTGGGGGCGATTTCGCCGGGATTGGCGGAAAAGTCGCCCGCTAGCCCACCCGAACGAAGACGTACGAGGACTGCCAGATCTGGCGGAACTGGACGGTCTTGCCCGGCCGGGGCGAGTCGATCTGCATGGATCCGCCGGCATAAATGGCGACGTGGCCCCTGGAAACGATGAGGTCTCCCGGCTGAGCGTCCTCCGCCGAGACGCGCGTCCCGATGTTGTAGTACGCCGCCGACGAGTGCGGAAGGGAGACGCCAAGCGCGCGGAAGACGTAGCTGACGAATCCAGAGCAGTCGAAGCCATCGGGGGTGGTTCCGCCGACCCGATAGGGCGCACCGACGTACTTCGCCGCTTCCTCGAGGACCGCATTCCCCGAGACCGACGCCGGAGCGGGGTTGCGGCCGATCGTCCGGCGGTGGGACACAACGACGGGGGCCACCTTCTCTGCAACAGAGATGGAGGGCGTGTCGAACGCGAAATCGGCTCCGGCGGCGGCGGTGATCCTCCCGGCCTGAATGACGTAGCCGTCACCCACCACGACCCCTTGAGCGGCGATGGCGTTCTGCGCCGGGGCATCCGGGGCGGGAATACCCGCGCCGCTCACCGTCAGCACTCCGGCGAGTGCGGCAACGTTCAGGGCGAGAATTCGCGCCGAGGCGCGCAGTGTGGTCTTCACATGATTCCTAACTGCGTCGTCTGTGCTGGTCTTCACGCCCAACGTCCGACGGCTTCGTCGCGTTCCCGGGGGCGCCGTGCGACGGTTGTCGCATCCAAGTGGTCAATGGTAACCCGGGTATCGGCGCCCCTACGCCGACACGACGAAAATGTGGCGGGCGGCGATGTCGCTCACGATGACCTCTCCCGCCGCGGCACTCAGAACGTACTCGTCACCCTCCGCGCCCACCTGGAGGCTCGCCCCGGGCCAGATCCCCGCCGCGATGGCCGCGTCGAGCAAGCCCGGCTCGGCCTGAGCCGCCTCGCCGAAGCGGACGATCGTCACCGTCTTCGTGCCCGATCTAACCGCCTCCTCCAGTGAGCCCGCGCTCTCGCGGGCGTCTCCGCTCGCGGCGATGCCGAGCTCCCCGAGCCCGGGAATCGCGTTCCCGTAGGGAGAGAAGAGGGGGTCGTCCAGCAAGGCAAGAAGGCGCTCCTCGACGAGATCGCTCATCACGTGCTCCCACCGGCAGGCCTCCTCGTGAACGTGCGCAAGGTTCAGCCCAATGACGTCGGCGAGCAGGCGCTCCGCGAGTCGGTGCTTCCGCATGACGCGAGTCGCGATGTCCCGTCCGTGATCGGTGAGCTCAAGGTGGTGATCGCCGGGGGCCACGAACAGGAGGCCATCCCGTTCCATGCGGGCAACCGTCTGAGAGACCGTTGGTCCGGAGTGCCCGAGTTGCTCCGCGATCCGGGCACGCATCGGCACCACGCCGTCCTCGATCAGTTCGTAAACGGTCCGCAGGTACATCTCCGTCGTGTCGATCAGATCCGTCATGTCGAGTGCCTTCCCAATCCTCGATAGGCCCATCCTGCGGCCCTCCATGCGTCGACGTCCAGGCAGTTTCGCGCGTCGATCACGTAGGGCCGCGCCGCAAGGGTCACGAGCACCGCCGGGTCCGCCTCGCGGAACTCCCGCCATTCTGTCGCCACAATGACGACGGATGCGTCAAGCACGGCCGTTTCGATGCTGTCCACGTACTCGAGCGTCGGCCACACCGCGGCGGCGGACGCGTTCGCCTGGGGGTCGTAGACCTTCACCCGCGCTCCGGCCAGGTGAAGCGAACCGGCGACGTCAAGCGCGGGAGAGTCGCGGATGTCGTCGGAGCCGGGCTTGAACGCCGCGCCGAGGACCGCGATCGTCGCCCCCTTGAGGGGGCCCCCGACGGCCTCCCTCGCCATATCCACGACGCGCGCCCGGCGTCGAACGTTGAGATCGTCTACTTCCCGCAGGAACCCGAGCGCCTCTTCGACGCCCAGCTCTCCCGCCCGCGCCCGAAACGCCCGGATGTCCTTGGGCAGGCATCCTCCGCCGAAGCCCAGGCCCGCGTTGAGGAATGTGCGCCCGATCCGCTCGTCGAGCCCGATGGCGTCGGCAAGGGCGGTGACGTCGGCTCCCGACGCATCGCAGACGTCGGCCATGGCGTTGATGAAGGAGATCTTGGTGGCGAGGAAGGCGTTCGCTGCGACCTTGACGAGCTCTGCCGTCGCGAGGTCGGTCACGAGGAAGGGGGTTCCCAGGTCGATGATCGCGGCGTAGACGCGCCGGGCGACCTCCTCGACCCGTCCGGGGTCCCGCGGATCCACGCCGAGCACGATGCGATCGGGGGTCAGCGTGTCGCGGACGGCGAGCCCCTCGCGAAGGAACTCCGGGTTGAATCCCAGGTGGGCGTGCTCCGGGTTCGGCACGAGCGCCCGAAGGCGTTCGATCAAGCGGCTCGATGTTCCGACGGGAACGGTGGACTTGCCGAGGATCACCGTGGGTCGGGTGATAAGGGGGCCGATGGTGTCGATGACGGCGTCGACGTAGCTCACGTCCGCCGCATTCTCCCCGGGTTTCTGGGGAGTCCCCACGCCGATGAAGACCACGTCCGCAACAGCCATCGCCTCGGCGGCATCCGTGGTGAACCGCAGCCGCCCCGACGCGATGTGGCGCGCGAGCATCTCGGGCAGACCGGGCTCGAAGAACGGCACCTGACCGCTGGCAAGCGTCGCCACCTTCGCGGCGTCCACATCAACCCCGATGACCTCGTGGCCGAGTTCGGCCATGCCAGCGGCGTGTGTCGCACCCAGATACCCGGTTCCGAAGACCGCGATGCGTTCCATAAGGTCACCCTATCCGGCAGGTGGCACGCTCGCCCCGGACCGTCGCCCTAAGCCCCGCGCGAAGGCTCGGGACACCCGGCGACCGCCACGAGCCCTCGCGCGGCCACGGCGAGGTGCCCGTCGGCGAAGGGCGCGAATACCGCCTCCCCGCGCGCGAGCATCCGTTCGCCCCCGCGCTCGGTGGACACCGTAGCCTCGCCCTCAATCACCAGGACGATCCGCGGACCGGCGGGGAAGTTGCCGACGCCTTTCCGCACGAGGCTGAGGGCGAATTCCTTCGCGCTCTCGGGGAATGCGTCTGCGCCCCCGACCCGGGTGGCGCCAGGTCGGACGGGCGGCGCGGGCACGGTCGACGCGACGGCGAGGAGCTCGTCGATGTCGACGTGCTTGGGCGTGAGCCCCGCGCGCACGACGTTGTCGGAATTGGCCATGATCTCCAGTCCGACGCCCGACTGGTAGCTGTGGACGATCCCGTCGGGGGTGAAAGACGCCTCCCCCGGCTCCAGGTCAAGGCGGTTCATGGCGAGAGCGACGAGCACACCGCCGTCCGCCGGGTAGTACGCGGCCGCGGCTGCGGCGGCCAGCAGGCTCCCATGGGCGCCCTCCTCCGACGCCGACCGAACCACCGCCGCGACGAGCCCGGGCGCGTCCGCACCCTCCAGACAGCGTCGGACGAAACTGGCGATCGCCTCGCCCTCGTCGTCCTTGGCGACGAGAAGGGCGGCGAGCCCGGGGGCCTCGGGGTGCTCGAGCCGCTCGATATCTCGACGGATTTCGCTGGCGCGTCGGAAGCCAGAGAGCACGACCATCGGCGTGAGGGCGACGAGAAGCTCGGGCTTGTGGTTGCGGTCCCGGTAGGTGCGGCGCGGCGAGTCGATCGGAATCCCGGCGGCGTCCTCGCGGGCGAAGCCCGCGGCGGCCGCCCGCACGCTCGGATGGGCCTGAATCGACAGCGGGCTTCCGATGGCGAGAACCTTGAGGAGGAAGGGCAGGCGCCCCTCGTACTCCCTCGCGAGGTCCGGCCCCAGGGCCGAGTCTGGATCGGCCGCGATGAGGCGGTCAAGGCCGACCTCCACCCCATCCACCATGCACTGCGCCGGCGCCACCGGGTGGACACCCCACCACGCCTCGGCCACGGGGCCGCCCGTGGGCGCGAGCCCCAGCAGTTCGGGAATGTCGCCCGGCGTCCCCCAGGCGTACCGCTGCAGCGCCGGGCGCACGGAGTACATGGTCCCATCATGCCAGCGGGAGGGGCCCACTACGCTTGGGTCATGGCCACGCCGCTCACCATCCCCGCCGAACTGCTCCCCCGCGACGGGCGATTCGGTTCCGGTCCCTCCAAGATTCGCGACGAGCAGTTGGACGCCCTCCGCGCGGCCCAGCCGCGAATCCTCGGCACGTCCCATCGACAGGCCCCCGTCAAGGGACTCGTCGGCGATGTCCGCGCCATGCTCGGCGAGTTCTTCGCCCTTCCCGACGGCTACGAGGTTCTCCTCGCCAACGGGGGGACCACGTTCTTCTGGGACGCGGCGACCTTCGGCCTGGTGCGCTCGCGCGCCCAGCACTGCGTGTTCGGCGAGTTCGGCGCCAAGTTCGCGGCCGCTACCGCCGCCGCGCCTCACCTGGAGAGCCCGAGCGTCATCGAGGCGAAGGGGGGCTCGATCTCCCTTCCGGTCGCCGAGGACGGGATCGACGCCTACGCCTGGCCGCACAACGAGACCTCGACGGGGGCGATGGCCCCGGTGAAGCGCCCCGACGGTATCGGCGACGCCCTCATCCTCATTGACGGCACCTCGGCGGCCGGCGGCGCGGCGGTCGACGCCTCCCAGGCGGACGTCTACTACTTCGCCCCGCAGAAGAGCTTCGCCTCCGACGGAGGATTGTGGTTCGCTCTCGCGTCTCCTGCGGCGCTCGCCAGGATCGACGAGATCGCCGCGTCGGGTCGGTACATCCCGACGTCCCTCTCCCTCAAGGAGGCCGTCGAGAACTCGCGCGTCAACCAGACGGCCAATACGCCCGCGGTGGCGACGCTCGTCCTCATGCGGGCCCAGCTCGAGTGGATGCTCGAGCACGGGGGCATGGCCTGGGCGGACGCCCGGACGCGCGAGTCCTCGGGCTTCCTCTACGACTGGGCGGACAAATCGGACTTCCTTGAGGCATATGTCACAAACCCCTCGCATCGCTCGACGGTCGTAACTACTTTGGACCTCGCAGGGCGTATTGATTCAGCAGAGTTGCGAGCGGTTCTGAGGCACAACGGAATCGTCGACATTGATCCGTACCGCAAGCTCGGACGCAATCAGATCCGAGTCGGGGTTTACCCGGCGGTGGATCCCGAGGATGTCAGGGCGCTTGCGGCGTGCATCGATTGGGTGGTGTCCAGGAGCGATGAGCAGCACGGTCGAGGTAGGCCCGGCGCGTAAGCATTCGCGCGCCCGCTTCCTCGTCCTGATTCCGCTCCTCCCAGCCCTCGCGGCCCTCGCCATGGTGGCCACCGTCCCCCGGTCGTCGGTGAATACCGACCTCGGGGCGCAGGCGCTGCCCCTCACCGTTGCGCAGCCCGCCGCGGCATCCGTGCAGGCCACCCCGGCGATCACCGCGGGTCGGTGCTCCGTCGGCGGAATCACGGTCCGGTCGGTGTCGAGCTCGGAGTACAGCTCGTACGAGCAGGCGAACTTCGACCTCATCAACGAGGATCGCGCCGCCGCGGGCGTCGGAGCCCTCTCGTGGAGCAGCGGACTCGCCAACACCGCGCGGGCGTGGGCGACGTATCTCGCGGACAACAGCTGCACCGGCTCGGAAATTGGGCACAGCAACCTGTGGAAGAACGGCGAGAACCTCTACTGGATCAGTGGCGGCGCCGGTTCGGGCCTCGCCGCCCGCGCCAATACGGCGTTCATGAATTCGACCGGCCACTACGCGAACCTCGTCCGCCCGACCTTCAGCTCCGTAGGAGTCGGCATCGCTCACGGGCCCGGCGGCTGGTACGTCGTCCAGAACTTCTCCAACTAGTCAAGCGCCGGGGCCCTCGCCCCATCGCTCAGCCTCCACGGCGGAATCCATCGCGCCAGGAGCCCCGTCGCCCCGAGGCCGATCGCCCCGACCGCGACGATGCCGACCGGCAACGACGCGAGCGCGCCGACGGAGATGATGGCCGGGCCTACGAGCCCTCCCACGTCCTGCAGCATCATCCAGAGCCCGAGGAACACGTGCCTTCCCGCAGCAGGCGAGACGTCGCTTCCGAGGGTCATGAGGAGCCCCGAGCCCCAGCCGTTGCCGACGCCGATCACGATCGCGGCGAGCGTGAGTCCGCCGACGCCCGAGGTCAGGGGTAGCGCCAGGATCCCCAGCGCCAGAAGTAGCGTCGAGGGGAGCGCCGTCCACCTCCGATCGCGCCGGTCCATGACGTACCCCGCGGGGAGGAACAGCATCATGTCGACCGCCGCGGAGACGGCGAAGATCACCGAGACCGTTCCGTCCGCAAGGCCAAGGTGCGCCGCCCAGAGCGGGAGCGCGGCGAGGCGCGCTGCGCGCACCGCACCGGTCAGACCCACGGCGAGTCCGAGGGTCGAGAGGATTCGGCGGTTCTTCCGCGCGACCCTCAGCGGACCAACGTGCTGCGCTGCCGGGGCGTGCGCGTGGTCCCTCCACGACCCCGTCGCCGCGAGCGCGACGCCTCCCGCGGCCATCGCCACCGCGGCGAAAACGAACGCCGCGCGCAGTCCGTACCGGTGGATGGCGACCGCGCCTACGAGCGGGCCGATGAAGTTCGCGATGCGCCAGATCCCCGCGAGAGTCGTGAGCGCCCGCGCGCGGGAGTTGAAGGTCACCACCTCGACGACTTGGGATTGGCGGGAGACGTGCACGAGCGCGTGTCCCATGCCGACGAGCAGGGCGCCGACGATGAACGCAGGGAGCGCGCCGCTCGCCGCGCACACCAGGGCCGCGCCGACCGTCCACGCCATCCCCGCGAGCGCCGCCTTGGGCGAGCCCCACCGTGCCGCAAACACGCCGCCGAAGGCGCTGCCGGCGATGCGCCCCATCGCGTACGCGCCGACCGCGGCCGACGCGACGGCCGCCGAGGCGCCGAGGTTCACCGCAGACAGCGCGAGGATCGGGTAGATCGCGCCGATGCCGATCTCGAAGAAGAAGGTGGGGAGGTAGACCGACGAGGCGAGGCTTCTCGCGACCGCGGGCCGCGGCGCGTCGTCCCGCGTCACGGGGCTACTCGGACGTGTCGTCCGCGAGCGGCTCGGCAACCGCTTCCGGTTCCTGCCGGGTTCCCGTGGCGTGCTCGGCTTCCCCCTCCTGCTCGCCCTCACTTTCGGCGAGCGGGGACTCCGTGGCCTCCGCCTCGGGAGGATCCTCCGCCAGGAGATCGAGCGGGTCGAAGTCCTGGGTGTCGACGACCGGATCGTCGGCCGGCCAACGCGCGCCCTGCTTCTCGAGGTCGGTCTGCGAGTGGGCCCCGCAGCCATGATCGAGGCTCACGACCTCACCGTCGGAGGCCGACCACTCGTTCGCACAGGCCCCGAACAGGCCGCGCATGGATCCGGCCAGCGGAATGAGGAAGGCGCAGGTGGCGCACTGCGCCGTGGCAGTTATGGCGGCGGGCGCCGCCGGGCCGTGAGAGCCCGCGTGCCACCGCTCGGCGGCGTCGTCGCGGCCCGTGGGCCCCAGGACCCGTTCGCGCCCGAGTCCCAACTCCCAGATCGCAATGACGTCCTCATCGTCGCCCTCCGTCACGGAGAAGCCGGGGACGAGACGGGGGTCCTCGGCGATGAACGGCAGGGTCATGCCCGGCTCAAGGTCTCCCGGCTGGACCCGCTCCTCGTACGGCACCCACGGCGGGGCCAAGAGGGCATCGTCGGCCGGGATCAGGTGGGCCTCGCAGATGGTCGCCTCGGCCGCCTGAGGCGCCCCGGCGACGGCGACCTCCCACACCCATCCGCGGTAGCCCGGCAGCTCGCATGCGAAGAGGTGCGTCACCACCCCTTCGGCCGCGTCATCGACGCGAAGATGTGCCCCGACCATGGCGGGATCTCCCGAAGCATCGACCGCGGCACTGCGCGCGATGTCGACCGCGTCCAGAAGAAGGGCGTCGGCCATCACTGCTCCAGCTGATCGGCAACGGCTCGGAGAACGGCGGAGACCTGCTTGCCCTTGGCTCCATCCGGGTAGCGCCCGCGGCGCAGGCCGTTCGAAACCCCGTCGAGCATCTTGATCAGGTCCTCGATGATGACGGTCATGTCGTCGGTGGGCTTGCGCTGCGCCTGCACGATGGACGGCGCCGGCTCGAGGATCGTGACGGCCATGGCCGACGGGCCGCGCCGGCCGTCCGCGACGGAGTACTCGACGCGGGTGCCGGGCTTAGGTGCCTGGGCGTCGGCGGGCAGGACGGAGGCGTGGAGGAAGGCCTCTCCGCCGTCGTCGGCCGCGATGAAGCCGAAGCCCTTGTCCACGTCAAACCACTTCACCTTGCCGGTAGGCACGTCATCCTCACTTGATCGCCGGGGCGCGGTGGTCCGCGCCAATCGCATCAGTCTATCCGGACCTTGGCGCGCGGGGCATTCGGCGGCAGCGACGGAGGGTGATGTCCCCAGGCGCCGGCCCCCGGGGCCGCTTCCCGGTTCTCCCCCGCCGTTTGGCGTGCGCGTCGCCCGCCCTCCTACGGTCGGATCACCAACCCAAGGAGGAGTCATGCTGTACCACGTAGACGCAGCGGAGGTGTCGAGCGCCGCGGGCCGCGCCGCCGCATCGGCCGAGACCATTCGCGGCGAGGTCGCGAGCCTCATCGCTCACCTGGAGAGCCTCCAGGGCACCTGGCAGGGCGGAGCCGCCCAGGCCTTCACCGGAATGCTGGCGCAGTGGCGCTCGGCGCAGGCCCAACTTGAGCTCGCGCTCGATGGAATGAGCACGGGACTCTCGCAGGCGGCGAGCCAGTACGACGCCGCCGAACAGTCTGCCGCTCGTCTCTTTGCTCGCTAGCGACGGCACGCTGACGGCACCATGCCTACGGCGACGCGCTGCCAACCACGCGCTGCCAACCACGCGCTGGCAACCACACGCTGGCAACGACGCGCCGGCAACGACATAGGGTCGGGGGATGGCCGTGCTCGTCGACCCTCCCCTCTGGCCCCGGCATGGACGGGTGTGGGGCCACCTTGTCAGCGACGGGTCGCTCGCCGAACTCCACGACTTCGCGAGGCGGGCCGGAATCCCCGAGCGGGGGTTCGACCTCGACCACTACGACGTTCCCGCCGAGGTGTACCCGAGGCTGCGCGAACTCGCGGTGGAGGAGGTCGGCACCCGAGATCTGGTCCATCGCCTCCGCGCATCGGGCCTTCGGGTGAGTTCGGCGATGCGGCACGGCCGCGCGCCATACCCGGGACCATAGACCCGGGCGCGAGTGGGTAAGGTGCACCTTACTCTTGCGGCATGGGCCAAAGGGGCGTCACCGAGCCGGTCGCGGGCATGCATTGCTCCGCCTGCGAGACGCGCGTCAACGCCGCGTTCGGCGCGCTACCCGGGGTCCGCTCCGTTCGGTCGAACGCGCGCCGAGGCGAAGTCACCTACGTCGCGTCCGCGCGCTTCGACCATGCGAAGGCCGAGCGCGCCCTTGCTGCCCAGGGGTACGCGCTCGGCGCGCGGCCGTACTGGCTCAGCCGCCAGGCCCGAGTGTGGCGGGATGTCGCGATCGGCCTCGCGGGCGTCGCGCTCGTCGCCACGCTCGCACGGTTCGGTGTCTTCTCCTTCGCGCAGAACTGGGTGGGGGCGCTCGATGGCGCGACCCTCGCGCTCCCCCTCCTTCTCGGCGTTGCCGCGGGATTCAGCTCGTGCCTCGCCACGGTCGGGGGCCTCGTCCTCGCCGTTTCGGCCTCGTCGGCCACCGAAGAGCGAGGAGGTTCCGTGCGTGCGTCCCTGCGCCCCCACCTCGTCTTCAACGCCGGGCGCGTCCTTGGGTTCGGGGCCCTCGGGGCGCTGACCGGAGAACTGGGGCATGCGCTCATCATCGGACCCGTCGGCCTCGCGATAGCGATGATCGTCGCCGGCGTGGCGATGGTCGCCGTGAGCCTGCAGATGACCGTCATCTCACCACGCCTCGCCGGGCTCGCGCCGCGGTTGCCGCGGTGGGCTCGGGTGACCGATCCCGATGGCGCCACGGGCTGGCGGTCACCGGCCGGCCGCGACCTTCGCGCTGCCGCGCTCGGCGTCGCATCCTTCTTCGTGCCGTGCGGCTTCACCCAGGCGGTCCAACTCTTCGCGCTCTCGACGGGCGATCCGTGGCGCGGGGGTCTCGTCCTGGCCGCCTTCGCGCTCGGGACTACCCCGGCCCTGCTCCTCCTCGGGGGCGCGCCCGCGCTCGCCCGCGGGCGTTGGCGAGAGACGTTCGTGAGGATCGCGGGCGTTGCGGTGATGGCGTTTGCCATCGTCAACGTCGCCGCGGCGGTGTCGACGCTCGGGCTTGCGGTCTCGCCCCAGGAACCCCTTCCGACCGCCACGACCGCGAACGTCACCATGGCGGACGGGGTCCAGATCGCCACCCTCACGACAGACGGGAGGGGATATTCGCCCGTCGACACGGTCGTGTACGCGGGGATTCCCGTGCGCTGGGAGATCACGGGTGCGGGCCTTGGTTGCTCTTCAGCGATCCATGCGCCCGAACTCGGCGTTCCACCCGATACGCTCATCGGCTACGGAAAGACGGAGACGTTCGACTTCACCCTTCGCGCCCCGGGCAAGGTGACCTACCGGTGCGTCATGGGCATGTACTCGGGGACGATGACGGCGATCGCGCCTCCCCCCTGATCCCCGGGCCCACGCTGACCGAGCACGGCGAAGGGCCGGAGGCGCGTGCCTCCGGCCCTTCGCCGTTCGGGCTAGAAGCCCATACCGCCCATGTCTCCGCCGCCGCCACCGGACATCGGGTGCTCCTTCTCGGGCTTGTCCGCGACGACCGCCTCGGTCGTCAGGAACAGGGCCGCGATGGAGGCTGCATTCTGCAGCGCCGACCGGGTGACCTTGACGGGGTCATTCACTCCGGCGGCCATGAGGTCTTCGTAGACCCCCGTCGCCGCGTTCAGGCCATGGCCCGAGGGAAGGGTGCGAACCTTCTCGACGACGACGCCGCCTTCGAGGCCGGCGTTGATCGCGATCTGACGAAGCGGAGCGGAGAGCGAAAGCTCCACGATCCGTGCGCCGGTCGCCTCGTCGCCCTCGAGTTTGAGCTTCTTGAGCGCCTTCTCTCCCGCCTGGATGAGCGCCACGCCGCCGCCGGCGACGATGCCCTCTTCGACGGCCGCCTTCGCGTTGCGAACGGCGTCCTCAATGCGGTGCTTGCGCTCCTTGAGTTCAACCTCGGTGGCCGCGCCAGCCTTGATGACGGCGACGCCGCCCGCGAGCTTGGCGAGACGCTCCTGGAGCTTCTCCTTGTCGTAGTCCGAGTCGGAATTCTCGATCTCCTTGCGGATCTGCGCGACGCGACCCTCGATCTGGGCTGGCGTTCCGCCGCCCTCGACGATGGTCGTCTCGTCCTTCGTCACGACGACCTTGCGGGCGGTGCCCAGAAGGTCGAGCGTGGCGTTCTCGAGCGAGAGGCCAACAGACTCGGAGATGACCTGGCCACCCGTGAGGATCGCCATGTCCTGGAGCATCGCCTTGCGGCGATCGCCGAAGCCGGGCGCCTTGACGGCGACGGCACGGAACGTTCCACGGATCTTGTTGACCACCAGGGTCGCGAGGGCCTCGCCCTCGACGTCCTCGGCCACAATCGCGAGCGGCTTGCCCGCCTGCATGACCTTCTCAAGCAGCGGCAGGAGGTCCTTGATCGTCGAAATCTTCGACTCGATCAGCAGGATGTAGGCGTCCTCAAGGACGGCCTCCTGGCGTTCGGGGTCGGTGACGAAGTACGCGGACAGGAAGCCCTTGTCGAAGCGCATGCCCTCGGTGAGTTCGAGTTCAAGGCCGAGGCCACTCGACTCCTCGACGGTGATGACGCCTTCCTTGCCGACCTTGTCCATCGCCTCGGCGATGAGGTCACCAATGACGGGGTCGCCCGCGGAGATTCCCGCCGTTGCGGCGATCTGTTCCTTGGTCTCGACCTCCTTGGCGGCGGCCAGCAGTTCCTTCGTCACGGCCTCGACGGCCTTCTCGATGCCTCGCTTAAGGGCGATCGGATTGGCGCCAGCGGCGACGTTGCGAAGGCCCTCGCGGACCAGCGCCTGGGCGAGGACGGTCGCGGTTGTGGTTCCGTCTCCTGCCACGTCGTCGGTCTTCTTGGCGACCTCCTTGACGAGCTCGGCTCCGATCTTCTCAAGGGGATCCTCGAGCTCGATCTCCTTGGCGATCGACACACCATCGTTGGTAATGGTGGGCGCGCCCCACTTCTTCTCTAGTACGACGTTGCGGCCCTTCGGGCCGAGGGTGACCTTGACGGCATCGGCGAGGGCATTCATGCCCCGTTCCATGCCGCGACGGGCCTCCTCATTGAAAGCAATGAGCTTTGCCATGGGGACTCTTCCTCCACGATCAGTGCTGGGCCCTCACCGCCCGCGACGGCCGACGGACCCACGACCGTTCACGTCACGGCCGCAGACACGCCTCGGCGAGGTGCCTCGGTTGTTAGCACTCTCATGCCGAGAGTGCTAATGCGATTCTGGCACTCTCGCCCCCCGAGTGCAAACCCGCTCGGGGCCGGAGGGTGCCGCGTTCCGGCCGCGGCTAGGGCTTCGGGGTCGGGCTAGCGCCCGGGCTCGGCGTCACCTTCGGCTGGGGTCGGGGGTCAGTGACAAGGACCACCGCGATCGCGGGGCCGTCCGTGGGGCCCGATGCCACCGTCTGGATGCCGAGAATCGTCTTGACGAGGGTCGCCGTATCGCTCAGGGCGGGGTTCTCGAACCTGACGACGTTCGCCGGCGGAAGCGCCCCGCTCCACGGGAGCGTATCGATTTGCTTGAATCGGCCATCTGCGGCGAGGAGCGCGGCGATGTCCGAGCCGAGCGCGGGGTTGCCGGAGGCGTTGTAGATCGTCACGCGCACCGTGAAGTCGTAGTTCATGGCGACCGAGGGGCTCGTGCTTGGCGAGGCCGTCACGCCCGGCGTTGCGGAGGTGGATGGCGATGGTGAGGGCGAGGGCGAGGGCTCACCCGAACTGAGGAACGGAATCAACTCCCTCCAGCTCTTGCCGTTGTGGTCGAGGTACCAGATGCCTCCGTACGCGATTCCTCCGAAGAGCGCGAACACGAGGAGGAAAGTGAAGATGCGAGTCCACCCGCGGGGCGCGAGTCTGTGGGCGGCGACGGGCGCGGGATCCTGGGAGTTGCGGGACACGGGACGACCTTACCTTGTCGCGGGGAACTCCAGGCGACGGGCGCCACGCCCCCGCTGGCGGGTGGCCCTCATCCTCCGGAGGCGCTTGACGAGCATGGGGTCGTGCGCGAGGGCGGATTCGTCGTCGAGGAGCGCGTTGAGGACCTGGTAGTACTCGGTCGGGCTCATCGCGAACTCGGCGCGGATGGAGGACTCCTTCGCGCCGCCGTAGCGCCACCATGCCCGCTCGAACGCGAGGATTGCCGCGCCTCGATCGGACAGGCCGGGGTTCGCGCCCGGCTGGGGTGCGTCCGCCTGCTCGCTCATCTAGCCTCCTCGGAGCCCGGGGATTGCATCCCCCGAGCGCAACTGTACCGCCGGAATCACACCGATGTCATTCGACATCCCCGGAGGAGTGGATACCCTGACGCCATGTCCAACGCGTGGCGTGCCCAAGTGGCTCCCGACTGGGTCCCCGTGCTCGATGAGGTCGCCCCGACGCTCGCGAGCCTCGGGGAGTTCTTGCGGGAGGAGATCGCGGCGGGCCGGGGATACCTTCCCGCGAGCGCGGACATTCTGCGGGCCTTCCGCACGCCGCTAGCGGGGGTGCGCGTCCTGATCGTCGGCCAGGACCCCTACCCCACGCTGGGCGATCCGATGGGCCTCAGTTTCTCCGTGCCGGCAGGTCGCCCGATGCCGCGCTCGCTCGTCAACATCGCGCGCGAGCTCCGCGATGACACCGGAGAGACGCTCGCGTCAGGCGACCTGACGCCGTGGCAGGAGCAGGGGGTGATGCTGCTCAACAGGATCCTGACGGTGCGGCCGGGAAGCCCGGGTTCGCACCGAGGTCACGGCTGGGAGGAGGTGACCGAGCGGGCGATCCGCAGGCTCGCGGGGCGCGGCGGGCCGCTCGTGGCGATCCTTTGGGGCAGGGACGCGCGGGGCCTCGCGCCGATGCTCGGCGATGTCCCCGCGGTGGAAAGTGCGCACCCGAGCCCGCTCAGCGCGTCGTCGGGATTCTTCGGCTCGCGCCCGTTCTCGCGGGCGAACGCCCTGCTCACCGCGCAGGGAGCCTCGCCGATCGCCTGGGGTGCGCCCGGAGCGTCCGGCTAGGGAGTCCTCCGCCGTGCGTCGCGTTGTCCTTCCCCTGTCACGGACTCGGCCGCGTCACGGACACGCCGCGGTAATACCCCCCCGGGGATTGTAGTTGGGTCGCTCCGCGGTTCGACCGCTAGGTCTTCACTGCTGAGGGAGCCGGGTCCCGACGGGAACACTAGTCGATGACGAGGTAGAACTCTTCCCACTCGCGGATCCAGGTGCGGTTGGCGATCAGCGGTGACGCGCCGGCATTCTCGGCGCAGACGTACATGCCGACCCCCAGGGTGTCGACCACCTGGAGCGATTGGAGGGCAATGGTTCCGTCCGGGTTGTTGATGAGGTTGAACTTCTGCGGTGTCCCGATTCCAGTGCTGTTGGCGATCAACGGTGACGTCTGGTCGGCAGCGGTCACGTAGTGGTTGCTCGCGCCGTGCGCTCGCAAGCTCACGCTCCCGTCAACGTTGTTGATCAGGTCGAACTGTTCGTGTGTCCCCACCCCACTGCTGGAGGCGATCAACGATGAACCCGTGCCAGCAGCGGTCACGTACAAGCCGGTCTGGAATGAGCGAAGGCTGATGCCACCGGGGGACCACGTGGTGGGTACCCACCATCCTCCGATGAGGAGGGCGACGCCGGTCACCTGGGTCGAGTCGTAGGCCGTGGCGACGGCAACCACCGTTCCAAGCGCGGCGTCCCCCGTGCCGGTCGCGAGCTGGGTGTAGGTGGTGCCCCCCGAGTTAGTGTGGTAAACGGTGAGTTCAATCGGCAGGCCCGCGCAGGCGTCGGGCACGCCCACCAGCCGGACCCTGTCCCAGTTCCCGGTTCCGGAGTTCTTGAACCCCGTGGTCGCGATGGTTGCGTTCGTGCACCGCGAGGCGTTCTGCAGAAACAGGGGGTTGCTGGCCACCGTCAGTTGGGTCGCGTCGGCGACCGCGACCCCGGCGAGCCCAGCGAGCCCGAGCGCAACGAACACCGCCGCGACGAGTGCCGCGACGCGCGGCGAACGCCCGCGACGCGCGTTCACGCGCGCGCTGACCCGCCAGATGATGCGCCCCCGACGCTCGAGTCCTCGCGCCCGACGTCCGGCTCGTCCTCGTCATCGTCGTCCGAGTGGGAGGTCGGCCACAGCAGCAGGCCCAGGGCGAGCAGGAGCACGCTCGCCCACAGAATGGGGCTGAGGAGAATGTCGGTCGCGACGCCAAGGCGCGGGACGCGCAGGTGGACGACCCCGACGACCTCATCGTTCGTCGGGGTCCACGGGTCGTGCCACGAGTTGTTGATGCCCTTCATGTCCCAGCCCGTGACGCCGTTGCCGCCGACGATCTGGTGGACGACCTGCGCGTTGCCGTAGCCCGTCGGGTGGTACACGACTATGTCGCCCACCGCTGGGCTGCCGGTACGTGCCGCGAGGAGGTCGCCCGGGTGGTACAGCGGCTCCATGGAGTGCCCGCTTACGAGGATGAAGGTCGTGCCCCCTCCGAGCGAACTCGGCCACAGGAACCAGGCGCCCACGGCGAGCGCGGCCCACAGGGCGGCGCTGACGAGGATGCTGCGGATGCGGTGCACACTGACGTGGGCACTGTCTCCTGGCGAGTGACGCATCACGGGCTATTCCGATCGGTTGCGGGGGCGGCTCCCGCGCTAGTGGATGATGACGGCGATTTGCGCGACGGAAGCGGCGTTGACCGCTGCTGGCGCGATCGACACGGTGTGCGAGATCGCGGAGATCGACGTGGACGTCCCGGTGGCGACCACGGCGTTGGACGCGTCGAGCAACGTGAAGTCGAGGGTCCTGCCAGAGCAACTCGGAATCGGGGGGGTCGCGGTCATGTTGATGCCCGAGATGGTCACGGTGTTCACGACGTAGTAGTGCAGGGTGGTGCTGAACGACGTCTGGTACGTCACGATCACGGCCGTGTCGCACGCGGAATCGACCGAGACGCCCGCGATGATCGGCGTGGTCGTCGTCGTCAGTTGCGCCGCCGAGGCGACGCTCAGCCCGGCGACACCCGCAATCGCAAGCGCGACTGCGGCAATCTGACGCGGGAGGTGCTTCTTCCTAGCCATGAGGATCGATCCTTGCGTATGTCGCGCCCTGCGGCGCGTGGTGCCCCGCGTCCGCCCCGGGTCGGGGCAAATGCGGCTACTGCGTATATCGACTGCCGCGTATATCGGCTGCTTGCGGTCAACTTATGAGAGTGACCAACCGCACATTCATGACGTGACTTTTGGAACAATCCGCGGGAATCTCCCGTTAGCGAACGCGAACGCGCGTCTCGGAACCACGCGGTCGCGTCGGTGCCGCAGATACCCTTGCGCGGCGAGGGGCGCGGTCGACGGACGGGCCGTCGGGCGCGTCGGGCGCATCCGACGCCTCCGCCGGCTCAGCTTCCGCTGGATCGGGCGCGGGCTCGGGCCACACGAGGAGTCCGATCGCCACGAAGATCACGCCCGCCCAGAGGAGCGGGCTAAGAAGAATCGACGTCACGAATCCGGCGTTGGGGATCCTCGTGTGGACGATGCCCACGACGTCCGCGTTCGTGGGCGTCCACGGATCGAGCCACGAGTTGTTGCTGCCCTTCATGTCCCAGCCCGTGACGCCGTCGCCGCCGACGATCTGGTGCACGACCCTCGAATGCGGATACCCGTCAGGGATATAGACGACGATGTCGCCGACCTCGGGAACGCCCTTGCGGGCGACGACGATGTCGCCGGACGCGTAGGTGGGCTCCATCGAGTGGCCGGCGACAATCACGAACGTCGAGGAGCCGCCAAGCGTGCTGGGCCATAGGAAGTAGAAGTTGAACGCGACGACCAACCACAGGGCGAGATGACCCGCGAACGACAGATACCGGCGCCCTCCGGAGAGGGAGCCGGTATCTGTCGTTTCGCGATTCACTGCCATCCGCTCGCCGATGCTAGATCGGAGACGCGAACTAGCCGATTTGGACCGAGACGCCGTAGACGGTCTCGAGGGTCACGCCGGTCACGGGAATCGACACGAACGTGTCGGCTGCGACGATGACCGCAGACTGCGCGGTCGCGAGGACCGTGTTGTCGGCCTTCAAGACGTTAACCGTAACCTTCTTCCCCGTGCACGCGCCGGCCGCCAAGCCGTTGACGACAACGTTACTCACCTTGAACGTCTTGGAAGTCGCGTCCCAGGCGCTGGTGTAGGAGACCGCAACATCGCTGTCGCAGGCGGTGAACGTGTCGACTCCTGCCACAACCTTGTCGCTGGTCACTGAGAGTTGCGCGGCCGAAGCCATGCTCAGACCCGCAACGCCAACGATCGCCAGGGCGACCGCGAGCGACTTCCGCGAGCGATTCTTCTTGCTAGCCATGGAAATTCCCCTCATTCGAGTTTCGCGCCCGAAGGCCCGGTGGTTCACTGTGCCAGCCCCAGGTAGTGGGGCCAACTCGGTTCCCGTTTCTATCGGCAGTTCGCCGTTGATGTATGAGAGTGACGAACCCCTCATCTATGACGCGGCTTTTCTCACATCGGCCAAAACCGCGCCTTTGGGACGCAAGGCCCCATCCGGCGGAGCTGGCAGCGGGACTTGAACCCGCAACCGCCCGATTACAAGTCGGGTGCGCTACCAGTTGCGCCATGCCAGCGTCGGCCGTCGCCGGGTTGGAGGACCCGGCGACGAGGCCGAAGCGAGCCTACGCCCTAGGGGGCCGGGGTCGCCGTGGGGCTCGGGGTCGCCGTGGGGCTCGGGGTCACCTGGATTGCCTTCGCTGCGGCTATCGAGTCCAGGTACTTCTGGAGCCCGAAGTCGTGAATGTACTGGAGGACGATCTTGAGGTTCGCGGTGTTCTGCCAGATGCCGCCGTCGAGTTCCGCCGACTGCTCGGCCCGGATCCAGGGAGTACCCTTCAGCCCGTCAACGGAGGCCTTCTCGGTCGCCGCCGTGACCCACTGGGTGAACTCGCCGTCCTTGAACTTGGCGATCGCGGCGTCCGTGACGCCAGCGCCCTTGGCGATCTCCGCAATCTTGGCGTTGCCCAGCCCGGACGAGTTCTCCGCGGGCTGGTTGTCGAACAGGGCGGCGAAGAAC
>JADGOS010000021.1 GCA_017882825.1 Demequinaceae bacterium | reverse complement strand
GCATCGGCACCTTGTGAGCGCTCCCGCCAGCGAATGCGTGTTGCGTGGACCGCGAACTTCCGCAGTTGAACAAAGCGTAAACGGAACCAGGTCACGAGCGCATCACGATCTGGTAAATCGTTTCGACCCGAGGGGGAATCTGGCCTGGATTCGGCGCTCTATCGGCACTCAAGGACCCAACGTCCCGTCAATCGTCGATCCCAACACCCTCGTGCGGGCGCTCTCCCACCGTGCGTCGGCGCGCGTAAGCGCCCCGTGTCCCCGCCGCGTGCCAGAGTGAATCCATGACCGAACTCCTTGCGGCGCTCGCCGGGCTGATCGTCGGCGCTGCCGTTGCCTACGCCGTCGCGATCGCCCGCTCCTCCACCCGGACGGAGTCCGTCGCCAACAAGCGCGCAGAGGAACGCGAACTCCGCGTGCGCGAGGAAGCCGAGCGGCGCATCGCCGACCTCAAGGACCAATACGCACATGTACAGGATCAGTTCAAGGCGCTGAGTTCCGACGTGCTGGCCGCGAACTCGGCGCAGTTCCTGGAGATGGCGGACGAACGCTTCAAGCGGGCGCACCAGGCGCAGGAGGCTGAAGCCGCCAAGCGCGAGCAGGCCGTCAAGCAACTTGTCGAACCGATGTCGCGCGCGCTCGATGAGGTCAAGAAGCAGACGACCGAGGCGGAGAAGTCCCGCGCCGAGGGGCAGGCCACCCTTCGCGAGCAGGTGGTCCAGATGGTCGCGGCCTCGGAGAAGCTCGACAAGAAGACGACGGACTTCATCAACACTCTTCGGCGCTCGGACGTGCGCGGAAACTGGGGAGAGGTCCAGCTCCGCAGGGTCGTGGAGCTCGCCGGGATGGTCAACCGCGTCGACTTCATCGAACAGGAGAGCGTCCAGGACGAGGGCAGAAACCTTCGCCCCGATTTGGTCGTGCACCTTGCGGGCGGGCGGAGCGTCGTCGTGGACTCCAAGGTGGCCCTCGTCGCACTCATCGAGGCGTTCGAGACGGACGACGAGGTGGTGCGTGCCGAGCGCCTTCTCGCCCATGCGCGGCACGTCAAGAAGCACGTGGACGACCTCTCGTCCAAGAAGTACTGGGAGCAGTTCTCCCCCACGCCGGAGTTCGTCGTCATGTTCGTGCCCTCGGAGGCGTTCTACCAGGCGGCGCTTGAGCAGGACCCCGCGCTCCAGGAGTACGCCTTCTCCAAGAACATCGTCATCGCGACGCCCACCACGCTTGTCGCGATGCTCCGCACGGTCGCCCACGCGTGGAAGGAGGCCGCCCTCGCCGACAACGCCCGCGACGTCCTCAACGCGGGCCAGGACCTCCACAAGAGGCTCCTCACCATGGGCGAGCACTTCGCGAAGCTCGGGCGCGCCCTCGACAGCGCGGGCAAGGCGTACGACGGGGTGGTCGGCTCGTACGAGCGCTCGGTCCTTCCCGGCTCGCGCCGCCTCGCCGAACTCAAGGTGATCGACGCACCGCTCGAGGCGCCGGAAACGCTCGATCTGCACCCCAGGAGCCCCAAGGAGATCGAAGCGCCAGAAGACTAACCTTCCGACGCCGACGCATCCAGGGCGGGAATCACGATCTCCGAGCCATCGGCGGCGATGAGCGGGAGTGCGCCCGCCGGAGGCGCCGGGATCGGAAGCGTCTTCTCGATCTCCCGCGCCCGGCGCGCGTCCGCCGCCTCCGGATGGAAGATCTCCTCGAAGACACTCATCCGCTCCCCCGCTGCTCCGCGTCGCGGGCCTTCATGTCCGCACGGATCTCGTGGGGAAGCGAGAACATCAGGTCCTCGGTCGCCGTGCGCACCTCCTCGACATCCCCGTACCCGCGCTCAGCCAGCGCGTTGAGCACGTCGCGCACGAGGATCTCCGGCACGGATGCGCCGGAGCTCAGGCCCACGGTCGTCACTCCCTCGAACCACGCGTCGCTGAGTTCCGCGGCGCGATCGATCCTGTGTGCGGCGCTGGCGCCGGACTGCAGGGCCACCTCCACCAGTCGCACCGAGTTCGACGAATTCGCGCTGCCGACCACGATCACGAGGTCGCACTCCGGCGCGAGCTTCTTCACTGCCACCTGGCGGTTCTGGGTCGCGTAGCAGATGTCATCGCTCGGCGGGTCCTGGAGCTTCGGGAAGCGCGCCCGGAGCCGTCGCACCGTCTCCATCGTCTCGTCGACGCTCAAGGTGGTCTGAGAGAGCCACACGACGTTCTCCGGATCGGTGACGACGACGGCTTCGGCCTCATCGGGCGAATTGACGACGATCGTGTGGGCGGGCGCCTCGCCCGCGGTCCCCTCGACCTCCTCGTGGCCCTCGTGGCCGATGAGGAGGATGGTCTGGTTGGCGCCGGCGAACCGCACGGCTTCCTTGTGGACCTTTGTCACGAGGGGGCAGGTCGCGTCGATCGTCACGAGGCTGCGCGAGGCGGCTGCATCCCGAACGGCGGGCGAGACGCCGTGGGCAGAGAACACCACGCGCGCACCCTCGGGGACGTCGTCCGTGTCCCCCACGAAGATCGCGCCGCGCGCACTCAACGTCTCGACCACGTACTTGTTGTGGACGATCTCCTTGCGCACGTAGATGGGCGCCCCATGGATCTCGAGCGCCTTCTCTACGGCGATGACGGCGCGGTCGACGCCCGCGCAGTATCCGCGAGGGGCGGCGAGGAGGACCCGCTTCGGGTTGACGCTGGGCATACTCCCATCGTACGTGGCACCCTGAGCCTGTGAATGAGACCGTGCCGGTGATCGAACCCGTGCCTGTGAGCGAGACCCTGCCCGAGACCGCGGGAGACACGACGCCCGAGCGCCCGTGGCCCGTGCGCCACCTCACGCAGAAGGTCAAGGAGTACGTCGACCGCATGCCGCCCGTCTGGGTCGAGGGACAGGTGCTCAACCTGCGCCGGTGGAAGCACCTCGCTTTCCTGACCCTGCGCGACGTTGAGGCGGACGTGTCGATGTCCGCGACACTTCCCTACGCCGAGGTCGAGGCCGTCGCCGGGGGTCTCGCCGACGGCGCCCGCATCATCGTCCACGCCAAGCCCGCGTGGTGGACCAAGAGCGGCTCGCTTCAACTCGACGCCCGCGAACTTCGCACCGTCGGTCTCGGCGAACTCCTCGCGCGGCTTGAGGCCCTGCGGGAGCGCCTCGCGGCCGAGGGGCTCTTCGATGACGACCGCAAGGTACCGCTGCCCTTCGTGCCGAACCTCGTCGGACTCGTGTGCGCCAACCAAGGCGACGCCGAGCACGACGTGGTCGTCAACGCGCGCGAGCGCTGGCCGTCGGTCCGGTTTGAGATTCGGAGGGTCACGGTGCAGGGAGCCAAGTGTGTGCCCGAGACGACGGCCGCGATCCGTGAACTCGACGCACACCCCGGCGTGGACGTCATCGTGGTTGCGCGGGGTGGCGGATCGCTCGAGGACTTGTTGCCCTTCAGTTCGGAGGCGCTTGTCCGCGCCGTCGCGGAGTGCGCGACCCCGCTCGTCAGCGCTATTGGGCACGAGAAGGATTCGCCGCTCCTCGACCTTGTGGCCGACATGCGGGCGTCCACCCCCACGGACGCGGGCAAGCGCATCGTCCCCGACGCCATGGCGGAAAGGCGGGCGGTGGTTCGGGCGACCGAGGCCCTGCGCGCGGCGATCGAGGCGCGACTAGATCGCGAGGCCGCGACGCTCATCTCGTACCTGACGCGCCCCGTCCTGGTGCACCCCGACCGGCTCGTCGAGCCGCTCTCGGAAGAAATCACGCGCCATCACTCGGCCGCGCGGCGGGCGCAGGGCGCCCTACTCCGGGCGATGGAGGCACATCTCGCAGGACTGGCTGCGAGCCTGCGCGCGCTTTCGCCCCAGTCGACGCTGGACCGCGGCTACGCGGTGGTGCGCGCGGCATCCGGCGCCGTGGTGCGGGAGGCCCGGGTACTTGCGGTCGGCGAGCGCGTCGCCCTCCGGTTTGCCCGGGGTGCCGCCGAGGCGGACATCTCCGTCACGACGCCCTGAAACGAAGGAGGTGGCCGCCGGACTTCCGGCGGCCACCCTGGACTTTTTCGGATGGACGGTGGAACTCAGGTCCGTTCGCCTCCCCCTCAGCTGGAGGCGAACCCTACCTGTCCTACAGCCGACGCAACAGCGCCGGACGTTTTGAGGCTCCGCTGCCGCTCCTTGGCGGCCGATGCAACCTCGCGGTTCCACGACCGCGCGAGCCGCGACAAGAGCTTCTCCGGAACGGCCGGGCACCCAATAAGCGCCAGGAGGACCTCGGCGCTCTTGTCCTGCGCGAGCGTCTCCCGCAATTCGACGGGAATGTCGACCCGAGGGTTCCTCGCAACCCCTGCGCGCACCGCGGGCGACTCGTCGGCCGCGAGAATCAGGAGCGACGTCAGCGGTGTCTGGACGCGTTCGCCCACGGCCGCGCGAACCTTGAGTTGGTCCGAACGGGCGAGCGTCGCGAGTTCGCCGTCTGTCAAGTCGTCCCTCATTATCTTGGCAACGCTGTTCCGAGCGGTCTGGCCGCCCTCGTGGTCTTCGCTAAACATTTCGATTCACCCCATTGTGAGTCGGTTGGTTCCTTCAATGGATGAGACGACCCTGCGCGCGCACTATGACGCCACTTCCCCAAGTTTGCTGCGCGACGTGGCAGCGATCCCGCGAACGATGCCCGCCGACCGGCGCCCGTCGGGGTGCTCTCGCGGTAGCGTGGGAGCGTGACGACCCGACCCGATATTGACGATTTCTCCTACGAGGAGGCGCGCGACGAACTCGTGGGAATCGTCGCGAAGCTCGAACTCGGTGCCGTGACGCTTGAGGAGTCGCTTGAACTGTGGGAGCGGGGCGAGGCTCTCGCCGTCAGGTGCCAGCACATTCTTCAGGGAGCGCGTGAAAGGGTCGCGGGCGCGGGCGACGACGCTGCAGGAGCCGACGCTGCGGCCGACCCTGAGGCCTCGGCGTGAGCGACCACGCGCTCGTCATTGGCGAGGCGCTGATGGACGTCGTGATTCGCAGAGACGGCACCTCCACGGAGCACCCGGGCGGCTCGCCTGCGAACGTCGCGATCGGGCTCGCCCGCCTCGGTCGCCAGGCCGAACTCCTCGCGTGGATCGGCCTGGACGATCACGGCCGCCTGATTCGCGAGCACCTGGAGAGCGCGGGCGTCACCCTGGTCCGCGGTTCCGAATCGGCGATTCACACCCCCGTGGCGACGGCCGTGCTCGATGACACGGGGGCCGCGGACTACGACTTCGATCTCACCTGGGCCGTGAGCCCCAACGCCGCGCCGACGCGCAAGCCCCTCGTCGTCCATACGGGTTCCCTCGGCGCCATCCTTCCGCCCGGCGGGAACGATGTCCTCACCCTCCTTGAGGGCTTTCGATCGACCGCGACCATCACGTACGACCCGAACGTGAGGCCGTCGCTCATGGGCAACCCGATCACCGCGGCGGCACAGATCGATCGCGTCGTCGCGGTGGCCGACATCGTCAAGGTGAGCGACCAGGATCTCCAGTGGCTCCGCGCGAACGAACCGATCAACGCCCAGGTGCGCCGCTGGCTCCAGATGGGTCCATCAATCGTCGTCGTCACGCGGGGAGCGGAGGGCGCGAGCGCCTTCTTGAAGGACGCCCGCCGCATCGACGTCACCGCCGCGAAAGTCGAAGTGGTGGACACGGTCGGCGCCGGCGACGCGTTCATGGCGGGCCTGATCGACGGGCTCTGGTCTCAGGGCTGCCTCGGCGCGGCAACCCGAGACGACCTCGATACCGTTTCGACCGACATCGTCACCTACGTGCTTGCCCGGTGCGTGGGAATCGCGACGATCACGGTCTCCCGGGCTGGCGCAAGCGCGCCCACCCGCGCTGAACTCGGCGAGACCGCTCTGTCGTAGGCCAGCAGCGTCCTAGACCAGCAGCGTCCTAGGCCAGGCGAGTCCTAGGCCAGGAGACGCCCCTGCGCGAGGCGCCTCACGGCCCGCGGTCCGACGTCGGCGATCCTCGCGACCACGGAGAGGTGAACGGCCGAGTTCCCGACGAGGGCGCGAGCGACGTCCGCGCTCTTGTCCTGCGAAAGAGTCTCCGCGATTGAGGTCGCTCGCCCAATCGCGGGATTCGAGGCAACGGCGACACGGACCTCAACCTTGGGATCCTGCGCAAAGGCCAGGAGGGCACCCAGGGGGGCGTCGTCTCGGGCGGCGGCCGCCGCTCGTGCCGAGGTGTCCTTCGACACCACCAGGCTCATGTAGTCCTCGCCCGTCAGGGCCCCGTCCAGCGCCCGGGACTCGGGCCCATCCGTCGTCGTCCTACCGATGATCGCCATCTGGATGCGTCTCCTAGGGTCGTGAGGGGGCGCAAGCGGGACATGCGCGCCCCGCCATTGTGGCTGCTACAGGATGAGAGGGACGTCACCCCCGGTCGTGACGCCACTTCCCTGGATATCTTCGGAAAGTCTACCGGAGCAACCTGTCAGAATGGTGCCATGCCCGATGCACCCGACTTCCGCACCGAACACGACACCATGGGCGAGGTGCGCGTCCCCAAGGATGCGCTGTGGGGGGCGCAGACTCAGCGCGCGCTCGAGAACTTCCCGGTCTCCGGGACCGTGCTCGAGCGCAGGCACATCAGGGCGCTCGCCCTGGTGAAGAAGGCGGCCGCCGTCGCCAACCTCGAACTCGGCGTACTCGACGCCGATGTCGCCCAGGCGATCGTCCGCGCGGCGGACGAGGTCGCCCGCGGCGACCACGACGACCACTTCCCCGTCGACGTCTTCCAGACCGGGTCCGGAACCTCGTCGAACATGAACGCCAACGAGGTCATCGCGAGCCTCGCCGCCGCTCGACTCGGGCGGGAGGTTCACCCCAACGACCACGTGAACGCCTCGCAGTCCTCGAACGATGTCTTTCCCACGTCCGTGCACGTCGCGGCGGCAGACGGCGTGGTCCACGACCTGGCACCCGCCCTGGAGCACCTCGCCCAGTCGCTTGAGGCCAAGTCGAGGGAGTTCGCTTCCGTCGTGAAGGCGGGCAGGACGCACCTGATGGATGCGACGCCCGTAACACTGGGCCAGGAGTTCGGCGGATACGCGGCGACCGTCCGGCTCGGGATCGAGCGCTTGGACTCGGTACTGCCCCGCGTCGCGGAGGTGCCGCTGGGAGGCACGGCCGTGGGAACGGGGATCAACACGCCCGCCGGATTCTCGTCGCGCGTCATCGCGCTCCTCGCCCAGTACGCCGACCTGCCGCTGACCGAGGCCAGGAATCACTTCGAGGCCCAGTCCACGCGGGATGGCCTCGTCGAACTCAGCGGCGTGCTGCGGACCATCGCCGTCGGCCTTACCAAGATCTGCAACGACCTTCGCTGGATGGGATCGGGCCCCAACACCGGACTGGGAGAGATCCGCCTTCCCGACCTCCAACCCGGCTCGTCGATCATGCCGGGCAAGGTCAACCCCGTCATTCCGGAGGCGGTACTCATGGTCTGCTCCCGCGTCGTCGGCAACGACGCCACCGTGGCGTGGGCCGGGGCCTCTGGCGCGTTCGAACTCAATGTTCAGATTCCCGTCATGGCACTCGGAACGCTGGAGTCCATAAGGCTCCTCAGCAACTCCGCGCGCCTGCTCGCGGACAAGACCGTGACGGGAATCGAGGCGAACGTCGAACGGGCCAAGCGCAACGCCGAGGCATCGCCCAGCATCGTCACCCCGCTGAACCGCATCGTCGGCTACGAGAGCGCGGCGAAGATCGCCAAGCACGCCGTCGCGCGCGGACTCACGGTGCGCGAGGCGACGATTGACCTAGGCTTCGTCGAGCGGGGTGAGATCACCGAGGAGCGGCTCGATGCCCTCCTCGACGTGACGACGATGACCGGGAGCGAGTGAGTCGGGGGTTGTTTCGCGCGTTCCTCGCAACGCGCTCGACGCTCAGTTGACCGGAATTCAGGGGATCTCGCGGATCGAATTCGCTGAGCATCGTACGCGCGGGAAGCCAGTGGTCGAGCCCGATCATCGCGGCGGCCAGCGCCGCGAACCAGGCCATGTACACCACGACCCTCCAGGCGACGCCCCGGGGGCCGTGGAGGGTGACGTCCAGGAACGGGTACGGCGCCGTCATCCCGGGAAGAGCCGCGACGAGCGCGAGGATCAGGGCCAGATAGGCCGCCAGGTACACGAGCCACCATCCGACGTACTTCCACGGAATCCTGCGATGCTCGGCGAGGATGACCCAGACGAGGAACGCTCCAACGGGCGTCACGACGTGCTCGAGGTTGTTGTTGTTCGCGAACCACCCGAGGAACGATCCCGCACGCGGAAAGTTGTCCGGCCGCAGCACGAAGTAGTACACCAAACCCGTGATCGTGATGTAGAAGACGGCGCTTCCCAGAAGCCACTCGGGGGGCGTGCGCCAACGCCCGAGGAGGGTCACCGCGGTCCACGTGAAGGAGGCGGCCATCATCAGATTCGACTGGAGGGTGAACGTCAGGACCTCACGGAAGCCTCCGAGCACGATCAGGCTGATGACCACGTAGAGCCCCAGAAGGCTCAGAAGAATCCGCACAGACGCGGAGACGATGTTGGTGGGTGTCATGCGGCAACCCCCACTGCGAAACGCGCTCTTCCCCAAACCGCCACGTTGGCTCCCCTGCCTCGTGTCCCACGCAGCGACCCAAACTAGAGGTCCAGGCGCTCCAAGATATCGGTCACCAGTGCCGCGACCGCCGAGCGTTCGGACCGCTCAAGGGTCACATGAGCGAAGAGTGAGTGACCCTTCAGCGCCTCGATCACGGCGGCCACTCCATCATGGCGTCCCACGCGCAAATTGTCGCGCTGAGCGACGTCATGGGTAAGGATCACGCGGGAACCCTGTCCGATCCGGCTCAGCATCGTCAACAGCACGTTGCGCTCGAGCGACTGGGCCTCGTCGACGATCACAAACGCGTCATGGAGGGAACGGCCGCGAATGTGCGTCAACGGCAACACCTCGAGCATCCCGCGGGCCATGACCTCGTCCAGGACGTCCTTGGACACCACCGCGCCCAGGGTGTCGAAGACGGCCTGCGCCCACGGGTTCATTTTCTCTGCCTCGCTACCAGGCAGATACCCCAGCTCCTGCCCCCCGACCGCGTAGAGGGGTCGGAAGACCATGATCTTCTTGTGTTGGCGACGCTCCATCACCGCCTCGAGCCCCGCGCAGAGAGCGAGGGCGCTCTTGCCCGTTCCGGCTCGCCCCCCCATCGAGACGATCCCGATGCTCTCGTCGAGGAGCAGGTCAAGGGCGACGCGCTGCTCGGCGCTACGGCCGTGAATCCCGAAGACCTCGAGGTCGCCGCGAACGAGCCGGATCCCGCCGTCTACGGTCACCCTTCCGAGCGCGGAGCCGCGGGTCGAATGGATCACGAGCCCGGTGTGGACGGGGAGCGCCGCCAGGTCCTCTCCCGTGTCTTCCTCCGGGGGCGCCGCGATCCGCTCGGCCTCGTAGAGCGCCGCCATCTGCTGATCGGTCAGGCGTATGTTCCGCATGCCGGTCCATCCGGACTCGACGGCGAGCTCGGCGCGGTACTCCTCGGCGTCCATGCCCAGCGCGGACGCCTTGACGCGCATCGGGAGGTCCTTGGACACCAGGGTGACGGCATGCCCTTCGGCGCGAAGATTCGCCGCGACCGCAAGGATCCGCGAGTCGTTGTCGCCCAGCCGAAACCCGCTGGGCAGCACGTCCGGGTCGGAGTGGTTGAGTTCGACGCGCAGGGTTCCCCCCGCCTCGTTGATCTCGATCGGTTCGTTCAGGTGTCCGTGCTTCACGCGCAGGTCGTCCAGGAGCCGTAGCGCCGATCTCGCGAAGTAGCCAAGCTCCGGATGGTGCCTCTTCGCTTCGAGCTCGGTGATCACCACGACGGGGAGGACGACGGCGTGCTCAGCGAAGCGCAGCGAAGCCCTGGGATCGGACAGCAGCACGGAGGTATCGAGCACGAACGTGCGAAGCCCCTTGGCGAGTTCGCTCGGGGCTTCGGCGGGGGACGGGCTCTGCGTGACGGTCACAAGTGCTCCCTGGCTGCCGGTCGAGCCACGGGGACGCTCCGCCCCATGGCGGAACTTGTTATGGTGCTAGGTCGGTACCCACCATGATTCGACGGTACGCGCGGCCGGGCGTGTTCCAGAGCAACACGCCGGGCGCGGGGGGCGCCTAGCCGAACAAACCTAGCGCCCGCGGCGGCGCTCGCGCTGCGAGTACGCGCGAAGCGCCCTGATGAAGTCCACGTGGCGGAAGTCCGGCCAGTACGCGTCGCAGAAGTAGAACTCGCTGTGCGCGCTTTGCCACATGAGGAATCCGCTCAGGCGCTGCTCGCCTGACGTCCGGATGACGAGGTCGGGGTCCGGCTGACCCTTGGTGTAGAGGTGCTGGGCGATGTGCTCCACGGAGAAGTCTTGAGCGACCTCCGCAAGCGATCGGCCCTGATCCACACCCTCCTGGAGGAACGCTTTCACCGCATCGGCGATCTCGTGCCTGCCCCCGTAGCCAACGGCGATGTTCACATGGAGCCCGCCCTCGGTGGGGCCCGGGCGGACGGCCGTGCGGAGCCGCGCCGCGACTTGGGGCGGCAGCAGTTCGAGCGCCCCCACAACCTGGAGCGTCCAGCGGCCATCTGCGGCGAGCGACTCCACGGCCGAGCAGATGATGTCGAGGAGGGACTCCAGTTCCGCGGAGTCGCGGTCCAGATTGTCGGTCGAGAGCATCCACAGGGTGACGACGCCGACACCGATGCCCTCGGACCACTCGAGAAGCTCGGTGATCTTGTCGGCGCCAGCACGGTGACCGTCCGCGTCCGGGGCGCCGGCCTGGCGCGCCCACCGGCGGTTTCCGTCGAGGATAACCCCGATGTGGCGAGGAACGTTTCCGCTCCTCTTGAGCGCCCGAAGGAGGCGCCGCTCGTACGTTCCATAGAGCGGCTTCGACAGGCGCATCAGCGTCCTTCCCGGGTGGGCCGAGCGGGGGGATTTCCGCACCCCACGGTACCGTTGCCCGCTAACCTACGGTATCGTAGGTTCATGCCCACCGCCCCGGCCCCGACGCCGACCGAAGCCCTCTCGCCGCCCAAGCCCCTCCTCCGCGGGTGGTTCCATATGGGTGCCGTTCCGCTCGTCCTCATCGCTGGCCTCGCTCTCATCACTTTCGGGCCCACACTCGCGGGGCGCATCAGCGCCGCCATCTACACGTTCACGGCCGTCGAACTCTTCGGGACCTCCGCGATCTACCACCGCGGCAATTGGGCCGAGCGGCTGCGCGCCATCCTGCAACGCGTGGACCACGCGAACATCTTCCTCATCATCGCGGGAACGTACACGCCACTCAGCGTGCTCCTGCTGCCCAAGCACACGGCGATCATCGCACTCTCGATCGTCTGGGGTGGCGCCATCGCGGGGCTCCTCGCGCGATTGCTGTGGCATCACGCGCCCCGGTGGTTCTGGGTCCCGCTCTACATCGGCCTGGGCTGGGTCGCCGTCGCCTTCATCAAGCCGCTCGCCGACGCGGGCGGCCCGGCGATCATCGCGCTCGTGCTGGCCGGCGGGCTCGCCTATACGGTCGGTGCCCTGGTCTACGCGCTCAAGTGGCCGAACCCGAGCCCGAAGTACTTCGGGTTCCACGAGATCTTCCACGCGCTCACCATCACCGCCTTCATCTGCCACTACATCGCCGTCAGCCTGGCCATCTACCGCGCCTGACGCCGCCCGGCGGTTGCGATGATTGGCGCCACAACGGCGGTCGTGGCCTACCGCCAGTCCACCCGACTTCGCCCCGCACTTTCGCCGCGCCCTTTCGCCCCGGTACCCGCCCTTGCTATCCTGTGACACCTTGCCCTTGAGGAGGCTGACGTGACCGAGACCCAAGCGTGGCTCACCCAGGAGGCGTACGACCGCCTCCAAGAGGAGTTCGCGCGCCTCACGGGCCAGGGGCGCCAGGACATCGCCCGCGAGATCGACGAACGCCGGCGCGAGGGCGACCTCAGCGAGAACGGCGGGTATCACGCCGCGCGGGAGGAACAGGGGAAGCAGGAGGCGCGCATCGCTCAGCTTCGCCGCATCCTCGACAACGCGAAGGTTGGCGCCGCACCGTCGGGTAGCGGCGAAATCGAATCGGGTATGGTCGTCACGGCCGAGGTCGGCGGACGCGAGATGCGGTTCCTTGTCGGCTCGAGAGAGGCCGCAGGAGGGACCGACATCGACGTCTTCTCCGCGCAATCGCCGCTCGGCGAGGCGTTGCTCGGCAAGCACCCCGGGGATGAGACCACCTATTCGGCGCCCAACGGCAATGAGGTCTCCGTCAGGATCATCGCGACGGAGCCTTTCACGGGCTGAGCCGCCCTTCTAGCCCCCGCCGATCTCCGAGATGGGTATCTCCGTCGTCGGCCCCATTCCCGACCTCCGCAGACCCTCGATGAAGGTCTTGGTGAAGGCAAGGATCGGTACGGCGAGGAGCGCCCCAACGAGGCCCCCGACGATCCCACCGACGCCCACGGTGAGGAGGATCGCGATCGGGTGGACGGAGGCGGCCTTGCCGAAGAGGAACGGGTAG
The DNA here is from genome assembly GCA_017882825.1 of Demequinaceae bacterium. GTDB lineage: Bacteria > Actinomycetota > Actinomycetes > Actinomycetales > Demequinaceae > JAFGBM01. The sequence goes on along the minus strand of JADGOS010000021.1, from coordinate 6,945 downwards.
AGCACGTTCCCTTCGACCTGCTGGACGATCAGGACTATGCCGACCATGATGAGCGCCTTGACCCAGCCGCCCTCCACCACCGCTACGAGGACGGCGACCATGCCCGAGAGGGTGGCGCCCACCAGCGGGATGAAGGAGGTCAGGAAGACGACGATGAAGATGGGCACCCAAAGTTTCAGGCCGAGGATCCACGCGCCGAGCCCGATTCCCGTCGCGTCGACGAGGGCGACGAAGAGCGAGGTGCGCGTGTATCGGCCGAGGGTCTCCCAGGCCGCGATGCCCGCGTAGTCGATATGGGCCCGCGCGCGGCGCGGAAAGATCTCAACGATGTCGAGCCAGATCCGCCGACCGTCCTTGAGGAAGAAGAAGAGGCAGAACAGGGCGAGGATAGCGCCCGCCGTCAACAGGCCAACGGTGGATCCGACCGAGAGCGCGCGGGCGGCGATTCCCGAACTGTTGTCTCGAAGGGTCTGGCCCGCCTTGTCGAGGTACGACTGGACCTGATCCGCGCTCAGGTTCAGCGGCCCAGAGGACAACCAGTCAACGAGCGTGTGAAGGCCGTCGGACGCCTGCTGCTTGAGTTGGTCAATCCCGTTGATGAACGTCGTGCTCGCTAGGGCGATTAGCCCGAGCACGGTCACGACCAGGGTGAGAAGGGTGGTGACTGCCGCCCAGGCGCGCGAGAAGCCATGGCGCGCAAGCCAACTGACGACGGTTCCGAGCGGAGCGGCGATCAGAAGGGCGATCGCGATTGGAGCGACAAGGGCCGACAGCCTCGCAAGGACGGTGAAGATCGCGATCAGAACGACGCCCACCACGAGGAGCCTCCATGCCCACGCCCCCGCGACCTGGAGGGGAACGGGAACATGCTCAAGGATGCCTGGCGCCTCCTCGTTGGATCGCGGTGCGGAACGAGTGGCCATGGTGCGAGCCTAGCGCGGCGAGGGAGAGGGCGGTGGGGACGGCGGAGCCCTTCACGGGCTGAGGCGCGCTCCTATGCCTCGCCGATCCCCGAGATGCGTATCTCCGTCGTCGGCCCCATTCCCGTCCTCCTCAGGCCCTCCACAAATGCCCTCGTGGCCATGAGAATCGGCACACCCAGGAGCGCCCCGAGGGCGCCTCCGACAATACCTCCGACGCCGATTGCCAGCAGGATCACGATCGGGTGCACCGCGGCGGCCTTGCCGAACAGGAGCGGGTAGAGCACGTTCCCGACGAGGAGATGGACCACCAGGACGATCCCGACCATGATCACCGCCTTGACCCAGCCGCCCTCCACCACGGCGACAAGAACGGCGACCACGCCAGAGAAGGTCGCACCCAAGAGGGGGATGAAGGAGGTCAGGAAGACCACGATGAAGATGGGCACCCAGAGACTGAGGCCAAGGATCCACGCGCCGAGCCCGATACCGGTCGCGCTGACGAGCGCGACGAAGAGCGAGGTTCGGCTGTACAGGGCGAGGGTCTCCCAGGCCGCGACGCCCGCGTAGTCAACCTGGGCGCGCGCACGGGGCGGGAACGCCTGCACCATGCCGAGCCAGATCTGCCGACCGTCCCTGAGGAAGAAGAACAGGCAGAAGAGGGCGAGGATGGCGCCCGCGGTCAGGAGGCCGACCGTCGAACCGACGGACATGGCGCGCGCCAAGATGCCCGAACTGTTGTCTCGCAGCGTCTGGCCCGCCTTGTCCAGGTACGACTGGATCTGATCCGCGCTCAGATGCAGCGGTCCAGAGGATAGCCAGTGGATGAGGGTGTGGAGGCCGTCCGACGCCTGCTGCTTGAGCTTGTCGAGCCCGCCGATGACGGTCGTGCTCGCCACGGCGATCAGCCCCAGGACGAACGCGATGAGCGAGAGGAGGGCGATTGCGGCCGCCCACCCACGTGAGACTCCGTGGCGCGCAAGCCAACCGACGAAGGATCCGAGCGGGGCGGCGATCAGAACGGCGATCGCGATAGGGACGACGAGCGCCGACAGCCTCGCGAGGACGGTGAAGAGCGCGATCGAGACGACGCCCACCGCGAGGAGCCTCCACGCCCACGCCCCCGCGACCTGCAGGGGAACGGGAACGTGCTCAAGGATGTTGGAATCCTCGTCGTAATTTCGCGGTGCGGAGCGAGTGGCCATGGAGTGAGCGTAGCGCGGCGCGGAGGAGGGCGGACGGGGCGTTGAAGGACGCGGAACACAATCGTCGCCGCCCGCGTTGACGTGACACACGCTCAGGCAAGGAGGCCTCGAATGCTGCTCAACAAGACGCCAATGGTGGGACGCGACACCGCGCGCGTTGGCCGCGACGAGGCCCTGGCGATTTCCCCCATTCACGCCGTGCTCGGCACGCCCCTCAAAGGCCCGTGGCCAACGGGGCACGAGGTCATCTACCTCGCGATGGGCTGCTTCTGGGGCGCCGAGCGGATCTTCTGGCAGACCGACGACGTCTACGTCACGGCCGTGGGGTACATGGGCGGGTGGACCAAGAACCCGACATACGAGGAGACGTGCACGTCGCGAACCGGGCACACGGAGACGGTGCAGGTGGTCTTCGATCCCAAGAAGGTCGCCGTGGAGGCGTTGCTCGCGGCCTTCTGGGAGAACCACGACCCGACGACGCCCAATCGCCAGGGGGGCGACGTCGGGACCCAATACAGGAGCGCCGTCTTCACCACCACGGAGGGCCAGTATGCCGAGGCCGTGATGTCACGCTCCCGCTACCAGCGGATGCTGCAGGACAAGGGTTTCGGGATCATCGCCACCCAGGTGGACCGGGCGGAGGACGCCGGCGACGGGACGTTCTACTACGCCGAGGACTACCACCAGGCGTACCTCCACAAGAACCCTGGGGGCTACTGCAACCACGGGTTCTGTCAGGTCGCCTACTAGGCGGTCATCCGGCGAACGTACTGCCACTGGTGCTTGACCTGGTACGCGCCGCCGCCCTCATGCCGGTTGTACGGATAGACGAGGATCTCCTTGGGCTCCCCGCCCCACGCGTTGAAGGCGGCGAACACCGTTGACGGCGGGCACGTGTCGTCCATCAGTGCCACCGAGAAGAGGGCGGGCGCCGTGGCCCGCTTGCCCAGGGTGGCGCCGTCGAAGTACGAGAGGGTCTCGAAGGCGCGCTCCGTGTGGTCGCGGTGGACCGAGAGGTAGCGCGTGATCTCGGCGTACGGATCGGAGTCGATGACGGCGAGCGCTCGCCGGTAGTGGCAGAGGAACGGCACATCAACCAGTGCCGCCGCCAGGCCGGGAACGAGCGCCGCGACGGCGATCGCGACGCCGCCGCCCTGGGAGATCCCCGCGGCGAAGATGCGTGCCTGGTCGACCCCGGGCAACTTCCGCACGGCGTCGACCGCCCGCACGCCGTCCGTGAAGAGCCGCCGGTAGTAGTAAGCGGCCGGGTCGAGGATGCCGCGCGTCATGTACCCGGCGCCCGCCGCCCCCGTGCCGCCGGGATCCGGCGTCTCGCCCCCCGCTCCCCAGCCGGAGCCCTGCCCTCGCGAGTCCATCATCACGTGGGCGTAGCCCGCGGAGGGCCAGAAGGTGTGCTCCCACGCCAGCCCGCGCCCGCCGTTGTAACCCTGGTACTGGACGATGACGGGTAGGTCGCTCTTGTCGCCCGCAGGGCGCGAGTACCATGCCTTGATCGGGCTACCCCCGAAGCCAGGGAACGTCACGTCCCAGACTTCGACGTTCGGCATCGGCGGATCCACCTTCGCGAGGATCGGATCGCCGCCGAAGGCTCGGGCCTCCGCAACGGTGTCCGCCCAGAACGCGTCCAGATCCGCGGGTTCCTCGATGACCGGCCGGTACGCGCGAAGCTCGTCCAGCGGCAGGTCGTAATGCGCCACGTCCGTCTCCTCGCCTCGCCGGGACCCCGCTCCATCGGATCGTCGTCATGCTACAACGCGACGGATGTGCCCCCGGCAGGGCTCGAACCTGCGCTTGGCCGATTTTAAGTCGACTGCCTCTACCAACTGGGCTACGGGGGCCCGAGTCGATTGTCCCAGGCCGGGCCCACTTACGCGGGCACCAGCGCGAGCGCGATCCCGTCGAGTATGTCGTGCTCGCTCGTCACGACGGTCTCGAGCGGGCGGCCCGCAGCCTCGACCTCCCGCCGGACCCGCAGCACGACCTCGCGCCACACGAGCGCGCCCGCCCCGATCGAGTCGACGCGTCCGGGATGCATAAACGGAAGGGCGGCCGTAGCGGCCCTGGTCATGCCAAGCAGATCGTCCGCCGCCGCCACGACGTCGTCGATCTGCAGGATCGAGCCGTCGATGCGCTCCGGTCGGTACGCATCCAGCCCCAGGACATGCGCGGTGACGGTGGTGACGGTTCCCGAGACGCCCACGAGGGTGCCCGTCCGCGCGAGCGGAACGTCCTTGGCCGCGGCATCGAGCGCTTCTCGGACGTCGCGAACGGCCAACTCGATCTCCTTCGCGCCTGCCAGATCTGCGGAGAGGTGGCGCTCCGCGAGCCGTATGCATCCCACGTTCATCGAGTGCACGTACTCCGGTTCGCGAGTGCCGAGGACGAGTTCGGTCGAGCCGCCGCCCAGGTCCACCACAAGGAAGGGCGCCTCCAGGCCGCCTGCGAGAGCGCCCGTCGCGCCGCGGAACGACAGCCGGGCCTCTTCGTCGCCCGAGATGACCTCGGGGACAACGCCGAGGCGCCGCTCGACCCCCGCGACGAGCAGATCGCTGTTGGCCGCGTCGCGGGACGCCGAGGTCGCGACAAATCGGATGGCCTCGGCACCGAGCCTCGCGCAGGTCTGGGCGTACGCGTCTACCGCGGCAAAGGTGCGCTCGAGTGCCGCAGGGGCAAAGAGGCCCGTTCGGTCGACGCCCTCGCCCAGCCGCACCACGACCATCTCGCGGGTGACGTCGCGAAGGATCCCCGTGTCCGGGTCGACATCGGCGACGAGTAGGCGCAGGGAGTTGGTCCCGCAATCGATGGCCGCGACTCGCATGGCGACAGCGTAACGGGAGCGGCGGACGCGTCAGTACGAGCGGGGCCGCCTCAGTATGAGCGCGGCGTCGCGCAGGTGCACCGGTCGCGGCGCCACGTAGCGCGAATCGCCTCGAGCGCCTCATCGCCGAAGGGGTTCACGCCGGGACCTTTGGCGAGTGCGTGGGCCGCCAGCGCGTGAAGGCACTTGACCCGCATGGGCATGCCACCCGCGCTAACGTCGTCGATCTCGGGAACCTCCCCCAGTTCCGCCCGGTCGGCGAGGTAGGACTCGTGCGCGGCGAAGTAGCGGAATCCGAGTTGAGGCTCCTTGTCGAGCCGCTCGTTCATCTCGCGCATCGCCCCCTCGGCCTCGAGGGTGGACAGGGCCGCGATGGCGCCCGGGTGGCTGAGGTAGTAGCTCGTGGGGAATGGCGTGCCGTCCTCGAGGCGCGGAAGCGTGCGGACGACGACCGGGTTGCCGCAGATGCACCTCGCAGCGATCGCGACGACGCCCCGGGGCTCCCTGCCCAACTGCTCGCGCAGCACCTCGAGGTCGCGCGAGTCGACGGCCCACAGGGCCTCCTCGCTCACGTGCCCGCCCCCGCTCTCTCAATCGACCCCCACAGCGTCGCGAACCACGGCCGCACCGGTTCCGTTCCGCGGGCGGGAGCGTCGGCGACGGGCGTAGCGGGGTCGGATACAAACTCCGGATCCACGACGCGATAGGGCGTCTCGCCGGGGAGGACGTAGATGAGGCGGTCCCGCGCCTGCGCAATGACGTACGCGGGATCGTTCCACCGCGCCACTTGACCCTGAAGGTCCTCGACCTGGGCCTGGGCGTCGACGACCTGCCCCTGGAGATCCTCAAGGGTCTCCTGCTGCTTGAGGTAGGCGCGCACGGATGGAACCATCACCGCGAGCGCGAGCGCCATCACCCCAGTCAGCACGACGGCCCGCCACGACATCGACGACGCGGCCGACGGCGGCGAGACGGCGGGCGTCACGCGCTGCGGGGTCGCACGGGGCGGCGCCTGGTGCTGCGGACTGGACCCCGGCGAGACGGCCGCCCTAGGAGCGCCGGCCCGAGGAACGCCCGTGCGCGGCGTGGGACGCGCGCGCGCCGGAGACGAGCGCGGCGCGCCGGGACGCTGGGGGGCCCTCACGCCCACCATTGTCCCCGCGCGCCGCTCCGGTGACCCGCTGCTTGCGCCGCGAGTCGGGGTTCCGGGCGCTGACCGGAGACCTCGCAGTCGCTCCCCTGAGCGGCTTACGGCTCGCGAGTGGGGCGCCGTCGGTACCAGAGGCCGCCCACGGTGGCCGCAGCGAACACCAGGACCGCGAGGCCAATCCACCACAGCCATGCACCCGAGCCAGGTTCACTTGGCTCGCTCGCCGTCACTGTGGGGCTGGGTTGGGGGGTGGGGGTCACACGGGGGCCGGCGCTCGGCCCGGCGCTGGGCGTCGCTTCGACTCCCGTGCTCGGGCTCGGCCCCGGTGCCGACGACGCGGCCGGGCCCGACGCGGACTTTGCCCCGCCGCCCGACGCCGGAGTTCCGGGAGTCGGTGGCACTGATGGTTGGTCGCCCAGGATGGTGATGTTGGCGGTTGCGGTTGAGACGTTCCCGTCGGAGTCCGTGACCGTCGCGGTGATGCGGTGGACCCCGACCGTCAGGTCGCTGGCGCGGACACCGGCGTCGGCCGCAACGCCCAGAGCCCCGTCGAGGCTGGATGTCCACGAGACCTCAGAGAACGGAATCGACCCATCCTCACGATCCGACACCCATGCCGTGAACGGGATCTGCGAGTCCCCGCTGTAGGTGCTTCCGTCGATGGGTTCGCCGAGGAGGAGCCACGGGGGATTCCCCGCCACGGCAAGGCCACCCACCGTGTCCGTCGAGCTGTTGAATCCGTCGTTCACTACCACCAGGAACTGTCCGGACTCGGAACCCGCTATCTGTGATCGGTCGATCGATACGCCGTCGCCCGTCAGATCCATCTCC
>JADGOS010000090.1 GCA_017882825.1 Demequinaceae bacterium | reverse complement strand
TACGCCGAGCCCAAGCGCGGACGCGGCCGCCCGGTGGCGCCTCCCCTCAAGGAACTGGGCACCGATCCCACCACCCAGAAGCCCATCGTCATCAAGGAGGGCCGCTTCGGCGCGTATATCACCGACGGCGAGACCAACATCACGGTGCCGCGCGGGGAGCGCATCGAGGAGATGACCCACGAGCGGGCGGTGGAGCTTCTCGCCGAGAAGCGCGCCAAGGGCCCGACGGCCAAGAAGCGCCGCGCGCCCGCGAAGAAGGCGGCGCCCAAGAAGGCCGCCGCGAAGAAGGCACCGGTCAAGAAGGCCGCGGCAAAGAAGCCAGCCGCGAAGAAGCCACCAGCCACGTAGCCCGCTGTCAGGATGAGCCCGCCGGACGCGTCGTGGCCGGAGGCGTCGTAGCCGGGCGCCTGTGTCGCGACGAGGCCCGACGGGTTATCGTAACGATATGACCACCCCCTCGCCCGTAGACGCTCCCGACCCCACGTCCGCGCCCCCGATCCGCTGGGGCATCGTCGGCGTCGGATGGATGGCCGACCAGTTCGCCAACGGGGTGAACTCGTTCACCGGGTCCACCGTGCACGCCGTCTCGTCCCGCTCCCTCGAGAAGGCGAGGGCCTTCGCCGCGAGCCACTCCGTCGCCAAGGCGTACGGCTCCGTCGCCGAACTCGCCGCGGACCCGGACGTCGACGTCATCCACATCGCGAGCCCCCACAGCGACCACCTCGCCAACGCGCTCGAGGCGATCGCCGCGGGCAAGAACGTCCTGGTGGAGAAGCCCATCTGCCGGAACGCGTCCGAGGCCCGCGTCTTGATCGACGCCGCGCGCGCGGCGAACGTCTTCGTCATGGAGGCCATGTGGACGCGCTACCTGCCCCACATGGTGGAGCTCAAGCGCGTGATCGCCGACGGCGAGATCGGCGAGATCGTCGCGCTCTCTGCCGACCACGGCCAGGCCTTCCCCTTCGTCCCCGGCAGCCGGTGGTGGGAGCCGTCGCTCGCTGGGGGCGCGCTGCTCGACCTCGGCATCTACCCCGTCGCCTTCGCGCACGACATCCTCGGCGTCCCCGACTTCATCGCGGCGGCCGGGCAGAAGACCGTGACCAACGTCGACGGCCAGGTGAGCATGATCCTGGGCTACGGCGGCACGACCCAGGCCTCGCTCCAGACCACCCTGTGGGCCCAGACGCCCACCGTCGCGGCGATCTCGGGCACCCTGGGGCGCATCGAGATTGCTGGACCGTTCTACCGCGAGTCGTCCTTCCGCGTGATCCGCGCCGACGGCGTGCGCGAGTTCCCGTACACCGGGGTTGCCAACGGCTACGCCTACGAGGCCGCCGAGGTCGCCCGGCGAATCACCGCGGGGGAGAAGCAGAGCCCGGCGATGACCCCGGAGATGACGCTCGAGGTGATGGCGACCCTCGACGAGGTGCGCCGCCAGATCGGCCTGACGTACCCCGGCGAGTGATCGCGCCCCGGATCGTCACGGCGGCGCTAGCGTAGGCGTCATGGCCCTCGCGCGCGCGCACCCCGTTCGCACACGCCTCGGTGGCGCGCACGTGCGCCTCGCCGGGGTGATCGCGGCGGGCGGCGCGGCGGGCGCGCTCCTCCGCTGGGGCATCGGCCGCGAGTGGCCGGTGTTGCCGGGCCACTTCCCGTGGAGCACCTTGTGGATCAACGTCTCGGGGTGCCTCGCCATCGGGGTCCTGATGGCGCTCATCGAGGAGGTCCTCGCCGGCCGCGTCTACGTCCGGCCCCTCCTCGGGGTGGGCTTCCTCGGGGGCTTTACCACGTTCTCCACCTTCGCCGTGGAGACGCGCGCGCTCCTAGGCGCGCGCCCCGCGCTCGCGCTCGTGTACTACCTGGGCACCCCTGCCGCCGCCGTCTTCGCGACGATCCTCGGCGCCATCCTCGTGACGTCGGCCCTCAAGGCCCGCACATGGTTCGCTTCCAGAAGGAGCACCGCATGACCACCATCGCAAGCCCGGCACTTCGGCTCACCGTCATCGTCGACGAGGCCGTTCAGTGGCACCACCACCCCCTGTACACCGAGATCGTCCAACGCGCCCATGCGGCGGGGCTTGCCGGTGCGACGGTCATTCGCGGAGTGGAGGGATACGGCGCGTCCGGGCACATCCACACCGCGCGCATCCTCGCGCTCGCGGAGGCCCTGCCGGTGCTGATCCTCATCATCGACGAGGAGAAGAAGATCAGGGACTTCCTCCCGGAACTGGACGAGCTGGTGGTCAGGGGAATCGTCGTCTTGGACGGCGTCGAGGTCGTCCGGTACGTGGGCCTAGCGCCGGAGTCCGCGTGATCCCCCTCGCCGTCGCGGTCGGCGCCGCGATCGGCGCCCCCGCCCGCTACTTCACCGATCGGTTCGTCCAGTCGCGCACCGAGTCCGTCTTCCCGTGGGGGACGCTGACGGTCAACGCCGCCGGGTCGCTCGCCCTTGGCGCGCTCGTGGGCTCCGGGGCCTCGGCGACGATCGTGGCGCTCCTCGGGACGGGCTTCTGCGGCGCCCTCACCACCTACTCCACCCTCGGCTACGAGACCCATCGGCTCATCAGGGAGCGCTCGACGCTACTCGCGGCGCTCAACGTGCTCGGCTCGCTCGTCGTCGGGCTCGCGGCCGCGAGCCTCGGGTACTGGGTCGCGGCGGCGGTGGCAACGTGACGCGGGAGCGATCGGACGACGCGCCGCGCGTCGGCAGGCCTGCGAGCGCGCCGCGCGTCGCCGGTGGTGGCATGAGCCGGGCGCCGTACTCGCCCTGGCGCTTCGTTGTGGCGATGGGCTTCGTCAGCATGCTCGCGGACGTGGTGTACGAGGGCTCGCGGGCGATCACGGGACCCTTCCTCGAGTCGCTCGGGGTATCCGCGGTTGCGGTGGGGGCGATCACGGGGGTGGGCGAGGCGATCGGTTTCGCTGGACGCCTCGGCTCCGGTCCCCTCGCCGACAGGACGCGCGCCTATTGGCCCCTCTTGATCGTCGGCTACGCGATGACCGTTGTCGCGGTCCCCTTCCTCGGCGTGACGACAGTGGTGTGGATCGTCGCGACGCTCATCTTCATTGAGCGCGCCGGCAAGGCGGTTCGGCGGCCCGCCAAGGACGTCATCCTCTCCCACGCGACCTCGGCGATCGGACGCGGACGGGGGTTCGCGGTCCACGAGGCGCTCGATCAGTTCGGCGCCGTCCTTGGGCCCCTGGCGGTGGCGGGGGTCTTTCACCTCACCCACAACTACGCGCCGACGTTCGCGATGCTCGCGCTCCCCGGGTTCATCGTCATCGTGCTCCTCCTGCGGCTGCGCAAGCGCGTCCCGGATCCCTCGACCTACGAGGAGGAGTTCGCAGCCGACGAACCTGCGATTCCTGCGGCGCGAACGGGCCGTCGCAAGGTGGCTCGGCTTCCGCTCGGGCGGCCCTTCTGGTGGTACCTGTCGTTCGCGACCGTCACGACGATCGGATACACAACCTTCGGAGTAGTCGGCTTCCACCTGGTCCGCTCAGGGCTCGCCACTACCGCGGAGGTCGCCGTGATCTACGCGGCGGCCATGATCGTGGACGCCCTCGCCGCCCTCGCCGTAGGCGCGCTCTTCGACCGCGTCGGAAAGCGCGTCCTCCTCGTCGTTCCCGTCCTCGCGGCCGCCATCCCGCCGCTCGCGTTCTCGCGCAGCTTCCCCCTGGCCATTGCGGGGGTGCTCGTCTGGGGCGCCGTGATGGGCGTTCAGGAGTCGGTGCTACGCGCGGCGGTCGCCGACCTCATCCCGTCGGGGCGCAGGGGAACGGCGTATGGCATCTTCGCCGCGGCGATCGGCGCCGCCGCCCTTGTTGGCGGTATCCTCACGGGCGCGCTGTACGAGACCTCCCTCCCACTCCTCGTGGCTGTGGTCGCCGGAATCCAGGTGGCCGCGCTCCTCCTCTATGTGGTCTGGTCCAGGGGTGGGCGGTCGGAGGTACCGTAGGGGCATGGCATATCCCGGCTTCTTCGTGGTATTCGAGGGCGGCGACGGCGTCGGCAAGACGACGCAGGCGAACATGATTGCCGAGTGGCTCGCCTCTCCCGAGGGGGGCACCCGCTACGTCACGACCACCCGCGAGCCGGGGGGCACGGCGCTGGGCCTGCAGCTTCGCGAGGCCGTCATGCACGGGGGCGACGTCTCTCCGCGCGCCGAGGCGCTCCTCTATGCGGCCGACCGCGCTCAGCACGTCGACGAGGTGGTTTTTCCCGCGCTCGAGCAGGGCGACATCGTGGTTCAGGACCGCTTCATCGACTCCTCGATCGCCTACCAGGCGGTCGCGCGCGGGCTCGGCGAGGAGATCGGCAGGATCTCGGCGTGGGCCGCCGACGGACTCGTCCCCGACCTGACGATCGTCTTGGACATGGAGCCCGACGCCTCGCGCCTCGGGGAGGACCTTGACCGGGTGGAGCAGGACACGTGGGCGCGGGCGGGCGAGATCCGCCAGGCGTTCCTCGACCTCGCGGAGCGAGACCCCGGGCGCTACCTCGTCCTCGATGCCTCCAGGCCACTCGAGGTGGTCCACTCCGACATCTGTTCGGCCCTCGAGGCCGTCCTCCCCAAGCCGTCGCGCGGCTTCCGCGTGCCCAAGCCGGTCCCGCGCGTGGGCAACTGGACGCAGTGGGACCTCTCGGAGTGAGCGTCTGGGACACCGTCGTCGGGCAGGGGGACGCCCTCGATCCCCTGATCGCCGCGGTGGAAGGCGATCGCGCGATGACCCACGCCTGGCTCATCACAGGCCCGCCCGGCTCGGGCCGATCGATCGCAGCGCGCGCATTCGCCGCGGCGCTTCAGTGCCAGAGCGGCGGCTGCGGGGAGTGCCACGCGTGCCGAACGGTCGTCGCCGGAGCGCACCCCGACGTTCGGATCGTCGCCACAGAGAAGGTAACCATCACGGTGGACGAGGTGCGCTCGCTCGTCAGCAACGCGCAGAGCACGCCCTCGCAGGGTCGATGGAGGGTCATCATCATCGAGGACGCCGACCGCATGACCGAGCGAACCTCCAACGTGCTCCTCAAGGCCGTCGAGGAGCCGCCCCCGAGGACCGCGTGGATCCTCTGCGCGCCGAGCCTTCATGACGTGGCCACCACCATTCGCTCCCGGTGCAGGGTGGTGACGCTCCGCATCCCCTCCGTCGAGGTCGTCACCGGGTTGCTCGTCGAGCGCGACGGGATCGAGCCCGAGCTCGCGCGCGAGTGCGCGCTCGCGGCCCAATGCCACATCGGCGTCGCGCGCAGGCTGGCCCGCGATCCCGAGGCGCGTTCGCGCAGGGAGCGGGTCCTCGCGCTTGCCTCCGACGTCAGGGGGGTGGGGGACGCTGTCCTCGCCGCAGCGGATCTGGCCGCGGTCGCGGACGACGATGCGAAGTCCGCGACGGTGGAGCGCGACGCGGCCGAGGTCGCCGAACTCTACGTCACCCTGGGCGTCGAGCCGGGCGAACGGCTCCCCCCCGCCCTGCGCTCCCAGGTGCGGCAGCTCGAGGAGGACCAGAAGAGGCGCGCCACGCGGGCGAAGCGGGACGTCCTCGACCGCGCCCTGCTCGACCTTCTCTCGCTGTACAGGGACGTCGCCATCACCCAAACCGGCTCCTCCGTCGCCCTCATCAACGAGGGCCACCGCGAGCGAATCGGGGCGCTTGCGAGCCGGGCCGCGATGGGCGACACGCTCGCGATGATGGACGCCATCGGCGTCGCGCGGGAGCGGCTGGCTGGCAATGTCGCTCCGGTCCTCGCCCTCGAGGCGATGTTTCTCGCGTTGCGGCCCCACGCAGCGTGACCTTGGATACCGCGATGTCGGCTACCGTGGTCGCATGATTCAGCGTCGTCGCGCCGCCGTTGCTGCGGTCACCCTGGGCGCGCTCGTCGCACTCGCCGGATGCCTTTCGCCCCTCGAACAGGTAACGCCGACGGCGTCGGGCGCCTGGCCCGGCGGCTCCGGAGGCGGGGCGTCGTCCGCGCCGGGGGACTCGACCGTCTACGGCCAATCGCTCCAGTGGTCGACGTGCGGCGAGCTTGAATGCGCCACGCTCAAGGTCCCCCTCGACTGGGCCGATCCCAATGGGCAGACGATCTCGCTTCAACTCAATCGCTCGAAGGCGAAGAAGCCGGACGAGCGCCTCGGCTCGGTGCTCATCAACCCCGGCGGTCCGGGAGGATCCGGCCTTGACCTGACGAGTTACTTCGTGGGCTTCGCGGGGGCCAGCCTGCTCGACCACTACGACATCGTCAGCTTCGATCCCCGGGGTGTCGGCAAGTCGACTCCCATCAACTGCGGGACCACCAAGGAACTCGACGCCTACTTCACGTCGCAGGACATCGCCGAGACCGCCGCGGACGTCACGACGCTCGGCGACCGCAACGCTGCCTTCGCCGAGCACTGCCGCGAGCTCAGCGGTCCGCTCGTCGAGAACGTCGACACCGCCAGCGCCGCGCGCGACATGGACGTCATCCGCGAAGCCCTGGGCGACCCCAAGCTCAACTACCTGGGGTTCTCCTACGGCACCCAGCTCGGCGCCACCTATGCCACCCTGTATCCCCAGAACGTCGGCCGTTTCGTGCTGGACGGCGCCGTGGACTTCCTGCTTTCCGCGCAGGAACTCTCCGACGGTCAGGCCCGGGGATTCGAGTCGTCGCTCGACGCCTACATCGCGGATTGCCTCACGAAGTCGACCTGCCCCCTCCCGCACGATCCCGACCTGGCGAAGCGGGCGGTCCGTGACCTCATCATCAAGGCTCGCGACGAGGGAATCCCGACGGGCGGGGAGACGCTCAATGGGACGCTCATCGTCTACGGCATCGTCGTGACGCTCTACAGCGAGACCGACTGGCAGTACCTGACCCAGGCCTTCGACGAGGCCCTGAACCAGAAGACGGGGCGCACGTTCCTCCAGCTCGCCAGTTTCTACCTCGGGCGAGACGCGAATGGCGACTACCAGGACAACTCCACCTCGGCGTACACCGCGATCACGTGCCTCGACACGCCGCCGGCGGCCCCTCAGACCATCGACGAGATCCGGGCGTTCCGCAAGACCGCCCAGGTGGCCTCTCCGACGTTCGGGTGGTGGTTCTCCGCGGGCGTCGGGTGCGACGGATGGCCGTGGCACGCGCATGAGGTCGTTCAGGACCTCTCGCCGTCCGCAGCGGCCGGTCCGATCGTCATCATCGGCACGACGGGAGACCCCGCCACGCCGCTCGCGTGGGCCCAGTCCCTCGCGAAGCAGATGCCTAGCTCGACCCTGCTCGTCTATGACGGCCAGGGTCACACGGCCTATGGCCGCTCCAACAAGTGCATCCTCGACACCGTGGATGCGTACTTCGTGGACGGCACCGTTCCGGATTCGGGAAAGACCTGCTGAGCCGCTAGACTCGTCGAGCCGTTTCGCCCACCCGCGAACCCGCCGCCTTAGCTCAGTCGGTAGAGCGATTCACTCGTAATGAATAGGTCAAGAGTTCGATTCTCTTAGGCGGCTCCATCTGGGGGTGGGACGGGGATTCGATCCCCTCCTGGCCGCTCGCGCACCCGGCTCGCTCGGCCTGATACTCTTTCCCGGACGCTAAGGGTCGGCTCAGTAAGAAGCGCGGGCGCCTTGACTACCCGAGAACGGAGT
>JADGOS010000020.1 GCA_017882825.1 Demequinaceae bacterium | reverse complement strand
TCACGGCACGGCGGCCACTTGCACCGCGCGCGCGGTGCCATCGACGATCACCACCACCCGGCCCGGTCCCGGTCGGGGATCGACGAGCCCATCCGCGTCCGACGCACAGACGTCCGCGACGAGCCGGCAGGTGGGGGTCGCGATGACGACAGTCGACGCCTCGAGTTGCGCGCGCGGCACGAGGAGGGAGTTCTCCGCGCACCGGGGAGTCACCCCTACGCCGACGCGCTGGCCGAGCTGGGCGATTGCCGTCGCGACGGACTCTCGCGCCTGTCCGGAGTCCCCGAGGACCAGCACGGCGCGACGGGAATCGAGGCGCACCACGGACGCATCGTCGCCTCCGAGGCCGATGGGCACGAGGCCGTCGGCGCCCTCCGCCGGGAGCTCGTCGGGGGAAAGACGGGGAGGGAGGCTCGCGACGAGAGGTCGGGGCGTCGGCGCGGGAAGCCCGGCGATCTGGGCTTCCATCCATCGGCTACCGGTCCCGACGACCCCGCGGCCCGGGATCCGACCGCGTCCCTGCAGCGAGCGGGGGAGCGACCAGAGAGCCTCGTCAGAGGGATCGCCTCCCGCGAGCACCACGCGGACGCTGGCGTGGGAGGCGAGGCGTTGGGGGCCGGACAGCGGCAGGGCGAGCGCGATCGGCTTGCCCCACGCGAGCATGTTGACGAGGTCCTCGTGGCGCGCGCCGCGGTCAACCTCCGCGAGGCCCGCCAGGGCGCGAGCGCCGTCGTCGACCAGGAGCAACCAGTCCTCGCGTCCTCGCAGCAGGACGATCGTGCGCCCCGCCTCGCGGGGATCACTGGGGAGCCAAACGGGCTCGAGCCCGCGCGAACGTGCCTGCGCGGCGAGCGTTCCCAGAAGCGTCGTGCTCCCCGAGTCCGCGGGTCCCGCGACAACGAGTGGCCCCGAGGCAGGGTCCCACGTGAGTTCGGGCTGGGTTCGCTCGGCAGGCAGATCCCCCCGCCCGAGCCACAGGTCATTCGGGGCGAGGCGTGGGCGCTCTGCCTCGCCGAGTTGCTGCGGGAGCGGAGGGAGCCACAGTGGGGTCGCTCGCGGGCCGGGCCACCGCGAGGCCACGCGCGCGGCGAGTCCGTCGGCATCGGCGTCCTGTGGAGCACGGGACCATAGGGAGACGGCAGGCGAGGGTTCGGCCGAGGGCAGCGCGGTCTGAAAGGGCGTGCGGTCTCCCCCCACCGCAAGGATGGCTCGCCCCGGCAAGGAGCGTGGGATCTCGGCTGCGTCCGCGGATCCGACCAGGTCGCGAGACTCCGCCTCGGACGAGACGCGCAGCGCGATGGTCGACCCAATGTTCGCGCGAATCTCGGGGGTGACCGCACCCGCCGGCCTCTGCGTCGCGAGGACGAGGTGGAGGCCGAGGGAGCGCCCCTGGGCCGCCAGACGGGTGAGGTCGGGAAGGAACTCCCGGTAGTGCGCCACGAGTTCCTGGTACTCATCGGCCACCACGAGGAGGCGCGGAGGCGCGTCGCCCGCGGCCTCCCAGGCATGGAATGACGCGTAGCCCGCCCCCGCGAGGCTTCGCTTACGCTCGGCGAGCTCGTCGGCAAGCGCGGCAAGAGCCCGGCGGGCGAGGTGAGGATCGAGGTCCGTGAGCACCCCCGCGACGTGGGGTAGCGCCATGCACGCGCGCAGGCCGGCGCCACCTTTGAAGTCGATCAAGGCGATGTGCAGATCGTCCGGCGCATGTCGGTCCGCGAGCGCGAGCACGAGTGTCTCCAACAGGGCGGACTTTCCCGAACCCGTCGTCCCGGCGACGAGCACGTGGGGTCCGTGTACGTCCAGATCAAACAGAAGCGGGCCAACTGCCGTGACGCCGATCGGCGCCGAGAGCCGTCGAGGTCGGCCGGAGGGTTCCCCCGCGGCGCGATCCTGGTCGTCGAGATCGGCCAGTCGCGTGGTCGAGGGAAGCGCGGTGGACCGCGAAGCGCCCGCGCTCGCCCGGGCCCAGGCCTCCGCCGCCTCGCTCGATACGGAAACGATGGGCGCCGCACGGGACCGCCCACGCGCGGCAACGCTCGTCCCGCTCGGATGCGTGCGGATGACCGTCTCTGCCCAGGACGGAGGATCGTCGCTCCCGACGATCACCACCTCGGCGTCGCCCGGTTGTGCCGCCGCGAGCCACGACATCCACGGCTCGCTCCACGCGCCTTCTCGCGGGGCGCGTCCGCGTGCGAGCACTACTGCGCGGGCGAACCCACGCGCACGGTGCTCGTCCCCGGCAACCGCGATGGTCCCCGTGAGGTCACCCCAGAACGCGCGCGATTCCGCGAGTGGTGACGGAATCGCGGCAAGATCGGGCGACGGCTGGCGCGAACGGAAGCGCCCGGCGATCACGGGTGCCAGGATGTACGACGGGTAGAGCATGCCTAGCGCGAGGATCCACCACCGGCCCGTCATCGCGGCCATCATCGCCCCCGTGCCGAGAGAGCCCGCGAGCGGTCCGAGCCGAGCCCCGAGGGCCTCGCCGATCCCGGCCGGGGGGCTCGCGCTCGCGGAGACGTCAGGTGCGGCGTCCTTGGGTTTGGCGAAGTGAGGTGCGAAAGCGTCAGGTGCGAGGGCGTCCGATGCGAGGGCAAGGGGCTCTCCGAGGTGGATCAGGGAGTGCCCCGCCTCGATAAGGGCTCCCGCGCCGCACGGGACGCGTCGCAGGACGCGCCGGCGCCGACCCGACGCCCAGCGCGCGGTGCCATTGGAGGAGCCCGCGTCGGTGAGGGTGGCGATCCGTCCGGGCGCGATCACCGCGTGGAGGCGTGAGACGGCGGGATCGTCCAGCGGAAGGTTGCACCCCGGATCGCGTCCGATGGTCGCTCCTCGATCGACGCCGACCCAGCCGCCAGCGTCGGGTCCCGCGATCACGGTGGCGGTGAGGCCCCGTGGGGGCGCGCAGGGGCGCGAGCGGTCGGCCGTCAGGAGCGCACCCTCGACGAGCGGCCACACGCCGACCGGATGATCGGGATCTAGGGCGATGTCGCCACACCATGGTCGGCGAACGAGCGCCACGCCCTCGGCGCGTGCGGCGTCACAGATGTCCCGGACGCGAGCCCCGGGGCGCGCGTCGAAATCGAGGAAGGGGTGGACGGTGATTCGCACGGACGCTAGCGTCGCGCGAACGGGAGAGCTCGCGCCATCCCTGCGCGCGGCCTGTGGAGAACGGAGGCCCTCCCGCTACCTGCCGGGAACGAACTGGACGGTGCCGTCGGGGAGCGCGGTGCCGATATACCACGCGAACAGGTCCGGCCCCTGAGCGGCGGGCAGCCCGGAGAGCGAACTCGAGGAGTAGTGCACGGTAGAGACAAACGTGGCGTCCGTCGGAGTCTCCGCCCAGGGGACGTTCCCGGGTGTCCGGGTGAGGACCACCGGCTCCGCGCCGAACCCGGCCGCCATGGCGTGCACGGCATCGGGCGTCAGGGCGGCAAGGGAGAGGACGACGGGGACATCGCAGGCGACCCTGATCGTACCGAAGTGCGACGGGGTCCCCACGAGCACGACGGGACGACCGTCGACATACGAACAGAGGGTGTCCACCTGTTCGCGGGCGCCCCTTTGCTCCGCGAGCCAGACCGCGCTCGTCGCGCCGAGCCCCCACCCGCTGGGTTGACTCACGCTGATCCAGGTAGTCAGGGGTGACGCGGCGATGAGGATCGCTGTGGCCATCGAGGCTCGTCGCGGCCACTCCTTGTGCGCGGCTCTCGGCCCGGACCAGCGCCGGATCGCCGCCTGCCAGGTGACCGCCGCGAGCAACAGGAGGCCGACGACCAGAGACGGCGCAAGTCGCCGAATCGCCCATGACTGATCGGGCATGATCGCGGGGCGAACGACGTACAGCAGCGACGGAACGAGAAGTCCCGCGAGGGGGATCGCCCATACCGCCGTTCCGCGTCCAAGCCTCCTCGCAGCGAGGGCGAAGCCGACGAATCCCAGCAGAACTACGGGCCACGTCAGGTAGTAACTCACCCAGGTGATGGTGTTCTCGGCGTACGTGCGGGTTCCGTCGACGGCAAGGCCCTGCGACTGCTGTACCCAGGAAACGAACGCGACCTGGAAGTCGTCCGGCGCCGTGTGAGCGGTCATCCAGAGGGGGCGAGAGGCAAGACCAAGGAGGAGAAGGAGGGTAGACCAGGCCATCGCCGCCGGAAGGCGGGTCTTCGCGATCCGGCCGAGCCGGCGCTCCTCGCCCCGCGCGGATCCGGTCGGCGGCGCCGCGCGGTTCCGTAGCGCCGTGAAGTGACGCCGTGCCGAGACGACGGGCGCAGCAATGGCTACCAGCACAAGTACGCCGAGAATGACCGAGTAGGCGCGCAGCAGGTCGCCCGACTCGGGACCCAGGCGCTCGATGTAGGCGCGGGACCAGCGCCAGAGCGAGGCGTTTCCGGCGACGGTGAGGGCCGCCTGGGCGCCAGCGAATGACACGAAAGCCGCGGAACGCCACCTCAGCGATCCGGTGCGGGAGACGGCCAGCGCGACCGCAACCCCGGCGGCGACGCCGAGGGAGAAGAGAGGGCCATCGACGCGCGCGAGAAGCGCCGATCCGCTAGAGACCCCGGCCGCGACGAGGGGGAAGATCCGTCCCTCTTCCACCCCCTGCCATGCCCACGCGAGGGCCGCCAGCAGGAGCACCATCGTGATGGGCTCGGTGTAGTTGGCTCGGGAGAGCCAGATATGCGAAACGGTGAGGGACAGGCCGAGCGCGGGAACGAGCGCCGCGATCGGGCCCATCATCCGCCGCGCAAGGACGTAGACGGCGAGGAGGCCGATCGCCCCGATCGCCAGGTTGGCGGCGAGGACGCCCGACTCGCCGTGCATCCATCCCCCGACGGCCGCGAGAGCAGGGAGCATCTTCGCGCCCTGGGGCTGGAGCATGTCGCCGTTGAGGTTCCACGCCTCGTGGGCCTCCGCGAGGACGTCAGGAAGCCCGTCCGCGGCCGCGATGGCGCCGCGCGTGGGGATGTCCGTAGAGGGGTGATCGGTCAGCCAAAGCGCGCTCAGTGTGAGGAATCCGGGGTCGCGCCGCACGATGAGGTACTCCGCGACCCACCTGAGGTTCGCAAGGAACCACAGGGCCGCTCCCCCCAGGGCGAGGGCGCCGCCAAGGGCCGACCGGCGGTCGCGCTGGCCCTTCGGCCCCAGGATCCATCCCGTCGCCGTCAGGGCGGCGGCGAGGGGGAGCACGGTGGCGGGACGAAACGCGGCCAGGCTCACGGTGATTCCGCACGCGATCGCGAGCGAGACGAGCGCCAGTGTCAGTCGTTCGGGAGCCGCGGCGAGCGCAGAGCGCGCGAACGCGGCGAGGCGACGACCGCGCTGGAGGGCGGGGGTGCCCGGTTGCGTTGAGGCCGTCACGATGGTCGAGCCTACCGGGAGCGTGGGCAGCGAGGGTGGCACACGTCCGCCGCCGCTGGTCGCGTCGGCGGCGGCAGGGTATCGTGGCGGCATGGCGACAATAGTCTTGGTCGAAGATGACCCAACCATTGCTGAGCCCTTGACTCGCGCTTTGGCCAGAGAGGGCTACACGATCGAGGCGTATGCCACGGGGATCGGTGGGGTCGAGGCCAGTGAACGGGCCGACCTCATTATCCTTGATCTGGGGCTCCCCGACATCGACGGCATCGAGGTGGCGAGGCGAGTCCGCGACAAGGGGCTCACCGTCCCCATCCTCATGCTCACGGCGCGCGTGGATGAGGTCGACCTCGTCGTCGGGCTTGATGCGGGTGCGGACGACTACGTCACCAAACCCTTCCGCCTCGCAGAACTCCTCGCCCGCGTGCGCGCCCTCCTCCGCAGACGAGTCTCGGCCGACGGCGTTTCCGAACTCGAGGTCAATGGCGTCCGCATCGATGTCGCGGGCCATCGCGCCTTCGCCGAGGGTCGCGAACTCCAGCTCAGCGGCAAGGAGTTCGACCTGGTGCACGCGCTGATCGCCAATGCGGGGACGGTCGTGAGCCGCGACACCCTCATGCGCGACGTGTGGGGCGCCGAGGCGGGTGCGCCCTCGAAGACCCTCGACATGCACGTTTCGTGGCTACGGCGCAAGCTCGGAGACGACGCGAACGACCCGCGCTTCATCACGACGGTGAGGGGACTGGGTTTCCGGTTCGAGACCGGCGTCGAGTAGGTCCCGACCGTGCGGCGCCGCCTGCTGTACGCAACCACGTCCGCGGTCCTAGCGGCGGTCGTGCTCCTCGGGGTGCCTCTCGCGATCGCCGCCGCTCAGACCGTGAGCGACGGGTCCAGAACCGAACTCGATGCGCGGGCGGTGACGGTGGCGCGGGCGCTCGAGGCTCGCTACATCAACGACGAGACGATCAGCGACGCCATTCTCGAGTCGTACGTCGGCGGAAAGAACAGCCCGGCGGCATACATCCTCGTGACGCTCCCCAAGGGCGAGACGTTCGGGGCGGGCTCGCGGCCCGCCCGGGCGATTGCGACACAGTACGTGTCCAATTCCGGCCTGAAGGTGGAGATGGAGATCTCCTGGTGGGACGTCTTCTGGTCGGCGGCTCGCGCGGTGCTCCTCGTCCTTGGCGCGGGACTCGTCGCCATCGCCGCAGGAATCGCCGTCGCGGTCCGCCAGGCGCGCATGCTCTCCGAGCCCCTCGTGCTCCTTGCCGCGAGCGCGGAGCAACTGGGTTCGGGCCAATCGCGCCCCCGTATTGAGAAGTCGGGGGTCGAGGAAATCGACATGGTTGCGGCAGAACTCGTGCGCAGCGGAGACCGAATGGCGGCGCGCCTCGCGAGCGAGAGGCGATTCTCTTCCGACGCGTCGCATCAACTTCGCACCCCGCTCACCTCTCTCAGCATGCGCCTGGAAGAGATTTCGTCGACCACGAACCAGGAGGAGGTTCGTGCTGAGGCCGAGGCGGCACTGGTGCAGGTGGAGCGCCTGGTCGGCGTCGTCGACGACCTGCTCGGCAGGACGAGAAAGGCGCTAGGTGGCACGACGGAAGCGGTCGCGCTCGGCAAGGTGCTCCGGCAGCAGCGCGACGAGTGGGCGCCCGCCTTCGAGTCCGCGGGAAGGACCCTCTCCGTGGGGAAGTCCGACGCGACGGTCTTCGCGACACCGGGCGGCCTCGCCCAGGTGCTTGCGACCCTCGTGGAGAACTCGCTCGCGCATGGCGCGGGCACAACGTCCGTGACGGTGCGCGAGTCCGGTGCGAGCAACGCGATGGTCATTGAGGTCTCGGACGAGGGCGCCGGCGTTCCTGTGGAACTCGCGCCGCAGATATTCGAAAGGGAGGTGACGTCGGGTCGCGGAACCGGGCTCGGCCTGGCGCTCGCACGAGACCTCGTCACCGCAGACGGCGGGAGGCTCGAACTCTCGCAGCGCGCGCCAGCGGTGTTCTCGGTGTTCCTTCAGGCCGTTCCGAGGATGGTGGATGTGGAGAAGGTCGTTCCGCACTCGGCGACGCTCAGACGTCGGCGCGGCCGCCGGTGAAGACGAAGCGTCGGTAGCCGAAGTAGCGGGTGATCGTTCCGATCCCGATCCCGATGACCGCAGCGACGTTGATACCCGTTTGGCTCGTGTAGTGGAGTGCGTAAGCGCCGATCGCTGCTGCGGCGGCCCTTTCGGCGAGCGCGACGGCGTTCACCGCGGCAAACAGGGCGAGTTCGCTCACGGGATGGCGCGCGCGGCGGTGGGAGAAGGCCCATAGCCGATTGCCCACCCAGGAGACGAGCGTGGCGACGACCGCCGAAAGGACATTCGCCGTGACGACCTTCTGGTCGTGGGCGAGGGGCGTACGCCAGACGAAGTACACGAGGTTGAGAACGCCGAGATCCACCACGAACGCCAAGCCGCCGACGGCGCCGAATCGGACCAATTCGCCGCGTCGTTCACGGAGCCATGTCGTGAGGTGCATGGCGAGAGCCTAGCCCGCGTCGGTGTTGCACCGTTGCCACTATCGTGGGAGCCGGAGGTGGACATGACGACGACTCAGCCCCTGGTGGGCATCATCATGGGTTCCGACTCTGACTGGCCCGTGATGGAGGCGGCCGCGCGGGCGCTCGACGAGTTTGGGATACCTTACGAGGCCAAGGTGCTGTCGGCGCACCGGATGCCCGACGAGACAATCGCCTACGGCCGCGAGGCGGCGTCGCGCGGAATCCGGGTCATCATCGCCGGCGCGGGAGGGGCGGCGCACCTGCCGGGAGTCCTCGCCGCGGTCACTCCGCTGCCGGTCATTGGGGTCCCGGTTCCGCTCGCGCAACTCGACGGCCTCGACTCGCTCCTCAGCATCGTGCAGATGCCCGCTGGTGTTCCCGTCGCGACCGTCTCTATCGGCGGCGCGCGAAACGCCGGCATCCTTGCCGCGCGCATCCTCGGGGCGGGCTCGAACGACGAGGCCGAAGCCATGCGCGGCAGGGTGATCGCGTTCCAAGCGGAACTCAAGGCGGCCGCCGTTGCAAAGGGTGCCAAGTTCCCGCGGGTGCCGTAGGCCGGTATGCCGGGTCTTAGAGTGCGCAGAGCCAGACCGCGCACTCCTAGGGAGCGCACGCCCCGTTCAGATCGATCCCGGGACCCGTCGTAGGCGTGCCGCCCTGGGGGGTGAGAGTCTCAGTCCCCGTCGGGGCCGGGACGGGTGCCGCGTTGCTCTGATCCTTGACCGAGGTCCCCGCGATCGCGCGATCGTGGATGATGTCGTCGAACATCGTGTTCGCCGCGGGAGTCCACGTGACGTTGAGGAAGTCGGGCGTGTACTTGTTGGGGACCGTCGCGAACACGATGTTCTCCTGGGAGATGTGCCGGAGGCTGAATGCGAGCCCGATGAGGAAGGTGGGGTCCGCGAGCCTGGGGCTCGTGGTCATGGAGTCGGCGCCGGCCGTGATGAATTTGCGCAGTTGACCCTGGTTCGTGAAGAGATTCTTGGACATTGCGAGTTCTGCCGTGTGGGCGAGGAGTGTCTGCTGGCGCGCGATGCGCTGGATATCCGAGCCTTCGACCCACTCCTTCCCCACCTCCGCGGTCCGCAGCCGCGCCCACGCCAGGGCCTGCGTGCCGTTGAGGGTTTGCTTCCCGGGCTGGAGGTCGAGGCCGGCCTTCCCTGACACGATGTGGCCGGGGATGCACATCGGGACGCCGCCAAGGGCATCGATCATGGCGGCGAACCCCACGAAGTCGACGACCGCGTAGTAGTGGATGTAGATGCCCGTGAGCGTCTCGACTGACTTCTGCACGCACGCCGCGGCCTCTGCGGGGTTGCCGTTCTTGCCGCCGTTCGCGAAGGCGACGTTGAACTTGGTCGTCCACCCTTTGACCGTGGAGCCGTCGAAGAGTTTGCAGTCGGGGATCCGGACCCAGGAGTCGCGCGGGATCGACATGAACTCGATGCGCGTTCGATCCGCGGAGATGTGCATGACGATCGTCGTGTCGTTGCGCATGCCGCCGACGGCGCCGCCGATGTCCGCGTTGGCCCCGGCGCGAGAGTCGGAGCCCATCAGCAGGATGTTGATCGCCTCGCCCTTGGAACTGTCCTTCGGGACAATCGGGACCGGGGGGCGCACATCGCCAAGAAGCGCCTCGTTGTTGCTCGTGGTGATGTGGTTCAGCGCGCTCGCGGTGTAGTAGTAGCCGCCGACTCCAGCGAAGCCCAGGAGCGCCGCGACAACGTAGGTGACCGTCCGAAAGATGGGGTGGCCGCGTCCGCGCGCGGAGTGGCGACGCGGGGGCATCCGCAGCAGGCTCACGCGCGCGTCCCGGTGGTGTAGTTCATGGCTCCCCATTGTACGAAGGTCCGCCTCAACAACGAACTCGTGAGTTCTATCGTTGCGACCGGCTCAGACTACGCCGCCGCGCAGGCCCCAAGTGGATCGATGATCGGAGTCGCGGTGCCCGGGCTCGTCCCGGTAGTCGCTCCGGGGACCGGTGTCGCCGCGGGCGCCGGTGCCGCCGTGCTCGCGTCCGACACCGACCGACCGGCGACGGGGCGGTCGTGGATGATGTCACCAAACATCTGAGTCGCCGCCGACGTCCACAGGACGCTTCCCGGCTGGGCGGGGTCGGATTTGAAGGGCACCGTCGTGAAAACGATGTTTTGCGGGGCGATCTTGCGGAGGCTAAACGAAAGGCCGATGAGGAAGGGGGCGTCCGCGAGCCGGGGGCTCGTCGTCATCGATGATGCGCCAGCCGTGATGAAGTCGCGAAGCTTGCCTTGGTCGAGGAAGATGTTTTCCGCCATGGCCTTCTCCGCGGTCCGGGCGAGGAGTTCCTGTTGGCGGGTGATGCGACCGGTGTCGGAGCCGTCGAGCCATTGCCTACCGATTGTGGCCTTGCGGGCTCGGGCCCACGCGAGGGCGGTGCGCCCGTCCAGAATCTGAGGGCCGCCCTGGATGTCGAGCCCGGCCTCGGGCGACACGATGTGTCCGGGGATGCACATGGGGACGCCGCCGAGGGCGTCAATCATCTGCTCGAAGCCGACGAAGTCGACCACCGCGTAGTACTGAATGCTGATCCCGGTGAGGTCCTCGACCGTCTTCTGGACGCACGCGGCGGCTTCGGCCGAGTTGTGATGCTTCGCGCCGTTGGCGAACGCTACGTTGAACTTTCCCGTCCACCCCTTCACCGTCGACCCATCGAATAACTTGCAGTCGGAGATGCGCACCCAGGAGTCTCGCGGGATCGAGACGAACTCGATGCGCGATCGGTCCGCGGAGATGTGCATGATGATCGTGGTGTCGTTGCGCATCCCACCCACGGCGCCGCCGACGCCCGCGTTCGCCCCGGAGCGCGAGTCGGAGCCCATCAGCAGGATGTTGATCCACTCGCCCTTGGCGCCGTCCGTCGGGGCGACCGGTACGACCGGGCGTTGGTCGCCGAGGAGCGCGGTGACGTCAACGGTGTGGACCTGGCTCAGGGCGCTCTGCAGATAGACGTAGCTTCCGACCGAACCGAAGCCGAGGATGGCGGCCGCGGCGTAGGCGAGGAACCGAAGTCCCGGATGACCCCTTCCGCGGGTTGCGTGGCGTCGCGGGGAAAGCCGCATGGCGCTCATGAGCGTCCTGTCCTCCCTGCCTGTCGCGGATCATCCCTGCCCGGTAGCACCAACGCTTGCCACCTGGTAGCACCAACGCTTCCCGAGGGCAATTCGTTGCCCGCGCAGTATCGTACGGCCCCGCGCGACCCTTCCCGCACGCCGCACTAGCCAGGCGGGCAGGCCCCGAGGGGGTCGATGCTCGGCTGTGGGGTGGCTCCTGGGGCGAGGGACGACGACGCGGACGGGACCGCGACCGGGGCGGCGAAGCTGGCATCCGTGACGGAAGTGCCCGCGATCGGACGGTCGTTCTTGATGTTGTCGAGGAGGGCGTACCCGTCCGCGTTCCAGGTCACGTTGTTGCCGTCGGGCGTCCAGTCGAAGGGGATCGTGGTGAAGACGATGCTGTCCTTCGAGATGTGGCGCAAACTGAAAGCGAGGCCGATGACGAACTTGGGATCCGCGAGTTGCGGGCTCGCTGTGAGGGAATCCGCTGCGGCCGTGATGAAGTTGCGAAGCTGTCCGCTATCCAGCAAGAGGTTCTTCGAGAGGGCGGTCTCGACCATGTGGGACATGAGGACCTGTTGGGCCTTCATTCGCTTGATGTCGGTGCCGTCGTAGTACTCCTTGCCCACGCGGGCCTTGCGCGTCCTGGCCCAGTCGATCGCGGTCTTCCCGTTGAAGATCTGCGGGCCGGGGAACACGTTGAGTTCCGAGTCCCAGCCGACGATGCGCCCGGGCACGCACATCGGAACGCCTCCGAGGGCGTCGACCATCTTCTCGAAGCCGACGAAGTCGATGACGGCGTATTCGTCGATGAAGATCTGCGTGAGGTCTTCGAGAGTGGTCATCGCGCATGCGGCGGCCTCGGCGGGGTTGTTGTTCTTCGCCCCGTTGGAGAAGGCCGCGTTGAACTTGGTCGTCCTCCCCTTGACGACGGTTCCGTCGAAGAGCGTGCAGTTGGAAATCTTGACCCACGAGTCGCGCGGGATGGACACAAACTCGATCCTGGTGCGGTCGGCCGAGATGTGCATGATGATCGTCGTGTCGGAGCGCATGCCTTCGTTGGTGCCGCCGATGGCCGCGTTCGCACCGGAGCGCGAGTCCGAACCCATGAGGAGGATGTTGATCGGCAGGCCCTTGGCGGCGTCGGTCGGGGCGACGGGGGCGACCGGGCGCTGGTCGCCGAGAAGCGCCGTCACGTCGACCGTGTGCACGCGCTCAAATTCGCTCGTGACGTACTCGTAGGTGCCGACGCCCGCGAACCCGACGACCGCGGCGGCGACATAGGCGAGGGCACGCACGAAGGGGTGGCCGGGTCCGCGCGCCGCGTGGCGGCGCGGGCGGACTCGGAGCACGTTCCTCACCAGAGGCCCTCCCGTAGGGGGTAGATGTTCCCCATTGTCGCAGAGGCTTCGTTGGGTCGCGGCGAAACGCGGGGCGTCCTCACGATGTTTTCTCGCTTTGGGTCTACCCTCTGCGCTCGCGGTGGGGTAACGTCGACTTGACGGGCGGGGATTACACCGGTGTAATTCCGGAAGCAGTGGACTGACGAACCAGCGGTGTTAACTCCGCGCAAACCGGAGGAGGGCCACATGTGGCACGTCTACGACGGACAAGATCCGTTGGACGCAGCCCGACCGACGGGGAAACTCGCGATGGTCGTCGACATCTTCGCCGCTGTTGACGATGACGGTCCGTTGGGCTGGCAAGAACGTTCGTTGTGCGCGCAGACCGATCCCGAGGCGTTCTTCCCCGAGAAGGGCGGATCGACCCGCGAGGCAAAGAAAGTGTGCGGATCTTGCGAGGTGCGTTCGGAGTGCCTCGACTACGCGCTTGCCCACGATGAGCGCTTCGGCATCTGGGGTGGCCTGTCCGAGCGTGAGCGCCGCAAACTCAAGCGGCGCGCTGTCTAGTCGCTCGGCGGGGGAGGGGCGGAGATGAGTCCCACCACTCCGTTTGTTCGCGCCCTCGTCGTCACCCACGGTCGCCCGGAGTTCCTTGCCGAGACCCTCGCCTCCCTGGCCGCGCAATCGCGACCCGTCGATTCGGCCTTCGTGGTGGTCTGCGGCCGCGCGCTTGAGGATGACGACGACATCATCGTCCCGCCCGGCTTGGCCGTCGAGATCGTGCACGTCAAGGGCTCGACCTTCGGCAAGGCGGTGGACGGGCTGCTTGAGGAGGTCGAGGAGCGGGAGGGCGAGTGGTTGTGGCTGCTCCATGACGACTCCGCCCCCGCCCCCGACGCCCTCGAACACCTACTCGCCCAGGCGGCGAAGCGCCGGCTGGCTGGCATCGTCGGCGCGGCCCAGGTGCGCTGGGAGGACTCGACCCGACTCGTCAACATCGGCACCACCGTTTCCCGTAGGGGGGCGCGAAGGCTGAGCCTCGCCGAGGGGGACGATCTCGACCAGGGCCAGCACTACGAGATGGAGGACGTCCTCGCCGTCGGCCTCGCGGGCGCGATCGTGACGAGAGGCGTGTGGAAGCGACTGGGCGGCACCGATCCCGCCTACGGGCGATTTGGCGACAGCGCCGACTTCTGCAGGCGCGCGTGGCGCGCGGGGTACGACGTCGTCATCGCGCCGCGCGCGCGCGTTCGGCACGCCCAGGCATCCCTCGCGCATCGGGCTACCCCGGCGGACGCGGGCGGAGATGCCCGCGCGACGCACGCCTCGAGGCGCGCAGCGGAGTGGTATCACGCGATCGCGTGGTCGCCAGTGTGGCTTGGCCCGGCCCTCTTCGCGTGGTGCGTCGCGTCGTCGCTCACCCGAGCGACGCTTCGGCTCACGTCGAGCGACTTACGTCTCGTGGCCGCGGAACTGCGCGTCCCGCTCATCCTGTGGGCGCGGTCCGGGCGCCTGCCCGCCTCTCGGTTGGCGATCCGACGAGTCTCCAAGGGAGGGGAGAGGGTCGAGGATCCGCTTCTCGCAACGGCGGGCGACGTGTTCCGATTCCTTCGCACGCGCGAGCTCGGGGCTTTCGAGGCGTGGCGGGCAGAGAGCCGCCCTTCCGACTTTCAGCACCGGGAACTCGCCTCCCTCGCGACGCGCAGGCGCTGGACCCTGGGGGGTCTTGCCGTCTTCATGCTCGCGATTTCCCTCGCGCTCTTCGGGACGTGGTACGCGCCCCTCGCGCGGGGCGAGGCCCTCGTGGGAGCGGCGCTCGGGACCACGCACGTTTCTACGGCGGAACTGTGGCTGCGCGTGTTTACCGGGTGGTCCGACGCTGGCCTCGGATCGGGGTCGCTCGACGGCTCCTTCGCCGCCCTGATGCTTCCCTTCAGCCTGGTGCCCGGCGGCCTTGGGATGGGAATCGGCCTCCTGCTCCTGCTCAGCCCCCTCCTTGCCGCGCTATCCGCATGGTTCGCCGCAGGTGCAGCGACTCGGTCGCTGGTCGCACGGACCCTCGCTGCCGTCTTGTGGGGAGTGTGGCCGGCGCTCATTCAGTCCGTGAGCGACGGCCGGGTTGGGGCGGTGATCGTGCACCTCCTCCTCCCGCTCTTCGCCCTGGCGGTCGCGCGGAGCATCGGCATCGAACGGAGGGACCGCCTCGCCGACGGGGCGATCTTCCCGCCCTCGCGCCTCGGGTCGCCCAGCGCCGCCGCCGTCGCGTCCCTGGCGCTCGCTGTGATCACGGTCGCCTCCCCCGTCCTCCTTCTTCCGCTCGTCCTCGCGGTGGTGGTTGTGGCGCTGAGCTCCACGGTGCACTGGCGATTCGCGCTCACTATCCCCCTTCCCGCCGTCGTCCTTCAGGGCCCGGCGCTCGCGGCCGCCTGGCACGGCTGGGGCACGGCCGGGTGGTTCAGCCCCCTCGTGCGGGAGGACGGTCCCGCGCTCGCGTCGGCGCCGGCGAGCGGATGGGACCTGCTGTGGGGGGTCGCCCAGCATCCGCCGGTGTGGCCCGGCTTTCCCGGAGCCGGGACGGTCGTGCTGACCTACGGCGCCGGAGTCCTCCTCGTTGCTGCGGCCCTCGCGGCGCTCGCGAGCGGCCGGTCGGCGGGAGCCGTGGCCTCCGGCTGGGCGTTGGCGCTCGCGGGCCTCGCCGTCGCGGCGGTTTCCGAGCGGACCGTTGCGGTCGTCGCTGGGCCGGACGGTCGGAGCGTGGCCAATGGATGGGCGGGGCCAGGTCTGTCGCTGCTGGGGCTCGGACTGCTATGTGCGGCATGCGCGGCCGCGCCACCCGGATGGACCCCTGGCGTCGCGTGGCGCGCCCGGCCCCTTCGTGCGGTCGGGGGTGGTCTCGTCATCGGCGTTCTCGCCGTCTACGTCGGTGGGGCGGTGTGGCCCGGCAGGGCGTTCGGGGGAGACGTTCACCCGAGCGTTCCCACGGTGCTGCCGCTCGTCGCAACCCTTGAGCAGCGATCCCAACCGATCAGTCGGTCGCTCGTGCTGTGGCAGGACGAAGCCGGGCTCGTGAAGTACACGGTCGAGGCGACGGACGGCTCGACCACGCTGACGGGACGCGGCGCCACGACCTGGCCGGCCGCGCCGGTGGGAGGCACGGGCACCAGCGTCCTGGCACCCGCAATAGGGCTCTTGGCCGGCGTCGGGGACGGGGCGTCGGATCTGCTGGTCGCATGGGGCATCTCGACGGTGGTCGTCGCGCCGGGATCGCCAGCGCTCGAGAGTCAACTCCTACGCTCGCCCGAACTGTCCCTCATTGGGGCGAGCGACCTGGGCCGCAGCTGGCGTGTGAAGACCGACGACGGCGTCCCCGTGGCACGGGCCTGGATTCAGACGGACCTTGGCGAGCGCGTGCCGCTCTCGAGCACGCCCGTCGGCCTCACCGAGAGCATTCCGGCCGCGGCGTCGGGGCGGGTCATCCTCGCGGTGCCTGCGGACGCGCGGTGGTCGGCGACGCTCGACGGGCGGGCACTCTCGCCGACCGAGGCCGACGGACGCCAAGCCTTCGCGCTCGGCGGCGGCAGCGGTGGCGGCGTCCTGCGGGTCGGCTACTACGACTCGGCCTACCGCGCCTGGTGGTGGGCGGGCGTCGTCGCCCTGCTGTGGGCGGTGGCGAGTTCCATTCCCCTGCATGACCGCCGCTTCGGAAGGCAATCGCCATGATCGGCCGAACGCTCGCGGGAGTCGCCGCCGCCCTCGCCGCCTTCTGGCTCGCCGTTGTCGTCGCGCCCCAGGGTGCCCCTCAGGATGTGCCCAAGCCCGTCGTCGTGCCCGTCCACGCCGCGGCCCTGCCGATCGCCTGCCCGGGCTCCCTCTCGATTCCCGTCGGTAGCGTGGGCGGCGGGGAGGGATTCATGGGCTCCGGCTCCAAGGACGTTCGCGAGAGCACCTTCACGTCGGGGGTCGACACGCCCGTGGCGACGGACGGCGGATGGACGAGCACGAGCTCCCTCGCCACGGAGATCGAGCGGGTCCCCGGCGGGGACATCGCGGGGCTCTCGGCGCTCGCATGTCTCGCTCCACGGACGGAGACGTGGCTTGTGGGCGGCTCTACGGCGCTCGGCTCGAGCGCTCGCCTGGTGCTGACGAATCCTACCGGCGTCGCCTCAGACGTCACCGTGAGTCTCTACGGGCCGGCAGGCAAGGTTGATCAGTCGCTGAGCATGGCCGTGGGACCGCACTCACAAACCACTACCCTGCTCGAGGGGGTCTCGGCCGGGCTCGCGACGCTGACCACGCGCGTCGAGGCGACGGCGGCTGGCGTCACGGCGGTGATTCAGGACTCTCGGCTGAACGGCTTCCTTCCCGCCGGTACCGACTGGGTGGTGGCGAACGAGGGGCTCGGCGAGAGCCTTCAGATTCCGGGGATCGGGCCGAGCGAGCCGGATGGCATCGGCGGGGCGTCCTGGGTTCGGATCTTTTCCCCGGAGGACGCGACGGTGACGCTCACCCTGGTGAGCGCGTTGGGAGTAGAGCCGTGGCCCGCGGCGCAAGGTCTCCAGCTCCGCGCGGGGCAGGTTATCGACATCCAGGTGCCCCCCACCGCCGTCTCGACGGTTCTGGTGGACGCCTCGAAGCCGATACTCGCCGCCGGGTACACGACGACCGGTCGCGCCCCGGACGACCCGCTCCAAGGCGTCGCCCTGCGCGACTCCATGTGGGTCAACGGGCAGAGCCATCTGGCGGGACGGTCGTACTCGGTTGTGGTGCCCCACTATGCGGTATCCGCGGTCATCTACTCCCCGACGGCGACCACCTTCACCGCCGCGGATCCGTCGGGGAGGGTGTGGGTGACGTTCGCGGTGCCGGCGGGCCAAACGCGGGAGATCCCGCTCGGGGTCCCGTCCGGAACGACGCTTCAGGTGGAAGGCCCCATCGCGTGGTCCGTGCGCGTCGTCGACCCGCCCGGCTTCATCACAGCCATCCAACCGGAGGACGTCGGTCCCGTCGACACGGTGGTGAGGGTGGCGCCGGGCTTTTACGTTCCGTAGCTTCTAATTTCCATAGTCGGGATCGACGTCCTCGGGAGCCAGGGAGAGCAGGTGCCCCACGTTCTCAACAAGGATGTCCCGGATCAGCGCGAGGAGGTCCTCGGGGTCATCCGCGCGCTGTTCGATGGGCCTGCGGTAGAGGACGACGCGGGCGGGAAGCCCCGGCTCGGCGGGGAATAGGCGTCCGAGGGGCACGCCGCGCTCCCAGGCCGCGGGCCGCGAAGGAGGAACCTCCTCCACGGCGAAGTCGACCCGGCCCCACTCCCGACCCCAGCGGCGCTCGAGCCAGCCGACGCGCTCGGCGACGGCACCATCGAAGCGTTCCTTCCGCGTCGAGTACCCGGGCGAATCCGGCATGTGCAGGGGCGAGCGAAGGCCCCTGCCATGCCTGTCCCTGGTCCCCATAGGGCGACCATAGCCCCGGCGTCGGCGTGGTGTCGCCAGCGCCGCGAGGGGCGGCGGTAGCGTCCGGAGGGTGACCAGCATTCGGCGGTGTTCCAAGACCTCGTGCGGACGGCCGGCGGCGGCCACCCTCACCTATGTGTATCGGGACTCCACGGTCGTGGTGGGGACCCTGGTCGCCATCGCCGAACCCCATGCCTACGACCTGTGCGCCTTCCACGCCGAAGGCTTCGTGGCGCCGCGCGGGTGGGACGTGGTGCACATCCATCAGGAATTCGCAGACATGCCTCCGTCGCCCGACGACCTTGACGCGCTGGCCCGCGCGGTGCGCGAGGCGGGCCGTCCCTCCGAGCCCGACCCCGAGCGTCCGCACCGCCCCATCGAGGCGAGCGAGCCCCGACGGGGGCACCTCCGCGTGGTGTCATCGGAGGGGTGACGGCGGCTACGGTAGTGCCGTGACCTCGCGACCAGGCTTCAGCGGCCCCACCACCACCGGGGCGGAGGGCTAGGTCGTGTCTGCGGAGGGCGGAACGCGCGCCGTCGTGGCGGCGCTCGGCGCGAATCTCGGAGTCGGCGCGACCAAGTTCGTCGCCTTCGCGTTGACGGGTTCCGGCGCCATGCTCGCGGAGTCGATCCACTCGGTCGCGGACTCTGGGAATCAGATTCTCCTGCTCGTCGGTGGGCGCCGCGCGCAGCGGGATGCCACGGACGAACACCCCTTCGGCTTCGGGCGGGCCCGGTACTACTACGCGTTCCTGGTTGCCATCGTGCTCTTTTCGGTCGGCGGCCTGTATGCGCTCAACGAGGCACGGCAGAAGTTCGCGCATCCCGAGGCGATCGACGCCTGGCGCTGGGTTCCGCTCGCGGTTCTCGGCGTGGCCATGGTCCTGGAGTCTCTCTCCCTGAGGACCGCGGTGAGGGAGTCGAATCGCGTCAGGGGCACGCTCGGGTGGGCGGGATTCGTCCGGGCATCCCGCAGCCCCGAGCTTCCGGTCATCCTTCTTGAGGACGTCGCGGCGCTTCTGGGCCTCGTCTTCGCCTTCGTCGGAGTGAGCCTGACCCTCGCGACGGGCGACGGGCGCTGGGACGCGGGCGGGACGGCCGCGATCGGCGTCTTGCTCGTGACGGTCGCGCTCGTCCTCGGCCGCGAGACCAAGTCGATGCTTCTCGGCGAGTCCGCGACGCCCGAGGACGTGCGGCGGATACGAGCGGCCCTCGAGACTTCCGACCTCGGGGGCGTCATCCACCTCCGGACCATGCACCTCGGCCCGGACGACGTGCTCGTCGCGGCCAAGGTCGCGTTCCCAGGAAAGACATCGGTGGACACGGTCGCGGCGCTCGTCGACGCGGCCGAGGAGCGCATCCGCGCGGCGGTTCCCGCCGCGCGCCTTATCTACATCGAGACCGGTGTACGACGAAAAGAATCCCCGTGACCACTCCCGACTTCGTTGTTGCCGACTATGTCGTAGCGAACCTTGCCCTCGCTCCCGCCGGTCGCCACCAGATCGACCTTGCCGAACACGAGATGCCGGGGCTCATGGCGATCCGCGACGAGTTCGCGGCGACCCGTCCCTTGGCGGGCGCGCGCATCGCGGGTTCGCTCCACATGACGGTACAGACGGCCGTCCTGATCGAGACGCTCGTCGCGCTGGGCGCGGACGTCCGCTGGGCGTCGTGCAATGTGTTCTCCACCCAGGACGAGGCCGCGGCGGCCGTCGCGCTCGGCGCCGGGCCCCTCGACGCCCCGGCGGGCGTGCCCGTCTTTGCGGTCAAGGGTGAGAGCCTCGAGGAGTACTGGGACTACAC
>JADGOS010000019.1 GCA_017882825.1 Demequinaceae bacterium | reverse complement strand
GGATCCGATCGC
The DNA here is from genome assembly GCA_017882825.1 of Demequinaceae bacterium. Lineage (GTDB taxonomy): Bacteria > Actinomycetota > Actinomycetes > Actinomycetales > Demequinaceae > JAFGBM01. The sequence continues at coordinate 19,737 of JADGOS010000019.1, read as the reverse complement.
GCGCGGTGGCGCGAGTTCGGATTCCCGAGGGCGATACAGACGCTAGCGGCCTCCGGCCCTGCGCTTCAGGCAGTCGCAGCCGTCGCCGCGATCCCGATCCGGGTCACCACCGGACCTAGTCGACACGCCCTAGTGCCCGAAACGTCTCTGCATGAACGCGTGGATGGCCACGGCGGCGAGGATGATGCCCCCGTAGATCACCTTAACCCAATACGCTTCGACGCCCATTGCCACGATGGCAGCCTGGATTCCACCGATCATGAATGCCCCGATGAACGTTCCCCAGATTGTTCCGCGGCCACCAAAGACCGAGGTCCCGCCGACGAAGACCGCCGCGAGAGCCGGCAGCAGGTAGGCGCTACCCATCGTCGGGTAGAAGTTCGCCACCTGAAGGCTCTGCATCAGTCCTGCGAGCGCCGAGGCCATCCCCACGAGGACGAAGAGCGAGATCCTCGTGCGCGTGATGTGGATGCCCATGAGCTGGGCCGCGGGCCGGTTGTCGCCGACGACATGGGCGTTCTGACCGATGCGATGCCGGAACAAGATCAGCCAGCTGAACGCGGCGACGATGACGAGCCACACGAACTGCATGGGTATTCCGAACAATCGGCCGTCGAGCAGTCGGTAGACCGTGGAGGACTGGGCCTCGACGAGCGCGTAACTCTTCCCATTGACCAGGGCCAGCGTGAGCCCCTGGAAGAGGAACTGGGTGCCGATGGTGATGACCAGCGCCGGGATGCCGAGAAACGTGACGAGCGCGCCGTTGAAGAGCCCGGCGAGCGCGCCGATCGCGATAGTCACGAGCGCGGCAAGCCAGACGTTGCCAATCGTCTTGTCGATCGCGACGAAGCCGACCATGGCCAACCCGTATATCGAGACGAACGAAAGGTCGATGTCGCCACTCACGATGACGAGGGTCATCAGGAGGGCGGGCAGGGCGAAGTACGGCGTCGTCTGGGCAAAGGAGACGTAGATCGGCGACGCGCGAAATGTCACGGGCGCCAGCGAGATGAAGACGATCCACAGCAGGACGAACGCGCTCGTAATGCCGATCTGCGAGGACCACCGCGCCATGAACGTGCGGAAGTTCCACCTCTGTGAGAAGGACGTCGACGCCCGCGGCGCTTGGACGGTCGTGCTCATGATGCGCTCCCGGTCGTCTTGGTCGTTTCGGCGGCGTGTCCCGATTGCTTGCGCCTCGGGTCGACGAAGGTGCCGCTCGTGGCGATCTCCCGCATGATGTCGGTCACCTGGTCCAGGCTGTAGTCGGAGGTGGGAAGTTCCGCCGCGACACGGCCGCGATCGAGCACCACCACCCGATCGGCCACCGAGTAGACGTGGAAGATGTTGTGGTCGATGAAGATGGCCGACTTCCCGGCGTCCTTGATGCTCCGGACGAATTGCACCAACTTGTCGACCTCTTTGAGCGACAGGCCCATGGTTGGCTCGTCCAGGATGATGATGTCGGCTTCGAAATGAAGCGCCCGCACGATGGCCAACCCCTGGCGTTCCCCGCCGGAAAGTCCAGTGACCCGCGTGTCTGGGGTGAGCACCGCGGACGTGAAGCCCATGGACTCGCCCATCAGGTCCGCCGTGATCTTGCGCATCGCGCGCACGTTCATGAAGCCAAGCCAGTGAGTCAGGGGACGCCCCATGAAGATGTTGTTCCACAGCGACAACTGATCCGCGAGAGCCCGCTCCTGGAAGACCGTTTCGATTCCCAGCGCCCGCGCTCGGTCGACCGTGAGACCGCGCACCTCTTTGCCATTGAAGAAGAGTTGCCCGGCATCGGGCTTGTGCACGCCCGTGACGATCTTGATGAGGGTGGATTTCCCGGCTCCGTTGTCACCTAGGAGTCCGAGGACCTCCCCGGCGCCCAACGAGAGACTGACGTCGCGGAGGACCTCGACGCCTCCGAACCCCTTGTCGATGTGACGGAGTTCGATCGTGATGCGACCGACGTCGCCCGCCGAGACCGACTCGGGGCCAACGATGGACGAGTTCGATGAGGGACGGTGGGGCTGGCGAGCATTCCGCTCGCCAGCCCCCGTTCCCTGCGTATTTGCGTTCACTTGTGGCACGTGGCTCAGATCAACGAATCTGGTTCGTCACAAGCGGCGCGATGACGTCGATGTTCGACTTGTCGACGAAACCGCCACCGGTGTTGATGAACAGGCCACTGAACCCGTACTTCTTCGTCAGGCAGAGTTGCTCAATGGCCATGTAGCCCTGGAGGAACTGCTGCTGGTCGATCACCAGGTTGACGTAGCCGTCCTTGACTCCCTGGATCGTTGCCGGCGACAGGTCGAAACCGGCCGCGTAGATCGAGCCAGCCGCGAGGTTGGCGGCCTTCATGTAGGTCGGGATCGTCGAGGTGAGGTTCCCGTGGTCGATGAAGATCGCCTTGACGGCGGGGTGGGAGGACATGAACCCCGTGAAGGTTGACACGCCAGCGGCCGGGTCGGCGTTGGTAGCGTCATCGATCTCGAGGTAGTCCACCTTCATTCCGGCGGTGGTCAGGGCGTCGATGATGCCCTGCGTCCGCTCGCCGCGACCGGGCTGGGCCTTCAGGCCCCACACGAAGACCTCCGTACCGGCCTTCAGTGCGCCACGCTTGATGGCTTCGTTGGCCAACGAGGCTCCTGCGTCGTGAAGGACCGCACCGACATAGCCCGTGCCCTGAGCGGAGTACTTTGCCTCAGCGGTGGGTAGTTCGGTGTTCATGACCGTCACGAGGGTGCCTTGGCTCTCCGCGCTGTCGATCAGCGAGTCAAACGCGCTGTCGCCGGGGTGACCCATGACGGCGATCCCGTCCGGCTTGGTGGCCAAGGCCTCCTGGAACCCGGTAATCATCTTCTGCGGGTCCCAGTCCGACCAGACGTACGTGACGTCCGCGCCCAGTGAATCGGCGGCCGCCTTCGCGCCGTTGTACACGACGGTCTCGAAGCCACCACCCGCGGTACCGCCGGGGAAGAACACGAGCTTCACCCCCGCGCAGAGGCCCCCAGAAGTGGTGGGGGCGGCGGCCGTCGTGGCCGACGCGTTGGTCGTCGTCGTGGTTGTGTCATTGCTTGAGCATGCGGCAAGTCCGAGCATCGAGGCGATCACAAGGCCACCTAGACCTGTGAGTCGCACTCCGCTCCTGGATCGGATATTCGTACTCATAACGCGAACTCCCTTGTTTGTTTGCGAATCATGACCAGCCAGGGCGAGAGGGTGAAGGCTTCCCTCTCGGCTCTCGCGTCGAGTGACCCGATCTGCTATTCGCATCCTTGTGGGATCCAGTCACCTGTAGCGACAGCGAACTCGCTGGTTTGAAATCGACTGCGTGAATACGCGTGTAGCCAGTTAGAGACTCATTGCGTCATCGTGATGCCATGTATTGCGTGATGCATTCCCAAGGTGCTGCGGCCGCGGAGCACGAGCGCCGATGCCCTGAAGGCAAGCGCACCGAAAATTCGCCCACATCTCCTCCTTGAGATCCCACCCGCTTCGATGCGGGGAGGTCGGTGTCCCCCAGTATGTTTACGTTCCCATTCCCTTGTCAAGCGCCGACCGTCACGGTTCGGTCACGGTTGATCGCTGAGGCCCGACGCTCCCCCGCCCGCCACAATGCGTCCGCGCGCACGGCGCTGACCGGGGTTCGCACGGCGCTGGCCAGGGTTCGCGTGCCACCCGCCGGTAGCCCGAGGGTTACTCCGCCGTTCGGAACGCGGGAGAACCGAACGAACCCGCTAGGCGGAGGCCCGCGGACCCGCGGTCGATGACCGCTCGACGAGCCACGGAACAATGAGGTCGTTGGGCGGCGCATGTTCGCCAGCGATGCGCGCAACGAGGACTTTCACCGCGAGTTTGCCGACGGCCTCGAAGTCCTGATGAACCGTGGTCAATGGCGGCAGGCTGTGTCGAGATTCCGGGGTGTCGTCGAAGCTCACCACGCTCACGTCGCCCGGAACGCTCCTCCCCTGATCCGCGAGGGCATGAATGAGCCCGAACGACATCTGGTCGTTCGCCGAGAACACGGCCGTCGCTCGCGGGTCGAGCTGTTGCCCCGCGGCGTATCCCGAGTCCGTCGTCCAGTCGCCTTCGATGTTCGGAAATTCCTCGAGCCCCGCCGAGAAGATCATGTCGCGGAAGGCGTCACGACGTAGTTGCGCCTCGCTGTAATCGAGGGGCCCCGAGATGTGCTGAATGCAACGGTGTCCCAGGGCAAGAAGGTGCTCCAGGGCGGCCCGAACGCCACCAGCCTGGTCGATCGAGATCGAAGTGCGCTGCGGACGACCGCCCGTCAGCAGGTGGACCACCGGCAATTCCCCGATCGCGGCGTCGACCGCCTTCTGAACGCTACGATGCTCCGCGACGAGGACGAGCGCGTCGATACCTCGACCGAGGAGAAACTCGAGCGCACCCGCGACGTCGTCGGGGGAGGGACTGGTGCTCGTAAGCAGCGTGTGAAAGCCCGCTTCTCGTGCCGCGCGCTCGACCGCATGGAGGCTACTCAGTGGGCCGATCGCGGGAATGTCGGGTCCGATCATCCCGATGGTGTTGGACCGACCGGTGACCAAAGTGCGCGCCGTTAGGTTCCGACGGTAGTTCAGTTCGGCCATGGCCTCGAGGACGCGCTCGCGCGTCGCCACGCGAATCCCCGCGAAATCGTTCAGTACGCGGGAGACGGTCTGGGGCGAAACACCTGCGCGCCGGGCGACATCGCGAATGCTCGGACCGCGCGCGGCTTTGGCCACTTGCCACCTCCAGACGACACGATAGCGGGGAGGGCTAGCGTCCCGGATAACCCTGCGCGACTCGCGGATCTCTTGCGAAACCAGGTGCCCCTCCGGCTATGGTTGGGGCACGAATGTTTACGTTAGCATTCAGGAGTGTCGTGCGGGAGTGGCTCCCGTCGCGGCACACCGACGAACCCGGAGCCGATTGGCTTCGCTCAACCACAAAGGTGTGTCATGACACGGACCGCGGCGCCGAGATCTGGAGGGGCCGAATGGGCGCCCCCTCCGGGGTTCGCGCGCGACGAGCGCATCCGAATCCTCTCCGCGAACCTCGCCGACGGCCGGGAGCTCCACTACTTTGACGACATCGGTTCCGCACTCCCCGCCGCGCGACGCGCGGACTCGCGGGACCTCGACCCGCGACCGGCCACGGCCGACATGCGCCGCGACCCCCTCTCGGACGAGTGGATCTCCGTCGCGGCCGCCCGCCAGAACCGCGTGATGCTCCCGCCCGCGCACCTGGACCCCCTGGCACCCCAGACGCCCGGCAACCCGTCGGAGATCCCCGACGTCTACGACGTGAGCGTGTTTGAGAACCGCTCCCCGTCATTCGGCCCTCGCGTCGATCTGGGTCTCGGCCGCGGCATTCCGGCATCGACGACCCTTGACCAAACCCTCCCGGCTGCTGGCCGATGCGAGGTCGTATGCTTCAGCCCATCGACTGAGGGCTCGTTCGCGGCCCTTGGCCCGACCCGAGCCCGGACCGTCATCGAGGCGTGGGCGGTTCGCACGGCGGCACTGTCCGAACTCCCCGCAGTGATGCAGGTATTCCCGTTCGAGAACCGCGGCGAGGCGATCGGCGTCACGCTCCATCACCCGCACGGGCAGATCTACGCATACCCCTATGTCACCCCCCGCACCCAGCGGGTGCAAGCGGAGGTCGCACGCTACGGACCGACCCTCTTTGCCGACATCCTCGACCGCGAACGCCTCTCGACCCGCGTCCTCTACGCCGGCGTCCACTGGAGCGCCTTCGTCCCGTTCGCGGCGCGCTGGCCCATCGAGATCCACGTCTTGCCGCACCGCGACATTCATGACCTCGCCGAGACATCTCTTGCCGAGCGCGACGAGCTCGCCCTTCTGCTGCCGAGGCTGCTCGGCGCCATGGACGCGTTGTACGACAGCCCGACTCCGTACATCGCGTCGTGGCACCAGGCGCCCCTGGTGGGCGGCGACGACATCCGTCTCATGTTCAAGATCGAAAGCCCGCGGCGAGCGGCCGACAAACTGAAGTTCCTCGCCGGCTCCGAGGCCGCCATGGGGGCGTGGGTCGCGGACGTCTCGCCCGAGTCGGCGGCCGAGCGCCTTCGAGACGCACTCGCGATCGTCGACCAGGATGCGAGCGAGCGATGACGGCACCCGAGGCGCTCGGCGCGGCGGCGTCACACGCGTTCGCCGCGACCTTTGGACATTCGCCCGCCGTTCTCGCGTCGGCTCCGGGACGCGTCAACCTCATCGGCGAGCACACCGACTACAACGACGGTTTCGTCCTGCCCTTCGCGATCGAACGACGGGCCTGGTGCGCGCTCGCATCGCGGGGCAACAGCATCCTGCGGGCGACGACGACCCTGGACGATGCGGTCGCGGAGATTGGCGTCGACGACCTTGACCCGGCGAATCTCGCGGGCTGGTCGGCGTACGTCTTCGGGGTCGTCTGGGCGCTCCGCGAGCACGGCGTCGACGTCGCGTCGCGCGGCGGCTTGGACATCGCGGTCACGAGCGACGTCCCCCTCGGCGCGGGCCTGTCCTCCTCTGCGGCCTTGGAGTGCGCCGTCGCCGTGGCAATCGACGAAGCCTGGGACTTGGGCCTGGGCCGAGACGTTCTGGCTCGCGTCTGCCAACGCGCCGAGAATGGTGCCGTCGGCGCTCCGACCGGGATCATGGATCAGACCGCTTCCCTGCTCGGCCAGGCTGGCCACGGGGTGCTCCTGGACTGCCGCGACAATCACTCCGAAATCGTTCCCCTCCGCTTCGCGGAGAATGGCCTCGACGTCATGGTGATCGACACCAGGGTGACCCACGAGCACGTCACCGGCGGCTACGCCGAGCGCCGGGCGTCCTGTGATCGGGGTGCGGCCGCGCTCGGGGTTTCGTCGCTGAGGGATCTGGGCGTCGCCGATCTCCGCAGAGCCCAGGCCGCGCTCGACGACGAGACCTTTCGACGCGTGCGCCACGTCGTCACCGAAAACGAACGCGTCCTGGCCGCCGCGAGGACGCTCGCGAGCGACGGCCCGCGCGCAATCGGGCCTCTGCTTCTCGCCTCCCACGCCTCCATGCGGGACGACTTCGAGATCTCCGTTCCCGAGCTCGACCGCGCCGTTGAGGTGGCCGTGGAGTGCGGCGCGCTGGGCGCACGCATGACGGGCGGGGGTTTCGGAGGATCCGCCATCGCGCTCGTCCCCACGGAGAGGTTTGACCTCGTCGAGGCCGCGATGCTCTCCGCGTTCGATGCCTCGGGGTTCCGAGCACCTCACATCTTCTCCGTCGTCCCCTCCGACGGCGCACGCAGGGAGACGTTGTGACGCGCATCAAGAACGCCGGCATGTCGTGGCTCGTCACCGGGGGCGCGGGATACATCGGGGCCCACGTGGTTCGGGCCCTGCTCGACGCCGACTTCGGCGTCGCCGTTTTGGACGACCTCTCGACGGGACGCGAGGAGTTCCTCCCGCGCGGGGTCCCGCTCACCCGCGCGAGCGTGCTGGACACGCTCGCCGTCGAGGCAGCGCTGCGCGATCACGCCATCGACGGCGTGATCCATTGCGCGGGCTTCAAGTACGCGGGCGAGTCCGTTCGGCGGCCACTTCACACGTGGCGCCAGAATCTTTCGGGCACCGAGTCGCTGCTAAGGGCGATGGAGTCGGCGGGGGTCGCGCGGATCGTGTTCTCCGGGTCCGCGGCGGTCTACGGGACGCCCCGCGAGGAGCTGGTGACCGAGACGACGCGCACCGCTCCCGAGTCACCGTATGGCGAATCTAAGCTCGCCGCCGAACTCCTCATCCGTGGCCAGGTCCTCGCGACCGCAGAGTCGGAGGCGCCCCTTGCCGGAACCAGCCTCCGGTACTTCAACGTCGCCGGCTCCGCCGATCCGACTGTGTTCGACGTGAGCCCCTACAACGTCCTCCCGCGGGTCTTCACCGGGATCGTCGAGGGCCGCGCGCCCGTCATCAACGGCGACGACTTTGATACCCCCGACGGAACGTGCGTCCGCGACTACATCGACGTCGGCGACGTCGCGCTCGCGCACGCCGCGGCGGCGCGGGCCTTCGCGGCGGGGCGCGCCCTGGAGCCGGTCTACAACCTGGGTTCGGGCGCGGGAACGAGCGTGCGAGAACTCATCGACGCCGTGCTTGAGGTGACCGGGACGAGCCTCGTGCCCACCGCGGGGCCCCGCCGCGCTGGCGACCCGGCCCGCATCGTCGCGGACGGTACCCTCGCGGCTCGCGACCTGGGCTGGGCGATGCGACACTCCGTGCGCGACATGGTCGCTTCGGCGTGGAAGGCGCATCCGAAGGCGTAGTCGTCCGGAAGCGCCCGAGGCACTACGACGGGACGACCGCGTCCACCTGGATCTCTACGAGCAGGTGTGGAACGACGAGTGACGTCACCACGACGCACGTCGCGGCGGGCCGAATGTCGTTGAACGCCTCCTTGTGGGCGCGCGCGACGGCATCGACGTAGTCGATCGAGGTGATGTAGGCGACGGTTCGGGTCACGTCGGCCATCGTGGCGCCCGCCTCCTCGAGGGCTCCGCGGATGACGTCCAGCGCGGAGACCGCCTGGGCGTGCGCATCCGTGCTGTGGTCGTGCGGCGCGCGGGCGGTCGTCCCAGACACAAACACTTGGTTCCCGACGCGCACCGTGCGCGAGTAGCCGTAGTAGTCCTCGTAGTCGCCACCCGAAGGGAACATCGTTCTCATGCTCCGTATTCTCCCACCCCCTCCGACGGCTCGGCGTGCGCACCATCGCGCCCCGGGGCCTACCCCCACCCGAGTTCGTGCAGCCGATCGTCGTCGATGCCGAAGTGGTGCGCGATCTCGTGGACCACCGTCACCGCGACCTCATCGCGTACCTCCTTGGCGGTCCGGCACATCGCCAGCGTCGGATTCCGGTAGATGAAGATGCGATCGGGGAGTTCGCCATGGCCCCACGAGTTCCCGCGATCCGTCAGGGCCACGCCCTCGTACAGGCCGAGAAGTACGGGCCCGCCCGCCGGGGAGTCGTCCTCGACCAGAACGACGACATCGTCCATGAGCCTCGCAAGTTCCTCAGGGATCTGGTCGAGCGCGTCGACCACCGCCTCCTCGAACTCGGCACGCGTCATCCTGACCATGGGGCCATTGTGTCCCGGCCGTCTGCAAGTTGGTGAATGGCCACCGCGACTCGTAGGATGTGTCGGGTCCACGGCGCCAGGACGTCGGGCGCCTACAAGCCCCCATCGTCTAGTGGCCTAGGACGCCGCCCTTTCACGGCGGTAGCACGGGTTCGAATCCCGTTGGGGGTACGAGGTGAGTGGCAGAGCGGTGAGTGGCAGTGCCGGTGGAGACGGAACCCATCGGGACGGCTACTATAGGCTTTGCTCTTGCGCGTAGGCCAGTTGCACGGCCTGGTCCGGGTTCACAGTTGGGTGTGGTTTCGTAGCATGGTCTTGTTTCACACAGCGGTCTTGTATCAAACAAGGCCCCGTAGCGCAGTTGGTTAGCGCGCCGCCCTGTCACGGCGGAGGTCGCGGGTTCAAGTCCCGTCGGGGTCGCGGAGGACGCGCTCGGCTCAGCGCCGGGCCCGTTCGTTCGGCCAGATAGCTCAGTTGGTAGAGCGTTCGACTGAAAATCGAAAGGTCCCCGGTTCGAGCCCGGGCCTGGCCACACCTCCCGGACCCATCGGTGCCGATCGCCAAACCCCGCACATTTGCCTCGCGCTACCCGATAGGGTTCTACTAGAGGTACTTCACTTGGAGGAACCATGGCGCGTTCGGTATTCGACGCCTTTTCGGTCAGTTCCATCGTTACGGCTCTCTTGGGCCAGGTCGGCAAGGTTGTCCGCCGGGAACTGGAGATCGCCAAGCGGGAATTCGTCGGCAAGGTCAAGGGCCTGTTGGCGGGCGGGATCCTCGTCGCCATCGCCATGAGCCTCTCTATGGGCGCCCTTATCCTGTTCGTCATCGCCGGGGTCTCGGCGCTGACGCTCATCTGGCCCCTGTGGCTTTCGGCGCTGGTGGGCGGCGGCTCGCTCCTACTGATCGCGCTGATCTTCCTCGCCATCGGCGCCTTGAAGATCAAGAAGAACAAGGACCTGCGGCCCGAGCGCGCCGTCAGCGCTCTCAACCGGTTCTCGCACGAGATCGACTAGGCCGCGGTCCTCTAGCTGGCAGTCCCCTAGGCCGCAGTACCCTTGCAGGCAGTCCCCTAGCCGGCGGTCCGCCCGATCCGAGCTCCCTCAAGCCGCAGCATGCGCGCCTTGGTCTCAATGCCGAACCCGTAGTTTCCCATGCCCGTCGCCGCTACCACCCTGTGGCACGGAACGAACGGTGCGAGCGCGTTGGTGGAGCAAGCGAGGCCGACGGCGCGCGCGGCCCGTGGATTGCCCGCGGCGGCTGCGAGTTCCCCGTAGGTCATCACCTGGCCCGAGGGAATCGCCCTCATGGCCTCCCACACGCGCTGCATGAACGATCCCCCGTCCTGCTGCGCGGGGACCGCCGCCAGTGCACTACCGTCCCCCGCGAGCCATGCCGCGATGGCGCGCGCGATGGCGGGGCTCTCGCCGGGCTCAACGCCTCGGCGCGCGAGCGCGGACGGTAACGTGCCGACAAGGTGAGAGAGCGAGGACAGAGACGAGGCACGCAGGACGCCGTCTTCCGGCGAAACGACCACGGCGACTGGCCCGAAGGGCGTCGCGAACTCCGTGCCAACCAGCGGGCGTTCTTCGCTCATGGCTTCAGGGTACGACGACGCGCCGACACCGCGCCCTCTGCCCTAGCGGATCGGGCGCGGCGACCGGCTACACCGACCGGCTACACCGACCGGCTACACCGACCGGGTTTCCTGTGCCTCGGCGAGGAGCATCCTTACTTCCGCTTCGCGGAAGCGGCGGTGCCCGCCGAGCGTGCGGATGGACGAGAGTTTGCCGACCTTCGCCCACCGGGTCACCGTCTTGGGGTCGACGCGGAAGATCGCGGCAACCTCACTCGGCGTGAGGAGCTTCTCTGGCTCCGTCAACTTCTCAGTCATCACGTTCGTATCCCTCGAGCCGGGGAGCGCGGTTGTGGTCGCTCCTACGAGAAGAGACATGCCGCAACAGCCACTATGACGCGGTTTTACCAACTTTTCCGATTTTCCGTCCAATCTGCCCATTCGCTCACGCCATGGCACTCGCGGTAGAGTTTGCGCGTGGACTATTGAGACGGGCCCGCGTCAGCGGCCCTCGATTCCGAGAGGGGACAGCGAGATGGGTCGCGGCCGTCAGAAAGCCAAGGACGCAAAGGTTGCGCGTCAACTGAAATACTCCGGTCCCGGATCCGATCTCAAGGCACTTGAGCGCGAACTCATCGTCGGGGGAAGCGCGGTTGCCGCGGTCGTTTCGGACGACACGGACGACGACACGGACGACGAATACGCCGACCGCTGGGACGACGAAACCGAGTAGCGCACACCCCGCGCTGGCCCCCTTGGCTAGGCGGGGTGATCCAAGCGGTGTGATCTGAGCGCTGTGATCTGAGCGCTGTGATCTAAGCGGTGCGGTAGGTACCGCCGAGATAGACCGCCCCGCCGTCGACGCCCTTCGCGCCGCGCACAACATCTTCCGAGACTGCGCGGGAGTCGTCGGCGACGAGTTCCCCGAGCGCCCACGCGGCGACCCCAGTGCCCTCGCAGGCGTGCATCAGGGCGCCTGCGCCCTCGGGTGCCACAACCGCGACCATGCCAACCCCGAGGTTGAGCGTCGCCTCAAGGTCGCGCCACGGGACATCGCCCGCGGCTCGCACCACGTCAAACACCTGTGGCACGGCCCATGCGTTCCGCGCGACGCTCGCGGCGAGCCCCCGCGGAACCACGCGCGCGAGGTTCGCCGCGAGCCCACCGCCCGTGACGTGCGCGAGGGCGTGGAGCGCGGGAACGTTCGCGGCGAGTTCGACGCAAAGGCGAGAGTAGATTCGGGTCGGCTCCAGGAGTTCCTCTCCGAGGGTCCTGCCGAACTCCGGGACGAGGCGCTCGAGCGTCCATCCCGACCGCGCGACAACCGCGCGCACCAGGCTGTAGCCGTTCGAATGAAGGCCCGACGACGCCAGGCCGACCACAACGTCGCCCGCACGCACGCGATCCGGCCCGAGCACGGCATCGGCCTCGACCACGCCGATTGCGGCGCCGGCAACGTCGTAGTCGTCCTCCGCCATCAGGCCCGGGTGCTCGGCGGTCTCGCCGCCGACGAGCGAGACGCCCGCCTCGACGCAACCGTCGGCGATGCCTCGGACGATGTCGGCGATCCGCTCCGGCACGACCTTGCCGCACGCGATGTAGTCCGTCATGACGAGGGGAGTTGCCCCGCACACCACGATGTCGTCGACCACCATTGCCACGAGGTCGCGCCCAATGGTGTCGTGGATCCCGAGAGCGCGGGCGATGGCGATCTTGGTGCCCACCCCGTCGGTAGAGGACGCGAGGAGGGGCCGCCGGTAGTTCTTGAGTGCGCTCGCGTCGAAGAGCCCGGCGAATCCGCCGACGCCGCCGACGACCTCGGGGCCGTGGGTGCGAGCGACTGCGGCCTTCATGAGTTCGACCGCGCGGTCTCCCGCCGCCGTGTCGACGCCCGCTCCCGCGTAGGTGACTGCTTCGGGATCCTGGCCGCGCGCGCTCACGGCTGCCCGTCTTGACGGGCAAGGAGGTGAAGGGCGTCCACCGGGGGCTCGATGGGATACTGCCCCGTGAAGCAGGCGGTGCACAGGTTCCCCGCGGGTTGGTTCGTCGCGGCGATCATCCCCTCGAGCGAAAGGTGGCCGAGGGAATCCGCCCCGATGCTGAGGCGCACCTGCTCGGTCTCGTGCCCCACCGCCGCCAGCTCCTCGCGGGTCGCGAAGTCGATGCCGTAGAAGCACGGCCATAGGACCGGGGGCGACGAGATTCGAACGTGCACCTCGGCGGCACCGGCATCCCGGAGCATCGCGACGATGGCGCGCTGGGTGTTTCCCCGAACGATCGAATCGTCCACGATGACGAGCCTCTTGCCCGCAATGACTTCGCGCAGGGGATTCAGTTTGAGCCTGATGCCCAACTGCCGCAGGGTCTGCGACGGCTGGATGAAGGTCCGCCCGACGTAGGCGTTCTTGGTGAAGCCCTGCGCGAAGGGAATGCCCGACCCCTGCGCGTACCCAACAGCCGCGGGGGTTCCCGACTCGGGCACGGGGATAACAAGGTCGGCGTCGACGGGATGCTCGCGCGCGAGCGTCTTGCCCATCTGGAGGCGCGCAACGTGAACGCTCCGCCCCGCGATGCTGGTGTCGGGCCGGGCGAGGTACACGTACTCGAAGACGCACCCCCGGGGGCTCGCCTCCGCGAATCGCTCCGAGCGCACCCCGTCGGCGTTGATGATGATCATCTCGCCCGGTTCGACCTCGCGCATCTGCTCGGCCCCAACGATGTCGAGCGCTGCGGATTCCGACGCCACGACCCATCCGCCGCTCGGGAGGTGCCCAAGAACGAGGGGACGTACGCCATACGGATCGCGGGCGGCGTAGAGGGCCGTCTCGTCCATGAAGATGAAGGAATACGCGCCCTTGAGGCGAGGCATGAGTTCCAGGGCGGTCTCCGCGAGGGTGGCGAACTCCTCGTTCGCCAACAGGGCGGTCACCACGGCAGTGTCCGACCCCTGCCCGCCCATGAAGTCGAAGAGCTTCCCCTCCCCCTGGCGCTCCTCCAGGAGCTCGAGGAGTTCCGGCAGGTTGGTGAGGTTGCCGTTGTGGCCCAGCGCGACCGTCCCGTGCGCGGTCGGGCCGAGCGCGGGCTGGGCGTTCGCCCACGTGCTCGAACCGGTGGTGGAGTACCGCGTGTGACCGATGGCGATGTGACCGGTGAGCGATCGAAGCGTGCCCTCGTCGAAGACCTGACTCACCAGCCCCATGTCCTTGAAGACGACGATCTGCTCGCCGTTCGAGGTCGCTATTCCCGCGCTCTCCTGGCCGCGGTGCTGCAAGGCGTAGAGGCCGAAGAACGTCAGCTTCGCGACCTCCTCGCCCGGCGCGAAGATGCCAAAGACGCCGCAGGCGTCCTGGGGACCCTTCTCTCCGGGCAGCAGGTCGTGGCTAAGCCGTCCGTCGCCCCGGCGCACTATCCGTCCTTGCCGGGTTGCGGTTCGGGCTTGTGCTCCGCGGCCACGGCGTCCTCGATCGCCTGCATCCCGGGCCACGACGGCGTGCCCGCGCGCGGGTCGCGTCCGTCCGATCGCGTAACGATCGCGGCCGCCGTGAGCGCGCCGACCATCGCAAGCCCGAGGCCGACGAGGAGCGCGACGACCGCTCGGTACGACGCGCCGTGACCGGGAAGGCCAAGGGCGAGGGCCACGCCAAAGGCGAAGCCGATGCCCGCGCCGGTCGCGATGATCCGTGCGAAGCGGGGTTCCCGTCGCAGGAAGGCGGGAAGCGAGTTCGCGTCGAGTTCGGCCTGCGAGGAAAGGTCGTCGGGGGCGTCGCTCACGGGACTAGTCTAAGCGGTCATGGCCCCGGCGACGCCTCGCCCGGCTGGTCGCCCGTCGCCGCGAACAGCGGAAGCCACTGCGCGAGGTCGGCCCGCGCGCCCGAGGCCGAAACCCGACCGCTCGCCGTCGCCTCGGCCCAGTCGAGGTCGCCGAGGACGAGGCGAAGCCACGTGTCCGGATCGGTCTCCACCACGTTGGGCGGGGTTCCGCGGGTGTGGTGCGCGCCCTCGACGCACTGTGCGGCGCCGTACGGCGGAACGCGGACCTCGACGCTTCCGCCCGGCGCGAGGGCCGCGAGTTCCTCGAGCGCGAACCTGACCGCCGTCGCCGTCACGTCGCTTGCCCGGTCGCCCGATGCCCATGCCGCGACCGCGGCGCGGCCCTCGATCGGGCGGATCCGGCGACGCGTGGCCATGCACCTAGAGTGGCACGGGCGCAGTGGTTCCACGGGCGCAGTGGTGCCGCGCGCGCTCCGGGCCGGTCAGGCGGGGTCGATCACGCCCTCCCTGACCAGGTAGCTGATCCACTCCGGCTCAGCCCCAGTCCGAAGTTCTGGCACCAGGGCTATCCACGGCCCCTTATCCGCGACGAAGCGCACGGTCCCGTCCCCAAACCCGAGGTAGTAGCCGTCGGGCATGATGCGCACGTTCAGCAGCCCGTCGGGAAAGGCGTCGCTGGTGACCACGACCCCTCGGAATACCGGGTCGCTCGGAACGTCTGCGGCAACGCCCGCGGCGGGATCCATGAGATCGAGGCCGTCGGGCGGCCGGCAGCCAAAGCACCCCCACCCACCGCCAAAGGGCGCCGAGGGCATATCAAGCGCGTATTGGGTAATGGGCCGATTGCTACGGATCTCAACGAATGCCACCGCCCCCGCGAGCACCCCGCCCATCGCGATGACCCCCACGATGGCTACGGCCCAGGCACCAAACCTCGTCCCCTTCGTCACGTCACTCCCCCATTCGCGTCGCGCCCCTTGGGGAAACGCCCCGGCGCCGAGGCGGGTTCCCCGTTACCCGCGCGCTCCGAACCGAGCACGGGCCTATCCGAAGTGCGTGGGCAGCGGGGCGTCCCAGGCGGCGCGGGCCTCGTCGAGCGGGAGCATGAACTGCCCCTGAACCTCGAGAACGCCCGTGTCATCGGTGACCCCAATCCGCACGGCGGGAACGCCCCGGACCGAGAGCATGTCCGTCCAGCGCTGCTCCTCCGAGCGTGGCACCGAGCACAGCACGCGCGCCTGGGACTCGCTCAGCAGGGCCTCGGCCGGCGTGAGCCCATCGTGGGCGCAGACGTCGTCCACCGCGATGCGCGCGCCGACGCCGTACCGCAGGCACCCCAGCGTCGCAGCTATGAGGAGGCCGCCCTCGCCCACCTCGCGGGCCGCGTCCACGAGCCCGTCGCGGGATGCCGCGACCATCACCTCGGCGAGGACGCGCTCCGCCTCGAGGTCCACGACCGGGGGGAGGCCCCCGAGGTGCCCCGATAGCGCCGCGAACTGCGAGCCGTCGAGCTCGGCGCGGGTCCGGCCGAGCAGATAGAGGACCTGTCCAGCCTCGCGCCAGCCGGAGGGCGTCGCGCGCGCGACGTCGTCGAAGACCCCGAGGAGTCCGACGAGGGGCGTCGGGTTGATCGAGGAATCGATGCGACCGGGCTCGCCCGTGCCGTTGTAGAGGCTCACGTTTCCGCCCGTCACCGGGACGCCAAGGTCTTGGCACGCGTCCGCGATGCCGCGCGTCGCCTCCGCGAATTGCCACATCGAGTCCGGGTCCTCCGGCGAGCCGAAGTTGAGGCAGTCCGTGACCGCGAGCGGGGAGGCGCCGGCGATCGCCACGGCGCGGTAGGCGGCGGCGACCGCCTGCCGCGCCCCCTCGTAGGGATCGAGCTTGGTGTAGCGGTCGTTGGAGCGCGTCGCGACGGCCACGCCGCGGCCGGTCGCCTCGTCCACGCGGATGACTCCCGCGACGTCCGGGCGCGCCATCGCGGTGTTGCCCTGCACGTAGCGGTCGTACTGGCGGGTGATCCAGTCGCGGCTCGAGAGGTTCGGCGAGCCAAGGAAGGCGAGCGCCGTCGCGCGCAGGGCCGCGCCGTCGGCCGGAAGGGTGAGCGACGAGGCGGAGTCCGCCTGGAGGCCATCCATCCACGCGGGCCTGGCGTAGGGCCGGTCATACACGGGGCCGTCGTGCGCCACGGTGCGCGGATCGACGTCGACGATGCGCTCGCCGCAGTGGTCGATCGTGAGGCGGCCGGAGTCGTTGACCTCGCCCACGACGTTCGACTCGATCTCCCACTTGCCCGTGATGGCCAGGAATGCCTCCAGCTGCTCGGGTCGCACCACGGCCATCATGCGTTCCTGCGACTCGGACATGAGGATTTCGCCCGCATTGAGCGTGGGGTCGCGCAGCAGCACGTCATCGAGCCGCACGTGCATCCCGACGCCCCCATTCGAAGCGAGTTCGCTCGTCGCGCACGAGATTCCGGCGGCTCCGAGGTCCTGGATTCCCAGGACCGCTCCCGCAGCGAAGAGCTCAAGACAGCACTCGATCAGGACCTTCTCCATGAAGGGGTCGCCGACCTGGACGCTCGGACGCTTCGCGGGAACGCCGCCCTCGAACGTCTCGGATGCGAGGATGCTGGCGCCGCCGATGCCGTCGCCTCCTGTGCGGGCGCCGAAGAGGACCACCTTGTTGCCGACGCCCTCGGCGCTCGCCAGGTGAATATCCTCGTGCCGAAGCGCGCCGACGCACAGTGCGTTGACGAGCGGATTGCCCTGATAGCTCGCGTCGAACTTCGCGCTCCCGCCGACGTTCGGGAGCCCGAGGCAGTTACCGTAGGCGCCCACGCCCGCGACCACTCCGTGGACCACGCGGGCCGTGTCGGGGTGCGCGATGTCGCCGAAGCGCAGGTCGTCCATCACCGCGATCGGCCGGGCGCCCATCGCGAGAATGTCGCGCACGATGCCGCCGACGCCGGTCGCGGCACCCTGGTAGGGCTCGACGTAGCTTGGGTGGTTGTGGGATTCCACCTTGAACGTGACCGCCCAGCCGTTGCCGATGTCGACGACGCCCGCGTTCTCACCCATTCCGACCATCAGGTGGGCGCGCATCGCGTCGCTCATCTTCTCGCCGAACTGGCGGAGGTGGACCTTGGACGACTTGTACGAGCAGTGCTCCGACCACATCACGGAGTACATGGCGAGTTCGGCCGCAGTCGGGCGGCGGCCCAGGATCTCGCGGATGGTCGCGTATTCGTGGGCCTTGAGGCCGAGTTCGGCCCACGGCTGGGTCTGGTCCGGAGTCGCGGCGGCGTGCTCGACGGTGTCGACGGTCGGGACTTGCGCGGCGGGCTGGGACGCTGCTGGCAAGGACGGCGGCGGGGTCATGGGCTCCCTCGGCGGCGGATGGGTATGGCACCAGGGTACCGGCACCGCGCACATGCACGCCGATGCAACTGCCGTTGCTCCCGCCTAGCCCTCGCTCCATTCGAGACCGCACTCGTCAGTGATAAGAGCATCCCGGATCGCGTAGGCGTCGATCGCGTCGGCGAAGGCAGCCTTCTCCGCGCCGGACATGCGAAGCGCGCCAATTGCCTCGAGCTCCGCCCGCGCGCTCGTCGCCTCAAGCTGGATTCTGCCGAGCTTCTCGCCGACCTCCTCGACCGTCACCATGGTCTCGAACGCCTGGGCGAGTTCGGGATCCGAGACCACCCCGGCCGCGTGGTTGTAGACGGACTGGAGGAATTGGGATCGCTGGATGGCGAAGGCGCCGTTGGCGTGAAGGGCCACAACCATGTCGGCGTCATCCGGGGCGGTGGGGTCAAGTTCGGGCCACGGCTCCGAGGTGCCCGCGACCAACTGGGCCATCAGTCCACAGATGTCATCGCTCAGGACTTCCGATGCTGCAGGCGCCGATCCGGGCGTCCGACCCGACGCGTGGGCGTCCTCCAGAAGCGCGTCGACGCCGACCGCGGCCCCGACGGCCAGCGCCGCAACGACTACCGTCCCAAGCATCGTGATGGAGTTCTCCCCCAAGGCCATGGGTCCATCGTGGCAGTGCGGACACCCCCCGGCAAAGCTTCGGGGCCGGGATGTGGGGAAGTCGACTCCGGGCGCGGCGGGAGGCAGGGTCTTACAGTGTGTCTCATGGAGCCCGTCGCGTGGTCCGTCGCCGCCATGGCGACCGTCGTGGCCGTTGGGCTCGCGGTCCGGCTTCGGCGCCAGGCGTCCCGCGCCGCGCGGGACCGGGCGAGCGACGCGTCCGAGACGGCCGCGACCCGAGCCCTCGCGGCGAGCGACGAGCGTGCGCGGATCGCCCGCGAGATGCACGACGTGGTCGCCCACACCCTCACCGTGGTCGTGGCGCAGGCGGACGGGGCGCGCTTCGCGGCCAAGAAAGACCCGGCCGTGGCGACGCGGGCGCTCGAGACCATCGGCGAGGTCGGCCGCGCCGCGCTGACCGAGATGCGCGGACTCCTCGGGGTCCTGCGGGACACCGATCCGGACACGGACCTCGGCCCGCAACCCACCGTCGACGACATTCCCGCCCTTGTGGCCTCGGTCCGCGACGGCGGGCTCGAGGTCTCCTACCTCACCACCGGGACGCCGCGCCCACTACCCATCGGCGCCGGGCTCGCCGTCTACCGCGTCGTCCAGGAGGCGCTCACGAACGTCCTCAAGCACGCGGGGCCGAAGGTGACCGCGTACGTCCAACTCAGGTGGCTTCCCGACGCCGTCGAGGTCACCGTGAGCGACGACGGCCGGGGCGCGGCCGCGGGCCGGGGCAAGGGGGGCACGGGGATCGAGGGCATGCGCGAGCGCGCGACGATCTTCGGCGGCACGCTCTCGGCGGGACCGAAGCGCGGCGGCGGGTACGTGGTGCGCGCCCGGCTGCCGCTGACACCCAGGGACGGGAAGGCGGGCTCGTGACGATTCGGGTCGCGATCGTGGACGACCAGCAACTGGTGCGCGCGGGGTTCCGCATGCTCATCGGTTCCCAGGACGACATGGAGGTCGTGGCCGAGGCGGGCTCCGGCGCGGAGGCGATCGCGGCGCTGAGGACGACGCCCGCCGACGTGGTGCTCATGGACGTCCGCATGCCGGGCATGGACGGGCTCGCCGCGACGGCGGCGCTCGGGGGGACGACTGCGCTCGCGGGAACCGGTGCTCTTGCCCAAACCACGGCGGCGCGCATCATCATCCTCACCACCTTCGACCTGGACGAATACGTCATCGCGGCGATCAAGGCCGGCGCGAGCGGATTCCTGCTCAAGGACGCCCCGC